>NZ_CP090976.1:318932-637865 GCF_021513235.1 Kaistella sp. 97-N-M2 | reverse complement strand
TGTGGAAATACTCCGCCAAAAACCTTCAAACGTCGAAGAGATCGCCATCAAATTAAATTATTTCGAGAAAGATAATATCCTCGAAAATCTCATTCATCTTTTAGATTCAGGGCGTGTAAAAATGCTTAACTTCAGAACGTACACGATAACCTAATTCCTGATATCTTATTTTAAAAGTCTCTGAAAAATTATTAATCTCCTTTTTTAAATATAAATGAAATCATTAAAAGTCGTCTTTTTTGGAACTCCGGAATTTGCAAAAACCTGTTTAGAAGCCATTCATCAATCCGTTCACGAAGTCGTCGGCGTAGTTACGGTGGCAGATAAAGCCAGTGGGCGCGGTCAAAAAGTAAATCAGTCGGCGGTGAAGATGTTTGCCGCAGAAAAACAGCTTCCGGTTTTTCAGCCGGAGAAATTGCGAAATGAAGAATTTTTAGAGGAGATTCAAAAATTAAACGCCGATGTTTTCGTGGTTGTGGCCTTCCGAATGATGCCGAAAATCTTATTCGAAATGCCGGTACTGGGCACTTTCAACCTTCATGCTTCCTTGTTGCCGGATTATCGTGGCGCCGCACCCATCAACTATGCAATCATCAACGGCGAGAAAAAAACAGGAGCCACAACTTTCTTTATTAACGAAAAAATCGACGAAGGAAATATCCTTTTACAGGAGGCGATTGAAATTGTGCCCACCGAAAACGCGGGCTCACTTCACGACCGCCTTATGCAAATGGGTGCGAAGCTCGTAGTAAAAACATTAGATGGTTTGGCGGAGAATTCTATACAGGAAATGCCACAGCCTGCTGTGGATGAACCTAAAAATGCGTTCAAAATTTTTAAAGAAGACACCAGAATTAACTGGAAGCAAAATTCAGAAAAAGTGTACAATTTTATCCGCGGCATGTCGCCTTATCCGTGTGCGTTTACGAGTCTGAAAATAGGGGAGGAAGAAAAAACCTTGAAAATTTATGAAGGCCGATTTGAATTGTCTGCGCACGAAAAAGCTCCGGGAACTTTGGAAATCGACAAACATCAGTTCAGAATTTATACATCAGACGGATTTTATTTTCCCGAAGAATTACAGTTGGAAGGCAAAAAAAGAATGTCTGTAAAAGATTTTCGCAATGGTTTTCAGCATTTCGGCCACATTACGCTGGCTTAAGTTAATCGCGGTTTTTTAGCAGCATCCAGCCTTGATAGGAAACAGGTAAACTGGTATCCGGTTCAGTCCAGTTCAAAATGTACCAGTAATTGCCGGTAGGCAGAACTTTGCCACTCATTTTTCCGTCCCAGAGGTAGGGCGGATTTTTGGAAGTAAAAACAGCGGTCCCAAACCGATCATAAATGGTGATGATGACGTCTTTTTTAAGCTGAAGATCGGAATAATCCAGGACATCATTTTTACCGTCAGCATTTGGTGTAATCACATTAATGAGGTTGATGACCAAAAATTCCTTTTCAATAATTTCGCAGTTTTTATCGTCCTTCACGGAGATTTTGTGTCGTCCACGCGTAACATCGGTGAAAATATTGGATGATTGAAAAGTGCCCTGATCCAGCGAATACTGGTAAGGAGGATTTCCGCCCATCACAAAAACTGTTGCTCTATTTCCGGTGACTTCAATGTTCGTTATCTGCGGAAGTTCTGCGGCACCAACGGTAACTTCCTGTTGCAGTTTGCAGCCGTTTTGCGCCGTTAGTTCTACGATATATTTTCCTACAGGAATATCATCCACAAAGTTGACAGTAGGTCCTTCCGCAATGAGGTCGCCGTTCTCGTGCATCCATTTGTAGAAGGTGAACGTAGGCTCAGTTTCTAATCTTGTGACCGCATTTGGGCAAATGGTCTGGTTTGTCAAAAGAATCGACTTTTTTGGTGTGTAAAGATGAACAACCTCTCTAACAGGTGCACAGATGCCACTTTTTACCTTCGCAAAAATATCAACGTCGGAAGTGTGGGTGAAGTTGTTTGGCAAGGGTGCGGAATAAGTGGAATCTGCAAAATACGTAACTTCGAAATAATCCTGATAATTGGTGACGATTTCTTTGTTTAAATCCTGAAGTTGAACAGAAATGGGATTTCCATTGTTATAATTACAGTACTTTTTTTCATCTAATACAGGTATTGCAGCATATTCAATTTTGATGGATCCTTTCACCGGACAACCGGAATCATCGATCCGAACCTCGTAATCTCCCGCCGTTGTTACGGTGTAAGTGGGCGCAGTTTCTCCCGTAATCGGAAGTCCGTCTTTGTACCATTGATACGTGGCTCCGGCAGTGGTAGCCTCCAGTAGTAAAGTCGAATTTTCACAGAGTGCGGTGCCCTGAGAAATAAGTCGATCCGAACCGAGATCTTTGTTGCCTACAAAACTTCCGGCTTTTAAAAATACGGCAGAATCGAAAAGGCCAGTTACATCACCATGATCGGCAATAACAAGCTTGATGTGATATTTAACACCAATTTCTACCTCCGCTTTTGCAGTTAAGATTTTCGTTTGGCCATTAAAATTAGTAGGGGTTTGCACGCCGTTGAAACTTCCAAAGTATTCGGTGTTTTTCTGGCAAAACGGCGCGGCATTAATTGTTAACGTCGAAACGGGCGTTTGGGTCCCGGGAATTACCGCAATGTTTTTATAAAGTGTTGAATTGTCTGCTTTTTTAATAAGAAAGGCAAATGCGTCGGAATATTGGCAATTACCGGTCTGGTATTCTTCCGAAAGAAAAAGGTAATCAAAACTTATTTCGCTGCTTTTCAAAGAGGTGAAATCAAATTCTAAAACGGTCGCGTTTAAAATATTATCAGAATTAAGGCCGCTTTGGTTCAAAATATCAATAAGATCCGGATCGCCTCCCCAACCTGAATTTGCAAAGGGACTGTTGCGGTCCTTAGTTTGAATAAAATCATTCGGACCAATTGCCGTTAAAGCGCTGCCGGTGGAAAGAATTATTCCTTCTTCCATCTGAAAACCGCTGCCGTTTTTATTAAAATATCCAAAACTTTTGTTGCCGTTTCCAAAATCGTATCCATTAACCGTCACATCTTCCACGGAAATGCAGCCGGCACTTTGGGTGCCAAAGAAAACATCTTTCACGAGCTGATCCGCCGAGAAATTGGTATCAACATTGATGTATTGCGTCTTTATTTCAGTGGGAATCAAAACAAGAAAAATGCAGATTAGGAAAGATAGAAAGCTGCCGATTTTCATAAGTTGAAATATGCTGTGAAATTACTTCTAATTAGCCGAAAAAAAAATCTCTTTCCTTTGGCAGAAAGAGATTTTTATAAGGGATCGTGTTCGATTATGTAAGACTAACTCTTACAAATCCAATTACTTTTAAATCGCCGTTTACAGATTTTACATAATCTGCAACCGAAGTACTTCCGTCTTTAATAAAAGCCTGGTGTACCAAAGTGTTGTCTTTGTAGAATTTCTGCATTTTTCCTTTCAGGATGTTGTCGATGATGTTTGCAGGTTTTCCTTCTTTCGTTAAGATTTCTCTTTCGATATCAAGTTCTCTGTCGATCGTTTCCTGAGAAACCATAGTTTCGTCTAAAGCCAGTGGGTTCATTGCTGCAACCTGCATCGACACGGATTTTGCAACTTCTGAAGCACCGTCTACATTTTGAGACAGCGACGTGATGGCCGCAATTTTATTTCCTGCGTGAATATAAGCACCTAAAAATGGGCCTTCAATTCTTTCGAAAGAACCGATTTCGATTTTTTCTCCAATTACTCCTGTTTGTTCGATCAATTTTTCAGCAACCGTCATTCCGTGGAAATCTGAAGCTAAAAATTCTTCTTTATTTGCGTAAGCAACAGCCTGTTCTGCCAGTTCGTGTGCCAATTCTACGAAACTGTCGTTTTTACCTACGAAATCTGTTTCACAATTTAAAGCGATAATAGCTCCCATGGTGTTGTCCTCGTTCAGTTTTGCAATTACAGCGCCTTCAACAGATTCTCTGTCTGCTCTGTTAGCCGCAACTTTCTGTCCTTTCTTACGAAGGATTTCGATGGCTTTGTCGAAGTCTCCTTCAGCTTCTACCAACGCTTTTTTACAGTCCATCATTCCTGCGCCTGTAATGTTTCTTAATTTAGCTACATCTGCAGCAACTGGTGTATACATATATTTATTTTTATATTGAAATTTTGAGTAAATTGGCTTTTTTTCAGCGCTGCAAATATAATAAATTTAGCACAAACTAAAAAGGATGTTTTTGCGTTATTCTTAAAATTTAAACTTTTAAAAATCACCCTGTTCATGAAGAAATATTTTTATTTTTTTGCTTTTTTCATCTCTACGCTATCGTGTGCGCAATCTTCTTACACCGCCGCACAGGTCGAAAAAAGTACCGATCCGCAAGTCATTGCCAACTTTATAAAATACAATCCCAATCATCCCAAAACACCGGAGTTTAAAAGGAAACTGGTGGCGGTAATCAATAACAACAAAACGCCGTCGCAACAGGCTAAAGTGGCCAAACCCAGCGTTAAACCTATCAACACGAACAAACTGGAAACTTCTATTAAAAAAGACGTTGCAAAAAACGGGTCGAACGAGAAACACAAACGCACCGCAGATCTGTTAAATCACCTTTTCAATACGGATCCGGGGAGCAAAACGGCTTATGTTCAAATTGTGAACCGGTCCAAGTGCAACCTGATTGTAAAAATCAGCGGCAGAAAGTTTTATAACCTCGATGTTCCTGCGAATAATCAAAATTTTCTCCTTGTCGATAAGGGAAGCTACACCGTTACGACGTCCGTTTGCGATGCAAAATATTCCTCCAAAAAGAACATCGGAAAAGATATTGTTATTACGCTGAATGCGCCGAAATAATCTGATTGCTTAGGTGGCAAAAACATGAAAATCCTTCGTTAGTTCCAGGTATTCGTCTGTATATTTTCTGGGCGACTGTTCAATAATGAAGTCGATTTCCTCACAATGTTGGGGGATTCGTCTTAACTCTAAAATCCATCTTTTCGGCGCCGAATTTTTAATCCCAAAAATCTTGATCTTTCTGAAAGGAAATAATCCGTTTACAACACTCATTTTTTCAAAATGATCTCCCGATTCGAACGGAATGATCACGGAAAATGTTCCTTTGTCGGAGAGAAGACCCGCTGATTTTTGAATTAAATTGGAAAATGAAAGTTCCGTCTGCTGCCGTGCAACAATATCTTTTTCGGAGGGATTCTCTTCAAAATAGGGCGGATTCGACACAATCAAATCAAATTTTTCGTCGGTTACGTAAGTTTTGAAATCGTGTTGAGCAGCGCTAATCCGGTCTTGAAAAGGAGAATTTTTAAAATTTTCTGCTGCGAGGATTACAGCATCAGCGTTCAGATCGAGTGCCGTTATTCGGGCCATGGCATTTCTCTGCGCGATCATTAGCGAAATTAAACCCGTTCCCGTGCCCACTTCCAAAATATTTTGAGATCCGTCCACCGAACTTAAGGCGCCTAACAAAACGCCGTCTGTCCCGACGCGAAAAACATTTTTTGACTGGTTAATATTAAAATTTTTGAACTGAAAAGGTTTCATGGAGCGAAATTTAATAAGAACCGATTTGGTCTCGGCTTATAAATTATTAGGAAGCAAAATCGTAAACGTGGTACCTTTACCAATCTCCGATTTAACAGAAATTTCGCCTTTGTAATCTTCCACCATTTTCCGAACCATTGTTAGGCCTAGACCTGTACCACTTGTTTTAGATGTGAAATTTGGTTCGAAAATGCGGTCATAAAGTTCTTCAGGAATTCCGATCCCGTTATCTTCAACGGTAATGATGATTCTTTTTTGGCGTTCTTCTACGTCGACATTAATGATGTTTTCGCGATCGTCCTGACTTGCCTGCCTGGCGTTTGCCACAAGATTGGTGATGATTCTGGACAAGTAAATTTTGTCCATATCGATCATAATATTTTCCTTGTTCGCGTGAAAAAAGATCCGTTCATCGCTGAAAATATTGGTGATTTTTTTAATCTCCTGATTGAGATTAAAGACCTCATTATTTTTTTCCGGAAGTTGCGCGAACTGCGAAAATGCGCTGGCAACTTTTGCCACCAAATCGATCTGGTCGACAAGGGTTTTGCTCATATTCTTCACTTTTTCGCGGATATTCGGATCTTCGGGATTAAACTTTCGCTCGAAGTTTTGAATGGTGAGTTTCATCGGTGTTAAAGGGTTCTTCACTTCGTGCGCCACCTGTTTTGCCATTTCGCGCCAGGCTTCTCCTTTTTCTTTAAAACTCAATCTTTCCTTCTGCTCTTTAATCTGCAAAATCATCTTATTATAGGCTTTTACCAACTGGCTGAGTTCATCTTTTTGGTAATAGCGGATGGCCTGCGGGTCTTTTTCGAAGAGCGTCACCGTATTGATTAAATTCGAAAATTTGGTCACAGCATTGGTTAAATTATTAGAAATAATCCAGCTCAGCCAAACTGCAAAAGCGATAATGAACAAATTAACGATAACGATATAGTTTACGTATTTATTAAACACATTAAAGTAAGATCCGTCATTATGATAAAAGGGAAAGTAAACGATTGCAATGGGTTCTAACATATTGTTTTTCAAAACAGTATACGAAGAGGTTACATTCGAATCGGTTTTTTCGTCGTATTTCTGAAAATCAACACGTTTGTCGGTTTTCAAGACCTGATTTACGATTTGGAGCGGGATTTTTTTCTCTACGATAAGATTGCTGTCTTTGTTGGAAATAAGAAGATTTCCTTTTAGATCGTAAATAATGATGTCCTGATTGTTGATATCTGCGATTTCGAAAATATCGTTATTTAAAATCATGGGCAGATCGGCAGTTTCGACCTGCGTATGACTGACGCCATAATCTAAGGCAGACATCAGCGCTTCGGATTTTTTCTGAAGATCGGTTCGGCTTTGCTCCACCGCATTATTTCGTAAAATAAAAAAGGAAAGAATAGATGATCCTAATATGCTGAGAAAACATATTAAAAGAAAGCCGCCAAAAACTTTATTTCGTAAACTATAACCTTTGTAGTGGGAGAACGGCATTTTTTTTCATAAGTTTCGTTACATATTTTCCGATAATGTCGAATTCTAAATTGACCTTGTTTCCAGGCGCGAGCGTTTTCATATTCGTAAATTCCCAGGTGTAGGGAATAATTGCCACTGAAAATTCGCCCGTTCCGCTTGCAGCCACCGTTAAAGAAATTCCGTTCACGGTAATGGAACCTTGGGGAACCGTTGTAAAATCATCAGTTTCATCATATTGAATGGTGATGAAAAAACTTCCGTCCTGATCTTCAATACTCTTTACGATTCCGTTCTTGTCGACATGTCCTTGAACGATGTGCCCGTCCAACCTTCCATCAAACTTCAAACAACGTTCCAAATTAATTTCGCTTCCAACCTTCCACTCGCCGAGATTGGTTTTTTCAAGGGTTTCTGCAATGGCAGTCACGCCGTAGTTTTGGCCGGAAATATCAACCACAGTCAGGCAGCAGCCGTTATGCGCGAGGCTTTGGTCGATTTTTAACTCTTCGGTAAAAGGGCAGGTTAAAGTGAATTGAATATTTTCAGCACGTTTTTCTATTTTTTGAATGATAGCCGTGGCTTCGATGATTCCTGTGAACATAAAAAAGGTTTTTCTGTGGAAAAAAAATAAGTTCTATAAATAAATAAATAGTTATTTCTAATTTCCTAAATTTGTGAAATTCTATTAATCTTCAAAGATAATTAAAAATGAGTCCGAAGCAGCATAAAATAAGAGTGGGAATTTCTATTGGGGATTACAACGGGATCGGTCCCGAGATCATCATGAAAGCTCTGAAAGATAAAACCATCACCGATTTTTTTACGCCTATAATTTTTGGTTCCGGAAAGCTTTTTACCTATCAAAAAAACATTTTCAAACTCAATCATAATTTTAATTATATCACCGAAGTCGCACAGGCCCAAAATGATAAAATCAACATGCTGAATCTGTGGAAAGATAATGTAAATGTGGATTTAGGCAAACCCACCGAAGAATCTACCAAAATGGCGATTGAATCTTTAGAAGCCGCTACAACTGCTTTGATGAATGGCGAAGTTGATGTTTTGGTAACCGCGCCCATCAATAAAGAGGAAATGCTGAAGCAAGGTTTTGCGCACGCCGGACACACCGGTTATCTGGAAGAAAAATTCGAGAAAAAAGGCTTAATGTTTCTCGTTACGGAAGATTTAAAAGTAGCTGTTTCAACCCATCATATTCCGCTGGCGCAGGTTGCCGAAAATATTTCAAAGGAAAAAATTAAAAAGCAAATCAAAATGCTGAATCAGTGTCTGATTGAAGATTTTCAGATCGAAAGACCCAAAATTGCCGTTTTGGGACTTAATCCGCATTCCGGCGATGGCGGCGCAATTGGAAAGGAAGAGATAGAAATTATAGAACCCGCCATCCGCGAACTTTTTGATAATGGAATTTTAGCGTTTGGACCTTTCCCGGCGGACAGTTTTTTCCAACCCAGCAAATACAGAAACTTCGATGCGGTTTTGGCCATGTATCACGATCAGGGTTTAGCCCCGTTCAAAACCTTGGCCTACGAAGAAGGTGTGAACTACACGGCTGGATTGCCATTCATCCGAACCTCTCCGGACCATGGCGTGGCGTACGATATTGCCGGACAAAATATAGCGGACGAACAAAGTTTCAGTGAAGCTATATTTACTGCAGTCAAAATATTTAAGAACAGACAGGAGTATAATGATCTGATGACGAACCGCATGCAACCACGCAGAGCTTCCTCTGGGCACAGTGTGGATGAAGATTTGCCGCGCGAGCGCAACCGCTAAATCTTCAAAAAAAGTATTTCTCCAATATTTGTTCACGAAACTATTTGTAATATTAAAAAATTTGCATATTTTTGCACACTCATTTTATGGACAGACTAAGAAACTACGATATCGTGTTTTCGGGACTGAAAAACGGAAAACACGAATTCCAGCTTGAGATAGATAAGAAGTTCTTTCAACTTTTCGATACGGAACAGGAATTTACAGAACCGAAAATTATGGCTGATGTTTTAATGGAAAAACATACGACTTTTTTGGAATTCTGGATCAAAACAAAAGGCACTGTGGATTTGGTTTGCGACATCAGCAATGATGGTTTTACGTATCCCATTGAAAGTGAAATCAGTGTTTTGGTAAAATTCGGCGAAGAATATGACGACAGCGAAATCGATGTTATTACAATTCCCAGCAAAGACCACGCATTTAATGTGGCACAGCTGATTTATGAAGATGTAATGTTGTCGGTTCCGATGAAGAAGGTTTCGCCTAATATCTCTAAAGAAGATTTAGAAACTTTAGAAAAATTCAGTCCGAAAGAAGAAATAACAGAAGAACCTAAAAGCGACCCGAGATGGGAAGCCTTGAAGAATTTAAAAGATAAAAATAAATAGTTTAAAATGATGAGGATTGAGCAATCAACGACTCATCGCTCATCAAATTAAAAATATAAGAAATGGCACATCCTAAAAGAAGACAATCCTCAACAAGAAGAGATAAGCGAAGAACCCACTACAAAGCAGAAGTTCCTCAGTTAGCGAAAGATGCAACCTCCGGGGAAATGCACCTTTATCACAGAGCACACTGGTCTGAAGGAAAAATGTACTACAGAGGTAAAGTAGTAATGGAAAAAACAGTAGAATCCACAGAAGAAATCTAGGCATAAACCTTAGAAAAACTTCAATTTTATACCAAAACCACTCGATTTTTTGAATTTTGAGTGGTTTTTTGTTGTTTTTTAGTATCTTTGACATAATAATCAAAACCAATTATATGGACATTAAAGACATCCAAAATCTTATAAAATTTGTATCCAAAGCGGAAGTTTCCGAGGTGAAGTACAAAACGAAAGATTTCGAAATCACCATTAAAACGCCACTGGGAGGAAATGAAATGACCTACATGCAGCAGCCACAGGTTTATCATTCTGCGCCTCAGCAACAAAATCATTCTGCGCCCGCACCTGCAGCAGCACCTACCGCTGATGCGCCTGCCGAAACGGTTTCGGACGACAGTAAATTTGTTACCATTAAATCTCCTATGATTGGGACTTTCTACAGAAAACCTTCACCAGATAAAGATGTTTTTGTAAACGTTGGTGATGAGGTTTCTACGGGCAAAGTTGTTTGTGTAATCGAAGCGATGAAATTATTCAACCAGATCGAATCTGAAATTTCCGGTAAAATCGTGAAAATTTTAGTAGACGACATGACGCCTGTAGAGTATGACCAACCGTTGTTCCTGGTAGATCCTTCTTAAGAAATTTTAAATTATAAATTATCAATTTTAAGTGGAAACTCATTTAAAATAATTTAAAATTCAGAATTTAAAATTTAAAATATCAAAAAGATGTTCAAAAAAATATTAATAGCCAACCGCGGCGAAATTGCAATGCGGATTCTACGCACCTGCAAAGAAATGGGGATTAAAACGGTTGCCGTTTATTCTACCGCCGATAAAGACAGCCTGCACGTTCGCTTTGCCGACGAAGCCGTCTGCATCGGGCCCGCTGCGAGTAAGGATTCTTATCTTAAAATTTCGAATATTATTGCGGCTGCGGAAATTACCAATGCCGACGCCATTCATCCGGGTTACGGATTTTTATCAGAAAATTCTAATTTTTCCAGAATCTGTCAGGAAAACGGCATTAAATTTATCGGCGCAACACCGGATCAGATCGATCGCATGGGCGATAAAGCCAATGCAAAAAAGACCATGAAAGAAGCCGGCGTGCCGTGTGTTCCCGGGTCTGAAGGTTTGATCGACAGCTATGAAACCGCGGCAGTACTTGCGGAGGAAATGGGTTATCCTGTCATGATCAAAGCAACTGCAGGAGGTGGTGGAAAAGGTATGCGCGCAGTTTGGAAAGCAGAAGATCTGCACGAACTTTGGGACTCTGCGGTGCAGGAAGCCACTGCGGCCTTTGGAAATGGCGGAATGTACATGGAAAAACTGATTGTTGAGCCACGGCACATCGAAATTCAAATTGCAGGTGATCAATATGGGAAAGCCTGTCATCTTTCGGAAAGAGACTGTTCGGTACAACGACGAAATCAAAAATTAACAGAAGAAACGCCCTCGCCCTTTATGACCGATGAACTTCGGGAGAAAATGGGTGCCGCTGCGGTGAAAGCTGCGGAATATATTGCGTATGAAGGCGTTGGAACCATCGAATTTTTGGTAGACAAAGACCGTAATTTTTATTTCATGGAAATGAACACGAGAATTCAGGTCGAACATCCGATCACAGAGCAGGTTGTGGATTACGATTTAATTCGCGAACAGATTCTTCTGGCTTCCGGTACGGCGATTTCCGGAATGAATTATCTGCCGAAACTGCACTCTATCGAATGTAGAATTAATGCAGAAGATCCTTTTAACGAATTTCGACCGTCACCGGGGAAAATTACAGAGCTGAACATTCCCGGCGGCCACGGTATTCGGGTTGATACGCATGTTTATTCCGGCTATACCATTCCGTCGAATTATGATTCAATGATTGCAAAACTCATTACCACGGCGCAAACGCGGGATGAAGCCATCGCTAAAATGAAGCGTGCTTTGGAAGAGTTTTATATCGAAGGCGTAAAGACAACCATTCCTTTCCACCGGCAATTGATGGAAAACGAAGATTATCTCGCTGGAAATTATACGACAAAATTTATGGAAGATTTTGTGATGGAGAAAAAGTTTGATAACTAATTTTCCGGATCATTTAAAATATAATTGCCTCTTTTTGAGGCAATTTCCTTTCAGAAGGTATCAATAATAATCATTAAATTAGCAAAAAGTAAAAATATGTCAGAAGTTACGCTACAAAAAGATTCGCAATACTACATCGATTTAGAGAATGAGCACGGCGCACATAACTATCATCCGCTTCCGGTGGTTTTAGAAAAAGGCGAAGGTGTTTTCGTTTGGGATGTTGAAGGAAAAAAATATTATGATTTTCTTTCGGCTTATTCCGCGGTGAACCAAGGTCATTCGCATCCGAAAATTTTAAAGGCATTGGTCGATCAGGCCGGAAAACTGGCTTTAACGTCGAGAGCTTTTCATAATTCAACTTTAGGCGTATACGAAAAGAAGATTACTGCTGTTTTTGGATTTGATAAAGTTTTACCGATGAATTCTGGTGCAGAAGCCGTAGAAACTGCCGTAAAATTAGCCCGTAAATGGAGTTACGAAGTCAAAGGAATTGCGGAAAATGCTGCGAAAATTATCGTTTGCGAAAATAACTTCCACGGACGTACAACAACCATTGTTTCCTTTTCCAATGATCCCGATGCTAGTAAAAATTATGGTCCATTTACACCTGGATTTATTAAAATTGCATACAACGATATCAATGCTTTAGAGGAAACTTTAAAAAATGATGCTGAAAACATTGCCGCCTTTTTGGTAGAACCCATTCAGGGTGAAGCCGGAGTTTATGTTCCGGACGAAGGCTACTTAAAACACGCTTCTGAACTTTGTAAAAAATATAATGTTCTTTTCATTGCGGACGAAGTACAAACCGGAATCGCGAGAACAGGGAAATTGATCGCGTGCCAGCACGAAAATGTACAACCCGACATTTTGGTTTTAGGAAAAGCAATTTCCGGCGGAATGTACCCCGTTTCGGCAGTTTTGGCGAATAATGAAATTATGAATGTCATCAAGCCGGGACAACATGGGTCAACTTTTGGCGGTAACCCGGTTGCCTGCGCGGTTGCAATAGCAGCTCTAGACGTGGTTGAGGAGGAAAATCTCTCGGAAAGAGCTGAGAATTTAGGTCAGCTATTCCGTTCAGAAATTAATAAGGTGATCGCAAAGACCGATCTTATTACGAAAGTTCGCGGTAAAGGTTTGCTCAATGCAATTCTCATCAACGATACGCCGGAAAGTTCCACTGCCTGGGATCTTTGTTTAGCTTTAAAAGAAAACGGTTTACTGGCAAAACCCACGCACGGAAATATCATTCGTTTGGCGCCACCATTGGTGATCACTGAAGCTCAAATTATTGATTGCGTCGGCATTATCGAGAAAACGATTAGGGAATTTAAGAAGTAAGTTTTCTTAAAATCTGCTCATAAAATCGAAGATAATTATTGGACATTACTTTATAATCATATTGTTTTGTCCAATTTTTTATTTCTAAAGATAAAGCCAGTTTATTTTCCGCATAATATTTCATTTTTTTATTAAAAAATTCCGCCATTTTTATTGGATCGAAATCTTCAAAATAAAAAGCTGCGTCGCCGCCAATTTCGGGCAGGCTCGTCAACGTGGAGAGAAAAACGGGTTTCCCAAACGCCATTGCTTCAATTGGTGGAATGCCAAAACCTTCCGCAATACTGGGATGACACATAGCGTTGCAATTTTGAATTAGGGCATATTTTTCCTCCTCGGAGACTTTTTTAAGGAAATGAACCCGGTGCTCTAAATTCAATTCTTTAATCCGGCTTCGTACATTTTCAGCATAAGAATTCTTTTCATCGGAAGCGATTAAAACCAAATCCTCTTCTACGTACGGCAGCATTTCAACCAAAGAAAGTTGATTTTTTTTATCGAAGAGAACACCAATATTGAGGATGAATTTTTTCTGATTTAGATAAGAAAGTTTACCCAGATCATAAATCCGGTCGTCGGGAAGTTTAATTCCGTTGTGAATGACCACGACTTCCTTCAGTTTCCTAAAATCGAAAAGATGTTTGTTCTCCAGCAGATCTTTCTTCGCATATTCCGAAATACAAACGATATAATCTGCATTTTTCAGATTGTTGTTCACTTTGGTGAGCATCTTTTTTCTCTTCTTTTCCGACAGATTTTCATGTAAAAAATTAAGATCGTGAAGCGTTACGATTTTAACTGAATTTTTATAATTCCGCTGAAAATAGGAGGATAACTGATGACTGACATGAATGATGTCGAAATCCGGACTGAAATTCTCCAAAAACTTATGCCATTTTTTCCACTCGATTTTTTTAGGAACTGAAAAGTTTAAAGAGGAAAATTCGCCAAAATACGTGATGTCAAAATTTTTGTTTTCGTTTTGAAAGCCTTTTGCCAAATTACGAAAAACGTTCGCAATCCCGGAATAAGGGTATCGGAGCCGTTCTAAATCGAGGAGTATTTTCTTATTCATGTGGTGAAAGTTCTGTTCAGAATTTCGATCTCTAATTTAGGATCGTGGTTTTCTTTAAAGTAGGAGACCGCTTTTTCTCTCGTTTCCAAATAAAATGCCTCATCATTAAGAAGACGCATCATTTGTTCGGCAAAAACTTTAGCATCGTCGGTCACCAGACAGCCGTTGTCTTTTTTATTCACCAGTCCGTCAACGCCTCTTCGGTTTGTTACGACGGGAATCCCGTAGGAAAGTGCCTCTACAACTTTAATTTTAATTCCGGTGCCGCTGAGCATAGGGCAAATGGCGATTTTAGAATGTTGGTAAAAGTCCTCCAGATCATCGACCATTCCGTATTTGATTACATTTTCATAGTCGCCGATCACTGTTCCGATTTTTCCGATGATATGAATTGTGATATCTTTTAATAGCGGCAGAACTTCCTTTAAAAACCATTTAATTCCCGCAATATTGTGGAGATTATTGCTTGCGACATAAATCACATCATATTTTTGATGTAAAGCTTCTTTTGAAGTATTGATCGGAAAGGAGACGGGAATTAACGTCGTTTTGATTTCGGGTCGCGTAAATTGTCCGAAAATATATTCTTCTTCCACGGAATAAGTCCAGACTTCATCAAAATTATTGAGGATTTCGATCTCATCCCTAAAGCTTCTTCCGATATCTCTTTTGTTGCTGCTCTGCGCCGTCAGAAAGTCGTGCGTATCAATAATAGTATACATGCTCTCATCCTTCTCTCCAATAATTTTACCCCAGGCAGCGTAACTGACCAATACTTTATCATATTTTTTTGAATGCAGAATTTTCTGAAATTCCTTCCGCAAGATGTAACTGGAGAGGTCGATCGAATTACTTTTAAAAAAATAGGGAATTTTATAGAGCACAAAATATTTGAAAAAATTCTTTTTATGTTTCTTTTCAAGTAAATGAAGGGCGATGTTCGGATATTTTATCGTGAAGGCCGCACGGTGTTCCTCGTTCCAGAAACCCCAGTCAATCAGGGAAACAAATTCGGCCTCAACTGCGTCGCTTTCATTAAGATAATGCAGCATTTGCTTCAGTCGCGTAATGTTTCCGGCTTGTCCGACCATCGGATTATCGGGCATGAAATAAAGAATTTTTTGTTTCAAAGTATTTTTTTTGAAAATTTAAGAAAGAACCTCAGAGGAGGAAGATAATATTTTTTTGTAGATCTCCAAATGCTGATCCGCGGTTATTTCCCAGGAGAATTTCTTTGCCTGCTCCAGTCCTCTTTTCGAATATTCTTCGCGCAACTCTGCATTCTTATAAAGCTCGAGCATCTGCGCAATTAAGGCTTTATCTTCTGTTGGATCTACCAAAAATCCCGCCTTACCAACGACTTCCGGCAGGGAAGAAACGTTCGATACGACTGTTGGAGTACCACATTGCATGGCTTCCAACGGCGGTAAACCGAATCCTTCATATAAAGACATATAAAAAAATGCCTCTGCATTGCTGTACACCGCTGCCAAATCTCCGTCGGGAATTCTACCGGTGATGATGATCTTATCTTTAAGATGCGGATGTTTTTCGTACTCCTCGAAAATTTTTCCGTAATCCCAGCCTTTCGAACCTACAAGAACCAAACTTAAATCATCGATATTATTTTCTGTAATCATTTTAACAAAACATTTGATGACATGATGGATGTTTTTCCGTGGTTCCAAAGTGCTTAGACTTAAGAAATATCGGTTTGGCAAGGCGTATTTTTTCTGTATTTCTTTAAATTTTTCTTCATCGCGGCAGACGTAAAATATTTCGGGTGATGCAGCCAATAAAGAGACGAAAACTTTTTCGGGATCCAGGTCCGGCGCGTATTTCAACAGGTCGCGGCGCGTATTTTCCGACACACAGATGGCGTAATTATGCTTGCCAATGCTTTTTATCGTGTCTTTTAAAAGCTTCGTGTTATCATTATATTCAGGGAATAAAATGGGTATGAGATCATGAATTGTTACTGTTTTTTTGAGGTGCCTGTATTTTTCTAAACTTGGGTGAAGCGGAAAGTACAGAGAATGATAGATTTGTGCCTCAGCGATCTCTTTAGTAAAGGTTATTTTATAATTAGAAATGTCCAGTTTACTGTATAATAATTTGAAAAGTTTTTCCTTTCGAAAGGGCAGAAATTTAACTCTGCTGATGCGATTAACCTTTTGGAAATTCATTTGATGATCCGCAGTAAAACGCTCAATTTTAGCAGTGATCTTCTTATCGCTGTTGAAGTTGAAAACGGAGGCCATAACCTCAATTTCGTTGCGTGACATCAGTTTTTTCAGCAATTCATAAGCGACGCGGAAGATGCCGGTTTGATTAATTTTATAATCTTTGCCAATCACCTCGAAGTCAAAAATAACTTTTATTTTCATGAAACTGCGTGTTATAAATATTGTTGGAACAGATTTTTAATGGGATTATAAAGTGTCGTAAAATGCATTCTGTTTGCGTTGTCTTTCGATGCCTTTCGGATGAACCAGACAATAATTTTCATTTTTTATCGGTAATCTTTTAAGCTTTGAATAGTTAACGAGCTTTTCATGAACTTTATTTTCCCACCGGATTTTGCCATTAACCTTAAATAAACGGTTCTGAAAATCCGGGAAATTAATGTAGTTTTTCTCATTAATCTTCCACTCGTAATTTTTTATATCTTCTTCTGTAATCCCTTCAACCGTATTGATTCTCGGAACAAGAAAAAAATCTGCGCGAAAGTTTTTCAGCAAAAACCACTTGATGTTTTTAATCAATTCGGGTTTCGGATATTCGTCCGCATCAATTTGGAACAGATATTTTTTAGCCGATGCCGAAATCAGGTTGTTCTTGAAAGCCGCAAAATCACCATTCAGAGAAGATTGCATTCTTTTTATTTTGTTGCCGTAGGAATCTAAAATACGGGTGACTTCTAAGTTTTCATTCGTGATATCCTGTAAAACGATAATCTCATCTTGCGCGTCAATCAGGGGAATCAGCAGATTCAGAAGCGTTTTTATTTCTTTCGTTTCGTTGTTGACCGTAATTCCGTAAGAGATCGTAATAAGATTTTTTATCATTTCGATTTTCTGACAATTAAATTTTTTTCGAGTAAATTTTCTTTTTGAATGATGAATTCTACCGCTTTAATTTTAAAGTTCGTATGCGGTTTTGGGAAAAGAAAATTTGTGATCGTATTTTTTAGGTTCTGGGATTTTCTTGCGATAATCAGATCATTTAGATTTCTGAAGACATTCAGGTTTTTTTCTGATAACTGATTTCCCTTAAATTTTAAAATTACATCATCGGAAACGGTGTCTGAAAGGTTTCGGAATTTTTCAGAAAGATCAAAATCGGTTTTCTCCGTTTCACTTTCAATATATTCCGAAGGATCATAATCTGAATAAATATGCGTTACGAAAGGTTCCAAAGCGGTCACCGATTTTAAATCAGCATTACTTAGCAAAAGTCCGTAAGTTCTCTTGTTTTGGTGCGTCGAATGGTTTCCAAAACCCCACTTTCGGTAAAAATTACGGTGGGAGTTTTTCTCGATCATTTGGCTTGTATTTACATACTCTGCGGAAAATCGGGAAGTTTTGCTCACAAAATGATACACAATTGCTGAGGGAAATAAATAGGGTTTTTCACCGGATAATTTCAGCCGCAAAATAAGATCATCATCTTCGCAAAACATGGGTTTAAAGAGCGGATCCAAACCATTAATCTTCATTAAGTTTTCTTTCGACGCAGCCAGAAAAAAACTTGAATTTTCTACGAAAACTCCCTTAGAATTTAAGTTTTCTTTTTCAAATTCAAAAAATTCAGCCGCATCGAAATTCTCAAAATCAGTCCCGAAATCCTTGATTTCTTTCCACAAGCGGTTGTCCCCGGCGAAAATTGGGGGTTCAACTGTTTTGTAGTAAACTAACGAATTAATTTTCAGGCCATTTTCAATCTCATGCACAAAATTTCGACCCAACACCATGTCGTTGTGTAAAAAACAGACGTATTTTTTTGTCCCTGTTTCGATGGCTTTATTATAAGTGTCTGCCAGCGATTTTGATTCGGAATTGTGATAATGCTTTAAGTTGCCATCCTGTAAAGAGTCTAACCATTCATCGGTACCATCGGTACTTCCGAAGCTTACGAAAACCAATTCCTCCTGCGGAAAGGTGGCGCGGAAAAAGCGGTAAAATTTTTTGGAATATTCCAGATTGTTTTTTAGTCCGACTAAAAATGATATTTCCGACATTGCGTATTATTTCGTTCGTTCATAGTCATCGTCGAGGCGAACAATATCGTCTTCCCCGAAATAAGTTCCGGTTTGCACCTCTATAAAAACGACTAAATCTGAACTTCTGTTTTCGATGCGGTGCTTTGCACCCAAAGGGATATGAATGCTTTCGCCGTACTTTACATGGTGTTCCACTTCATCGAGGATCACCACCGCTTCACCTTCCACAATGGTCCAGAATTCCTGCCGGTGGTGATGGTATTGGTAAGAAAGTCTTTGCCCTGCGTTCACTTCAATTCGCTTTAATTTGTAATGGGGTTCATCTTCCAAAACATAGTATTTTCCCCAGGGTCTATCGCCGATCTCTAACATAGTTGCATTATTTATGTTACAAAAATAACTAAATTTCCGGAAGACATTGTTTAGAATTCTGTCTTAAAGGGAAACTAGTGCGAAACACTTTCTCCTTTCGGCCTAAAACAGCAAAAATAAAGGCATTTAACCCTATTTTTTCTTTAAATTTGCATCTTAAAATTTTAAGGAGAATGAGCAAAGTACGAGTGCGTTTTGCACCAAGTCCCACCGGGCCTTTACATTTAGGAGGAGTTAGAACGGCTTTATACGATTACCTTTTTGCCAAAAACCAGGGCGGCGATTTCGTGTTGAGAATTGAAGATACCGATACTGCCAGATATGTGGAAGGTGCCGAGAATTATATTTTAGAAGCCCTTGAATGGTGCGGCATCATTCCCGATGAAAGCCCGAAACATGGCGGACCTTTTGCGCCTTACCGCCAGTCGGAAAGACGCGATATTTACGACAAACATCTGGCAGAAATCCTCAAAACAGATTCGGCCTATCTCGCCTTTGATACGCCTGAAGAACTGGATGAAATTCGAACTGAATTCGAAAAAAACGGCGATGTTTTCGCCTATAACTATATTACGCGGAACCGTTTAAAAAATTCACTAACGCTTTCCAAAGACGAAGTTCAGAAGCTGATCGACGACAAAGTGCCGTACGTCGTTCGTTTTAAAATGCCGATCGACCGTACTTTGGTTTTGGAAGATATCATTCGGGGTACTTCCTCCGTAAATACAAATACTTTAGACGACAAAGTTTTGGTGAAGCACGACGGAATGCCAACTTACCATTTTGCTAACGTGGTCGATGATCACGAAATGGAAATTTCTCACGTGATTCGCGGCGAAGAATGGCTGCCGTCACTCGGTCTGCATTATCTGCTTTATGAAGCGATGGGCTGGGAAAAACCCGAGTTCGCGCATTTGTCTCTTATTCTGAAGCCGGAAGGAAAAGGAAAACTCAGCAAACGCGACGGCGACAAATTTGGTTTCCCCGTTTTTCCGTTGAATTTTGAAGATCCGGAAACAGGAAACATTTCGAAAGGCTATCGTGAAGAAGGTTATCTGCCTGAAGCTTTCATCAACATGGTCGCGCTTTTGGGCTGGAGTCCCGCGAATGACCGCGAAATATTGACGTTGGAAGAAATGGTGGCGGAATTTGATCTGAATAAAGTTCATAAAGCCGGCGCCAGATTCAACAAAGAAAAAGCAGAATGGTTCAACCAGGAATATTTAAAAAATAAGTCGCCGGAAGAAGTTTTGGTCCTTTTAAGAAACGTGGAAGGTTTAGACCTGCTGAACTGTGGCGACGATAAATTATTGAAAGTGATTTCTTTGATGCAGGAACGCGCCACGTTTGCGAAAGATATTTACACCGACGGAATTTTCTTCTTCGAAGCACCAAAAGAATATGAAGAAAAAGCCGTAAAAAAAGCCTGGAACCCCGCCGCAGCCGAAGTAATGTCGGATTTCGTCTCTCATCTGGAAACTATCGATTTTGACACCGAAACATTAAAAAAAGAAATTAACGATTTCGCGGAAAGCAAAGGTCTCGGCATGGGAAAAGTGATGATGCCCCTTCGATTGTGTTTGGTCGGCGAACTAAAAGGGCCCGATGTTCCCGATATTCTCCAAATCCTTGGAAAAGAAGAAAGTATCGCCAGAATAAGAAATGCGGTGAATAATATCCCCTAATTTTCTATATTTTTTACTAAATTTGAAAGATAATTTTAAATACCGAAATGGAATACTTAAGTTTTGAACTTCCGATTAAAGAACTGCTAGATCAGTACCAAACCTGCTCCCTGGTAGGTGAAGAAAGTGGGGTCGACGTTAAACTCGCCTGCTCACAAATCGAAGATAAAATTATAGAAAAAAAGAAAGAAATATACCTCAATCTTACGCCGTGGCAGCGGGTTCAGCTTTCGCGCCACCCGGATCGTCCTTATACTTTGGATTTCATTAAAGGAATTACGGATAAGGACAGCTTTTTGGAACTTCACGGCGACCGCAACTTCGCAGACGATCCTGCCATGATTGGTGGTTTAGCCAAAATTGGTGGCGAAAGAGTAATGATCATTGGAACGCAGAAGGGTAGAACCACAAAGGAAAGACAGCTGCGCAGATTCGGAATGAGCAATCCCGAAGGTTACCGAAAAGCTTTAAGACTTATGAAACTGGCGGAAAAATTCCGGATTCCCGTTATTTCTTTAATTGATACGCCCGGAGCTTATCCCGGTTTGGAAGCGGAAGAACGCGGACAGGGAGAGGCCATCGCCAGAAATATTTTTGAAATGACGATGCTTAAAACACCCATTTTCGTCTACATTATTGGCGAAGGAGCGAGTGGTGGTGCTTTAGGAATTGGAGTAGGAAATAAGGTGTACATGTTAGAAAACACTTGGTACACCGTAATTGCGCCGGAAAGCTGTTCTTCAATTTTGTGGAGAAACTGGGACCATAAAGAAGATGCCGCTAATGCTTTGAAATTAACACCGCAAGATGCTTTAAGAGAAAAATTCATCGACGGGATTATCGAAGAACCCCTTGGTGGCGCGCAATATGACCCGGCGGTGGCGTATGACCATTTAAAAACATCGATTCTGCAGAACATCAAAGCTTTCTCCAAATTTACCGGGAAGGAACTGGAAATCCAGAGACAGGACAAATTCATCGCAATGGGTCAGTTTAAAGGATAAATTAAAAAATTAATAGAGTCAATTTAAAATTGAAAATAGATAAAAACGGGCTTTAGTCCGTTTTTCTATTGAAGTAGATTTTTCTTTAGCCAAAGTTGAACTCAATTATAATTTAAGTGCAAAAAAAACCTGTAAAATAATTACAGGTTTTTGTATTTTTAAAAGATTCAAATTTATTCGAAAAGTTCCGCCGTATCTAAAACAGTTACTTTTCCGTCCTCACAACGAATGGCTTCGCCCGGGAAATTTTGAATCATATGATAATCGTGTGTTGCCATTACGACGGCAGAATTATTTTCGAAAGCGACCTGCTTCAGTAAGGTCATAATTTCGTTAGAAGTCTCCGGATCCAAATTTCCCGTCGGCTCATCGGCTAAAATTAATTCTGGGTGGTTTAAAAGCGCTCGTGCGATGGCAATCCGCTGTTGCTCGCCACCAGAAAGTTCGTGCGGCATCTTGTGTTTTTTGGATTTCATGCCAACACTCGCCAAAACTTCATTAATCCGGTCATCCATTTTCACTTTATCCGTCCAGCCTGTAGCTTCCAGGACAAATTTTAAATTTTTTTCAACCGTACGGTCGGGCAAAAGCTGGAAGTCCTGAAATACAATTCCCAGTTTGCGTCTAAGATTGGGTACGTCGGACGTGCGAAGATTTTCTAAATCAAACCCCGCTACTGTTCCGTGGCCAGAACTTAAGGGAATATGCCCGTAAAGTGTTTTTAGCAAAGAACTTTTGCCGGATCCTGTTTTGCCTATAAGATAACAGAAACGGCCTTTTTTAATATGAAGATTAACTTCATTTAAGACGGTGAAATTTTTCTGCGCGATTTTCGCATTGGTTAGATGAATTACGTCCTGGCCGTCTTGAGAAGAATGTGGCATATATTTTTAAGATTGATGTTGATTAAAAGGAATTGTTTCGAAAGCCCCTCAAAAATAGAAAAAACTTTTCCTGTGCGCTAAATTTTGGCAAATTTTAACAAACAAAAAATGCCTGAAAAATTACTTTCAAGCATAATTGTATATGATCGGGTCGGAGTTTATCTCTTAGCGCGTTGTGCACTTACTGTTAAACTCTTTCTGCCTTTTGCTCTTCTTGCAGCTAATATTCTTCTTCCATTGGGCGTAGCCATTCTTAAACGGAAACCGTGTTTATTTCTTTTCTTTCTTTCAGATGGCTGGAATGTTCTTTTTGGCATTGCTAATATTTTTAAGTAAAACTATATCTTGTTTTTCAGATTGCAAAGATAGGAAAGTTTTTATTTGTTGCAAATTAAATTTACTATTTTAAAAAAAACCTGCGCGGATTATGGTCGGACTTGATCAGAATAAAATAGGTAAGTTCTATAGTATATTTCTTGTATTAAGTATTGTTGTTCTTCTCTTTTAATGCGGTAAAATATATTCTTTCGAAGCTTTTAATCTTAGTTCCTGGGATTTTTCCATAGAAGGTTACCGCTGGCGTCAGAAACTTTCGAGAGCAGAATTTCTCCACGATAAAAAACAAACCTTATCTTTGTAATTCTTTAAAATTATATCATTAATGTTTACAGCCGCAGAAATTTCAGAAATTCAACACCTCATTACGCCCGATAAAAAAATCGTCATTATTACGCATTACAATCCCGATGGTGACGCTATTGGTTCAAGTTTAGGATTAAAGCATTTTCTTGCGCAAAAAGGGGTGATGGCGGATGTAATTGTTCCCAATGATTTCCCTAAGTTTTTGAAATGGATGCCCGACTCCAAAAAAGTCATCATCGCCGATTATAAACGGAAGATCGCCGGTGAAGCTATTTATAATGCGGATGTCATTTTTATTCTGGATTTTAACGCCTCGCACCGAAGCGGTAATCTGGTTGGTCCCTGGATTGAAAAAGCCAGAGCCGTAAAAATCCTCATCGATCATCATCAGCAGCCGGAAGATTTCGATTATATTTATTCAGATGTTACCATTCCCGCCACGTCGCAAATGATTTATCATTTTATTCAGGCTTTAAATGAAGAGAGTTTAGTCAACAAGGATATTGCAGAATGTCTTTACACAGGAATCATGACCGATACCGGCGGATTCCGTTTTCGCTCCACAAGCGCCGATACGCACAGAATTGTGGCGAATTTAATCGAGAAAGGTGCCGATCCGGCCATGATAACTTCAAATACGTGGGATACAAATACGGTTTCAAGGCTTCATCTTCTGGCTTTAATTTTAGGACGAATCGAAGTTGTGAAAGACGGTAAAGTAGCCATTCTTTGGCTGAAAAGGGACGAACTGAAAGAATTCGGTTTCCAAAAAGGAGACACCGAAGGTTTTGTGAATTATGGTTTAAGCATTATGGGAACACAGGTTTCCGCCTTTTTTATGGAGGATCTTTATGAAGATTTTATCAAAATTTCTTTCCGGTCTAAAGATGAGGTGGACGTGAATCAGTTCTCCCGAAAATATTTCAACGGCGGCGGTCACATCAACGCAGCAGGCGGAAAATATATAAAATCGATCGAAGAAACGATTGAAGATTTTAAAGAAAAGGTAGAGCAGGAGGATTTTTAAATTATTTCAATAATAGGACTACCAAGGCTAAAATAGCGGGTAATGCCTGCACGAAAAATATTTTTCGCGAAGCCGAAAAAGCACCATAAATGCCGGCGATGCTAACGCAGCCAAGAAAGAAAAGAGCAATATTACTGGACCAGGCAGCATCTGAAATTAAAAGCGACCAAATTAAGCCCGCGGCTAAAAATCCGTTATACAAGCCCTGATTTGCCGCCAGGCCTTTCGTTGGCTTAAATAGTTCTTCTTTCAGCGCACCTTTAAAAGTTTTTTTACCCAAAGTTTCCCACGCAAACATTTCCATGTAAAGAATGGAGACATGTTCTGCGGCCACCACCGCAATCAATATTTTAGAGAGAATTTCCATATTGCTTTTTTTTCAGTTAAAACAGGAGTTTTTTCGGTAAATTGTGCAGCAATTCTGTAGTGATAATGGCTGCACAAATTGCGGGTTTTTCCCAATGACCATTGTGTCCGCAATCCAAAACATAGGATTTGATATTGGTTTTATCGGGGAGGTTTTTCAAGGTTTTGTCTACGTTCACCGCATTGTCGTGTTTCCCGGCCAGTACAAGGATTTTTCCATCAAATTTTTCTATGACTGAAGTTTTATCCGTTCGTTCGATCATGCCTTTCACCGCGGCAAGAGCACCGTCGGTTTTTGTGGAGAGCGCAATTTCTTTCGCCAGGTTAATTTTTCCTTCCAGAATATCTTTTTCGTTGGCGCTGAACAAATTAGGCACACCTGCTTTCACGTATGTGGGAAATGCCTCTTTTATAATTCGGAAGCTTTTTCGGCGCTGTTCTTTTTTTCGTCATCGTCCGCCAAAAAAGTCGAAAAAAACAGCGTTAAACTTTTCAAAACCTCCGGAAATTTTTCGGCAAAAGCCAGCGAAACATAACCCCCCATCGAATGCCCGAGTAAATGGAAAGTTTTTAGTTTTAAATGATCGGTGACCTTTTTTACTTCGTCCGCCATCATTTCCATGGTATGGATTTCGCCATAAATTTTTGTTAAGCCGTGTCCGGGCAGATCGATTTTTATTAAACTGAATTCTTTTGAAAGAGGTTGTTCCATTTCTTCCCAAATCATCAGGTTTTCCATAAAACCATGCAGCATCACAAGGTTTTCTTTTCCATTTCCGGCTATTTCGTAGTTCAGCATACCTTTTTTTTAATAATGACAGTTCAGCATTTCTGCGATTTTTATTTGAAGATATCGATATTATCCGTAAAACCAGACGAGTTAACCCTGTTTTGAAGGCGCCAAAACCTGTCATTTCCTTTTTTTGCGAAACTGGTCTTTTTTGTGCGGACATCAATTTTACCGCGGTCATTCTCCTGAATGCTTTGAGTGATTTTTCCTGTAAAATTTAAAAATTCTTCCGAAACCATTTTTATTTCGCCTTCAATTTCCACATAATCTTTGCCTGCTTTTGCGCCGCCCGAAACGGTGTAACGGTCTCGCCCGATATTTGTGAAGGTAACGTTTCCTTTATTTGAAATTGAACTGTGCGTGAACTGATGATTTCCGCTCAGATCCGGAAAGTGGTTTTTGGCATTAAGTACGGTAATGCTGTCATTGTATTTAGTTCGTACAGCGTTGATAGAATCGATTTCGGATGCGGTGCCCGCTTTGGTCTCCCCAGTATTATTGCCCTTTTTAGTGCAGGAACACAGCGTTGCAATTGCAAAAAGCAGAATTATGTCTTTCAAAATTTTATATTTAATAGTCAAAAATAAAAAATGAGCGCTAAAAAACGCTCATTTTTAATTATTTATTTGTTCACGTCGCCGTAAAATCTTTTTTTTCCAACGGTTCGAGAGCCAGCGGAAAACTATTGCTTTGTTTTAGAATCCATTACAATGGTAACGGGACCATCATTTACCAGGGAAACTTGCATGTCTGCACCAAAAATTCCACTTTCCATTTTGAGAGCCGTTTTGGCGATTTCTGTCTTAAAAAATTCAAACAAAGTAATCGCTTTTTCAGGTTTTGCAGCTTTAATAAAAGAAGGTCGGTTTCCTTTCTTATAGTCTGCAATTAATGTAAACTGGCTGATGCAAAGAATTTCTCCCTCCAGATCCTGAACAGAAAGGTTCATTTTGCCTTCAGGGTCGCTAAAGATGCGTAGATTCAGGATTTTCTGTACCAGCCAAAGTGCATCTGCTTCTTCGTCTTCTTCGTCGATGCCAATCAGCAGAAGCAGGCCGTGGGTAATTGCACCTACGACTTTATTTTCCACTTTTACCTCGGCTTCGGACACGCGCTGGATAACGGCTTTCATTCAGAGTAAGTTAATTAAGGGAATAATATATTGTGATATTAATCAAAAATAGAAAGGGTGTTCGACGGCGAATCGAAATTGTAACGGTACGTTTTCGGTGCAATTTGGGCGACTTTTGTCGGTTCGCCGGTGATGAGAATCCATTCGGCGCCATCCTGCGGACAAACAACCTTAATGTTGTCTTCCACCATTAAAGTAGTATTGGTATCAGGGCAAATATGCGGTGCGTTTCGGTCGTAAATTTTAAAACCGTTGGTTGTTCTTACGACAATTAATCCTCGCGTTCCGGATTCCTGCTGATTCACATAAATCCAGCCGTTCACATTTTGAAGATTGTAATATGCGGGAAGATTCAGGTTTAAAATAACATTAATGGGAACGTTGGGAAAACAGCTTACCGTTTCGTCACGGGTGTTGCAGGAAGTAAGATTTAAGGTACTGAAAATGAGTAATATTGCGCAAAATAAGAGCGAGAACTTTCTTTTCATTTAAAATAAATTTATATCTTTGTAAAACGATCAACGCAGAACATTGTCCGACACAAATGTCGGATTATTTTTTTATACTAACGCTAAATATTAGAAATTATGGCAAGTTATGTCACCAAAGATGGTTTAGACAAAATGAAAGCTGAACTGGAGTTACTGGAAACTACAGAAAGACCAAAAATTACACAGCAAATTGCTGAAGCACGAGATAAAGGCGACCTTTCTGAAAATGCAGAATACGACGCTGCCAAAGAAGCACAGGGCATGTTGGAAATGCGGATTTCGAAACTTAAGAATTTAATTGCCGACGGAAAGGTGATTGACGAGACTAATTTGGACACCTCCAAAGTATCCATCTTAACCACGGTGAGACTTAAAAATAACGATACCAAAGCGGAGCAGAAATTTACGCTTGTTCCCGATAACGAAAGCGATCTGAAAGCCGGGAAAATCTCCATTAATACGCCAATCGCGAAAGGATTGTTAGGTAAAGTTATTGGGGAAACGGCCGATATTGTTCTGCCCAACGGCAACAAACTTTCTTTCGAGATTTTAGACATTACGCTTTAATCAGCACTAAGTTTTACGACTTTCTTAACACCTCATTTTTTTTTAAAGTTGTAATTTTGTCCCATTAAAAAGTACCGGGAAGTTTAGAATTTTCGGTATTTAATGAACAACTTTCAAAAAGGAAAATCATGAGTTCCATTTTCACAAAAATTATCAAAAACGAAATTCCGGCTTATAAAATTGCCGAGGACAGTCATCATTTGGCTTTTCTGGATGCCATGCCTTTAGCGAAAGGTCATACTCTGGTTATACCGAAGGTAGAGACGGATCTTATTTTTGATCTGGAAAATGACGATTTCAAAAATCTTTGGGGCTTTGCGCAAACCGTAGCAAAGAAAATGCAGAAAACCTATCCTAATAAACGGATTGCTGTTGCAGTTATTGGTTTGGAAGTTCCGCATGCGCACATTCATCTCATTCCTATTACGAAAACGGAAGACATGAACTTTAAAAATGTCCGTTTGAAATTTTCAGACGATGAATATCAAGAAATTCAGCGCGCAATCCTTAATTCCTAAAAACACAATTTTGTCAGAGTTTTTTAACTTTGACAAATTTTTTAAAATAACGCAACTTATTATTACTATATGAATTCAAATCAATGTTCTTTCTGTGGAAGAAAACGAACTGAGGTACAGATGCTGATCTCCGGAAACAATGGCTTTATCTGCGAAAACTGCATTGAGCAGGCGCACGCTATTGTAGTTGAAGGTGATAAGGACACAGGATTTTCGCCCTCAGAAAGCATGCAGGATCTTAAAAAACCAAAAGAGATCAAAAAGTTTCTCGATACCTATGTTATCGGGCAGGATCAGGCAAAAAAGCAGCTCTCGATCGCGGTTTATAATCATTATAAAAGAATTTTACACGCCAAAGATGAAAACCGTGAAGTTGAGATCGAAAAATCCAACATCATAATGATTGGCGAGACCGGAACCGGTAAAACACTTCTCGCAAAAACCATTGCAAAGGAATTAAATGTGCCTTTCTGTATTGTTGATGCTACCATTTTGACAGAAGCCGGTTATGTGGGCGAAGATGTAGAAAGTATTTTGTCGCGCCTTCTCATGGTCGCAGATTACGACGTAGAAAAAGCGGAGAAAGGAATCGTCTTTATTGATGAAATCGACAAAATTGCAAGAAAATCTGACAATCCGAGCATTACGCGCGATGTTTCGGGTGAGGGCGTGCAGCAAGGTTTGTTAAAACTTTTGGAAGGCAGCATTGTAAACGTGCCGCCGCAGGGTGGAAGAAAACATCCGGATCAAAAATATATCCAGGTGAATACGCAGAATATCTTATTTATCGCGGGTGGCGCGTTCGACGGTATTAAAGAAATTATTGAAAGACGTTTGAACAAGCAGGCCATCGGTTTCAGCATGGATAAACTGAATAAAATTGAAGAAGAAGATTATATTTTAAGGCAGATAAATGCTATTGATTTGCGCAAATTCGGCTTAATACCGGAGCTTTTGGGGAGATTCCCAATTGTTACTTACTTAGAAAAACTTACAAAAGAGACCATGATTCGCATTATGAAGGAACCGAAAAACTCCATCATCAATCAGTTTGTGGAGCTATTTAAAATGGATGACGTTTCGCTGAAGTTTACCGATGAAGCTATCGACAAAATCGTGGATGAAACGATGGAGAAAGGACTTGGTGCCCGTGGATTGAGGGGGACAACAGAAAAAGTTTTGGAAGATTATATGTTCGATATTACCGCAAAAAAGAAGATAATTTTAAATAAAGATAATTTAAATTTTTAGCATTATTTTGATATTCCGGCGCGGAATAAAAAAAATTAATATATTTGTGTGTCCTATTTTCATAAAACACAAAACACACAATGATGAAAAGAAATCTACTAACTGTAGCGCTCCTCGCGCTGGGTTTATCTGTGGGCGCCCAAAATGTTATTTGCCATATTGATCCCAATGCGATATTTTATGTCGGGGAAAATGCCTTGGTTTATAACGGTGGTGGCGTCGAGACGAAAGGTAACGGAGTGTACGACATCCGTGGCAACGTAATGGTAGTCGGTACCTCTTCCGACAGTTTCAAAACTTTAACAACCGGGGGCGCCAGTAAATCCGACGGCGGAAACTTTATTTTACGGTTAAACAATCCTGCAAATTTTGCCTCATCAACGTATGGTCAACTTTACATCACGGGATTAAGCCAGGGAAACATTTCCGGGATTGTGGATAAGGAGTACCGTACCAAAAAACACGGGACTTACCAGCAGATCGCGCTGCCGTTTTATAATAAAGTAATCTCCAGCCTTTCCGGCACCGCCTCGACAATTGGAACTCTGGGAAAAACTTTTTCGAATGTCAGATATTCGAAAAATGAGGTTTTAACCTGGACGAACGCAACTGCGGTATCCGATAATCTAAATGTCAGCGCAGTTACCCCGAAAAATACAACTTATTACATGTTCGGATCCCTCGGTCTGGACACCAGTGCGCCCCCAGCAACAATGCCGGCCAACGCTCCCGCTCCCAATGGTTCTGTGTATACTTTGAAAGGAAGGCCCTACGCAAACGGAGCAACGGAACTGTTGCGAAATGCCGCCAATGGTATTAATTTCGGGCCGGGCGGAACTAACACAAATTCTTACAACGAAAGGTACAACAGTTACTTACAGGACAACTGGGATTACACGGCTAATCCAAGTAATCCGTGGTCTGTGGCAACCTTCGGAAAAAACATATACCAGTTTGGAAATCCTTATTTCACGAATTTAGATTTGAGCTTGATAGGAATTACCGAGTTGGCTACCATAACAGACAATAATGCCATTTCGTCTATCCAGGGAATCCGCTATGATCCGGGAACGGTTGTTTCGGCGCCTAATGTTGGAACGTATTCTGTGGCGGCGCAGTTTGTTAATTTTACCGCAGGTGCACCTGTTCCGGTAGGCGATGTCGGTTTAATTATCAAGCCGATGCAAACCTTTGTTATTAAATTGCGAAATAACGACGCGGAGCTGAATGGAAACAAAACTTTAAATTTTGATAATTTACGAAGGTTTAAAAACACGCCACGTGCCTCCGCTACCAACTATTCCGTCACCGCCGCAAGGTTTGCAAGTGAAAATAACGGAACTGTAAAACAGCTCGGTGTTATTGGCCTGGACCAGAACGGAGAAGAACTTGCGAGAACTTATTTTGCGGTCTATCCAACCGCTACTACAGGACAAACTTCGGAACCCACCGTGCAGTCTATTCTTGGTAGCGATAATATCCTTGGAACTTTCGAAGAAAGTGTTAATGGCGGAATCGACCCGAATTATGCAAATTCTTACTGGTTGTATATTAATGAAGCCAATGAAAACGATTTCTTTGGAAAAGCCCTGCCTTTATCCTTATACAGCAGTAGCATAAAATTTTTAAAATTTGAAGTAAGAGAAAATACCGACCTGATTGCAGATGGTGTTCACAATTTGTCCACAGGAATCGGATTTTATTATAAAGCGGCAAACGGAGCCATTTCTGAGATCGCGCAGAATCAGGTAATTCCGGTGTCGGGTGATCAGTATAATTTGTATTACGGAAAATCGCTTGTCTTAGGAACCGATGTAACGTCGAAACCTTCGCGTACAATGGTTGTTTATAATGGTAGCATCGATAAGTTCGTTGTTCGTTTCGATCCTTTATGGAAAAAATCGGACATCAAGGTTTACGATATGAGTGGAAAACTAATGTTATCGCAAAAAGAGGTTTCAACCAATCAGGATTTTGAAATAAATCTTGCAAAAGCTAATGCAGCTTACATTGTAACCGCAGTTTCTGAAAAAGGTGAAAAAATTAGCTCCAAAATTATTAGATAATATTAAAAACACAAATTATGAGACATCTAAATAAAATTTTGCTCTTTACCTTTCTGATGATAGGCGTATTGCTCCGGGCCGAAGATATGCCATCTCCTCCACCCGGCGGCGGTGGCGGTGGTACGGGTCCGGGAGCGCCGGCTTCACCTATTGATATGTATATCTATATCCTGGCTGTGGTCGCATTTATTTTTATTATTTATTTTAACCGAAAACACGAAAAAACTACTGTTTAAGTAGTTATAAAATAAGTTTTAACCCGTCCGAATTTGGCGGGTTTTTTTTATATTTACATCATGAAGAAAATTTTAGGGATCATCAGTTTGATGATGATAAATTCGGTATCAGCACAGTTTAAAGTAGAGATTGAAGCTCCGCCTTCATTTGCGCCGAAAGAGGTATATCTATATACCTTAAGTGGTTCCAAAGATCTTTTGGAAAGCAAAGAGGTTAGAAAAGGAAATTCCTGGCAAATCAATGTGGCTAAACCTTACACGGGAATGATGAAACTCTATTTTCCGGAAGATAACATTTCGATGAATTTTATATCTGAAAACAAAAACGTAAAATTAAAGTTTGATGTTGCGCAGGGAAAAATTACGAATGTTGAATATCTGGATGACAGTAACTTCGCCATGAACAATCTGCAGGATATTCAGCAAAAAAAAGAATTTATTCTGCCCGCCCTTAATCAAATGAAGGATTATTATAAACCGAATACCGATTTCGGGAAAGCACTTGATACCGAAATCAACAGGTTGTCCAACAGTTCGCTCGATGTTACGAAATATCCCTTCGTGAGCTACTATAACACCAATTACTCCAAATTTCTGGAAAAAAATGCCGCTAAAAAGCCGCTCACGCACGAAGATATCATCGACTTTTTAACAAAATCCAACGATATGCTGGAAACTTCGTCGCTGTTAAAACCCGTTTTAATTGCTTATCTTAATGTTGGTCCCAGCACCAACGTAACGGCAGATATTGACGCTTTGCTGAAAGCGGTGAATGTAGAAACACCCCGCGGACAAACCGTTCTTTCAGAATTGATTGAGATTTTCGACACGTACGACATGAAGGACTTAAAGACCAAATATCTTACGCAGGCAAGCAATCTTAAATGCACCATTAACGAAAGATTGTCTTCGACGATCGCTACTAATAAAAATACAGAGATCGGAGCGGTATTCCCTAACCAGGTTTTTGTACAGGCCACCAATACCTCCGCGAAATCTTTAACAGATGTTAATTCCGACCGGAAAGTCATCATTTTTTGGTCCTCAACTTGTTCACATTGCGAAGCCGAACTACCTACGATTCTGGAGAAGTACAGTGCGATGAAAGCGAAAAATATTCAGGTCATCGGTCTTTCTTTAGACAACGAAAAAGCATCTTACCAAAATAAAGTGAAGAATCTGCCCTGGATTAACGATTCGGAGCTGAAAGGTTGGTACAGCTCCTATGTGGATAAATACAATGTACATGCAACGCCAACTTATTTTGTGCTGGATGCTAATAATAAGATCATCGCCAAACCCGATCATGCCGCCGATGTAATTTCTTATTTAAAATTGAATTAATTTTTGTCGCGTTCCAAAATATTTCTATCTTTGCACCACTCAAAAGGCGAGGTAGCTCAGTCGGTTAGAGCGCAGGATTCATAACCCTGAGGTCACGGGTTCAATTCCCGTCTTCGCTACTAAAAAACCCAAATTAATTTTTGGGTTTTTTTTGTCGAAAATCCTTTTTTTTGCAAATAAAATCCTTTCGGAACCGGGCGTTATAAGGCTAATAAAAATTTAATTTATTATTCTTTAAAATTTCTTTAAAAGTTTAATAATATCCTAATTTTATACCTATTTTCTTATTATTATCATAATTAAAGTCGTAAGATCAAGATTTTTGTAGTATTTTGTTTGTAGATCGAAAAAATAAGCATACCTTTACAGCGCTTTTAAGTGAGGACGTAAGTTCTGCTGAAAGCATAAATTTTTTTTCATCATTTGTGTTTAGAATCGTATTGCAAAATGCGATTCTTTTTTTGTTTAGTCGCCAAATCTTTCATAGCGAATCAACAGATCTACAAAGTAGGAGTACGTGATGCTGCCCTCCTGTTGATTGCTTTTTAAAAATAAATCGTTCGTAAGACCAAACACGATATCTAAAAGTCCTTCGTGTTCTTTCTTAAATCTTTTTTCCGCCAGTCGGTCCCTTTTCATCCCTTCGGAGTAATTTTGAAGAACCTTCGCTACAAATTCGGGATTTTTTTCGTTTAAAGAATTTAAAAGTGACTTCAGTACAAAATACTGCGTGCTATAGCGCAATGCTGTATTTTCGGAACTCTTACCAATTAAGTACGCGGTAAAATTAGCTTCCTGTTCCCGTGCAAAGCCAACCTGATGCATACCCTCATGCGCCAAAGTGAACGGGAGATAAGTCGCTGGAAGTTCCGGATTGTATTGGGCTTCGGCGGTAAAGGGATTATAATATCCCAATATTCCGGAATAGCTCATCACTCCTTTATAAAGGCTCGGTTTAAACATCTTAATGCTTGTTCCTTTTTTGGATGTAATGAATGCCGGCAGTTTATTTTGATTTTGGAGAATTTGGTCTTCGATGGCCGCGATATGATCAACTTTAAAAACACCGTTTTTATCTTCGTCAGCCATACTTCTGGTTTCGCGGCAGAGGTCCAGATATTTCAACGTTAGGCTCTTCGTTTCCGCTACGGTAATTTCGCCTTTCGGCAGCTTTTCACGGAGGGGTGTCTGAAAATAAAGCATTCCCCAGAAAAGTTGGTAGATCAAATAAAGCAAATTCAACATCATTAAAAACTTCCGGAGGTAAGCGTTACGGGTTTTCTTCCGTAAAATTTTAATAAAAAAAACTAGGAAGAGAAGTCCTATTAAAATGTAAAAAACGTCTCCGACAGAAAACGAAAGGACGGAAAATAATTTTTGATGTAAGGCTTTCTGCCACTCAAAAAATTGCTCGAAAAGCTTAACGGCTGCATCCATTCTGGAGCAGATAAAAAACAAAAGAAATTGGGCAAGTAAAATACCCGCCCAAAATCTCTTTTTTATATAAATTTTATTTTTTTTAATGGCCACCTTCGCTTTTAATTTTATCGAGATCAATTCCCTGTGCTTTTAAAATTCCTGTAACTCTAATGGCGTAAAAAACCAGATAAGCAAAACACAGAACACCAACTACGTAGCTGATGTGAATGTTCGTCATATCAGCAAGTGTACCCTGCAGCCAGGAAATTATTCCGCCACCCATAATCATCATGATTAAATAACCGGAACCCTGGTTGGTATGTTTTCCCAAACCATTTATCGCCAATGCAAAAATACACGGCCAAAGTGTAGAGCAGAATAATCCCACGCTCGTGAAAGCATACACTGAAATCATCCCGGAGGTCATCATGCCAAAAATTAGGGCTAAAATACCCATGCTGGAAAAGATGAGCAACATTCTTGCGGGATTGCCTTTGCTCGCAATATCGCAGGCAATCATTACCAAAATAATTAAACCATAAATGTAGAAGTGCGACAAATCATGTTTCGCAATAGCATTCACCAAAAGGAAAACGCCAAAGGCCAGATAAGGTGCCAGAAATCTCAGTATCTTTTTTGAACCTGCACTTACATCAAAAGCATCAACAGCGCCGGTCCAACGGCCAATCATTAAAGAGGCCCAGTATAAGGAAACATAGGGTGCAATATCTTTGGTGGAGAATCCTAAAGATTTTTCCATATAGGCAGGTAAATTACTCGCCGTAGAAACCTCAACGCCCACATAAACGAAAATCGCGATCATTCCTAAAACGAGCTGCGGATATTTCAAGGCGGAATCGCGGTGTTCGCCGGGAATCACATCCGTGGTGTCTTCGGTAATTGTAGGTGTTATTTGGGGAAGCGAAGAAAATTTAAGTAAAATAGCAACCAAAATAAAAGCGCCGCCCAAAACCATATAAGGGATCTTTACCGACTCTATACTCGCTTCGGTATTTGAAGCTGTAGCAGAACCGAAAATAGCAAAGGCCACAATTAAGGGTCCAATGGTGGTGCCCAGGTTGTTAATTCCGCCGGCCATCGTCAACCGTTGGGAACCTGTTTCTGTTGGTCCTACTTCAATGGCCAAGGGGTTTGCAACAATTTGTTGGAGGGAAAAGCCCAAACCCAAAATAAACAGGCCTGTGATCATCAGCGGGAAGGAACCCAGATTGGCTGCAGGATAAAAGAGCAAAGTCCCGGAGGCTGAAATTAAAAGTCCTAAAATTAAACCGTTTTTATAGCCTATTTTATTCACCAGATCCTGCTTTATGGCTTTGGAGATAAACATATAAATTAAGGACCCCACCGTATAAGCCACATAAAATGCAACCGATACCAACTGACTTTGACTTTGGGTAAGATCAAACGCTTTTTTGAAGACAGGAATTAAAATATCGTTGCTGGCAGCAACAAATCCCCAGAAGAAAAATACAGTCACTAAGGGGACAAACTGGCCCCAGTTGGTTTGCTTTGAATAATTTGTAGACATATGTTAATAATTTCTTAAAACAAATATAACTAATTATTTACTCAATTGGGGTTTTCCAAAATGTTTTTTATTTCCGCGTGGGCGGCGGTTTTCAAATCATTCAGAGGCGCCTCAGGCTTCATAATATCAGTAAGGTAAACCTTTACTTTTCCCGGATGACCTTTGGAATAATTAAACGGAAACATTTCTTTTAAACCGACAAACGTAAAAACCAAAAGCGGTGAGTGGTGCTTTTTTGCCAAAATAAAAGCTCCGTCCTTAAATTCGTCCAAAATTACAGATTCATCGTCGGGCACGCCGCCTTCCGGAAAAATTACAATACTTTGCCCTTCTTCCATTCTTTCCTCACACCGGCGGTAGACGTCCGCGCGGCTTCGGGCAGAACTGCGGTCCACCATAACGCAGATTCTTTTATATATAATTCCGAAAATGGGTATTTTCACCAGTTCTTTTTTTCCCACATAGCACAGCGGATGATGAGGCATTAAGATACATGGGAGCATGACATCCATAATCGAGGTGTGGTTCGAAATAAAAACATATTGCGTGTTTTTGTCAATCTTTTTTATCGGTGAGCTTTTTCAGCTCGTAGCGAAATCCCATTCCGTAAAACATTCCAATGCACCATAATCTGATAAATTGATACGCATATTTATAATGTTCCTTTCGGATCGAAAAAAGAAGCACCGGAATGCCCATCACAATGGTTAGCACCGCTCCCAGGATAATCATCCAGCCGCGCCAAATATAGTTGAGGATCTTTGTCATTTAATTTTTTGAGAGGTTGCGTTGAAGCCTGCTAATTTATCCATTAAAAATGACTTTCTTTTTTACGGTGTAATTAAGGACGGAAACCAAAATGATGGCCGAAATCTTACTCAGCATTTCCTGGCTAAAGACAAAAAATCCCACATCGATATGATTAAAGAAGACAAAACGGAAGAAAATTTGAAAAATACTTAAACTTACGAGGGTGGATAAGAACGAAACTCCCATGAAATACGTAAATTCCTTCTTTTTTGAATGTTTGCCCCTTTCGAAAACGAACCAAATGCTGAGAAAATAATTGGTGATGATGCCAAAACTTGTCGAAAAAATGTTGCTTAACGGAAAATGAATGCCATGATAATTGGTTTCCTGAAAAAAAATAAGCGGTAACTGACTACTGAAGATCTTGAATGATCCAATTTCTACCACTGCGCTTAGTGCCCCCGCGAAAGCAAAAAGTAAAATCTGTTTTTGTTTAAGTAAAATTTCTTTCATCGTAAGTAAGTGCAAATTTAAAATTATATGTTAAACAATTAGAAATGTTGTTAAAAAAAATTTTGCTTTGTTTTAATGCTTATATTTAATTTGTCAAACCGGTGCGTTTAACATAATATTTTCATTAATATGTGCGTAAGGCAGTTGTTTTTCAATCGAAGTGCGTATTTCTATTAATATTATTGAATTAATCCCGTTTATCATGACTACCCAACGACCCTATAGAAAATTTGTACCCCAACAGAAAAAAATTGATGCGTTAGAAAAAAATAGTCCGCGGTTTAAAAGAGTTTATTCCGAATATGAATTGATGTCTGACGAATTATGGAATCTCGAAAACAGCAAAGAGGTCAATATTCCCGATGACTTCATGGAGGCATTACAGGTGCAGACAGATTGCCTGGAAGTAGAGATCGACGATTGGCTTTTAGAGGATGAAAAGACCACATTTTAGGGAATATGGGATTATAAAACTCAGTTCCTGTGAGTTTTTTTGAGCCTTTCTTTTAAAAACAGGCGTCCGTTCCAAAATCGCTGCGCGGCATTGTCTTAGAAGCTTTATCTTTGCACTTAGACATTCAGGCGAAACTTTATGAACATCAATCTCACTCAAAATAGAAATCTCAAACTTTTTAAACGTATTTCGGAAGTTGCCGCAAAAAATAACCAAAACGTCTTTATCGTCGGCGGTTATGTGCGCGATCTTTTGATGAAAAGAAAAGTTCCCACCGATATCGATTTTGTGACGGAAGGAAACGGCATCGATTTGGCCAAAGCTGTCGCGCTGGAAATTAATCCGAATTTAAAGGTTTCCGTTTTCAAAAATTACGGTACGGCGATGTTCAAGCATGAAGGTCTGGATCTCGAGTTTGTGGGTGCCCGAAAAGAAAGTTACGCGGAAGATTCCAGAAAACCCGCCGTAGAAACCGGTACGCTGGAGGACGATCAAAAACGCCGCGATTTTACCATCAACGCGTTGGCAATTTCTTTAAATAAAGAAAATTTCGGAGATCTTATCGATCCTTTTGGCGGCGTTTCAGATATTAAGCAAAGAATTCTGCGCACGCCTCTGGAGCCGTCCCAAACCTACTCCGATGATCCTTTACGCATGATGCGCGCGATTCGGTTTGCCGCCACCTTACATTTTAAAATTGAAGAAAATTCCCTTAACGCGATAAAAGAGGAAGCCGACCGCATAAAAATTGTGTCGCTGGAGCGTATTATGGTGGAATTTAACAAAATTATGCTTTCGGAAAAACCTTCTTTCGGATTGAAACTTCTGGAAGAAACCGGCCTCATGCAGCTTATTATGCCGGAACTCACTGCTTTAAAAGGTATCGAAGAAATCGAAGGACAAACGCACAAAGATAATTTTTGGCATACTTTGGAAGTAGTGGATAACATTTCCAAAAACACCGATAATCTTTGGCTTCGTTGGGCAGCCCTTCTTCACGACGTTGGAAAAGCACCGACGAAAAAATTTGTAGAAGGAAGCGGCTGGACGTTCCACGGTCACGAATTTTTAGGGTCGAAAATGGTGAAAACCATTTTTCACCGCCTGAAACTTCCACTCGGAAGCGATATGAAATACGTTCAGAAACTCGTTAAACTTTCCTCCCGGCCCATCGCACTGATCGATGACGGCACTTCAGATTCCGCTCTGCGACGTCTTCTCTTTGATGCCGGCGAAGATCTGGAAGACTTATTTATTTTGAACAAAGCCGATATTACGACGAAAAATTCCTCCAAGCAGGCCAAATTCAAAAGAAATTTTGAAGAAGTGGCGCTGAAAATTAAAGAGGTCGAAGAGAAAGATCACGTCCGGAATTTTCAGCCGCCCATTTCCGGCGAAGAAATTATGGAACTTTTCAATTTGCAGCCCGGCCGCGAGATCGGAATTTTAAAAGAGAAAGTAAAGGAAGCCATTCTGGAAGGCGAGATCGCCAATGACAAAGCAGAAGCCAGAAATTTCGTCATTAAAGAAGGGAAAGACCTCGGACTTGTTTTAGCATCGAAAAATTAAAAAAAAATAAAAAGCCCTTTCAAACATGACATTTGAAAGGGCTTTTTCTCTTGGAAAATATTCCTAATTTTTATAGAAACCGTTTGTACCAATTCCCGTGGTAAGGGTTTTCAGAAGCGTGCCCGAAGGTCCGTAAATCCGCACTTTGCTGTCGGTAGAAAAGGTTGGATCTGCGATATACGTGTTGCCGTCGATCACATTAAAACCGTAGATGTTGTTCGCAGTAATCGTAAACATTTCGGTGGCAGTAGTTCCCGCCACGCCGTAGACTTTTTTGGTGGAGGTTAAGAAATATAGTTTATTCTGATCCATCGCCAATTTTTGCGCACCCGCAGCGGAGCCTAAATCAATCTGTTCGGCAACACCCGTCGAAGCCGTAATCCTGTAGAGGTAAGATTTCGTCGCATCAGAAGTAATTACATAAACATAGTTAGCGTCCGAAATCATATCTTTAATGATCAGTTCGTCATTTAAAGTGATCACTTTATCCACTTCATTCGTCGCCGGATTGATTCGGGAAATGGTGTGTCCCGTGGGCAGTTCGTTATACGCGGTGTCGTAAGTGGAACCATCGGTCTGCACATAAACGTAGCTGCCCGAGGTTGTAATTTTCTCCGCGTACCGGTCGAAATTGATGCTTTTCACAAAAGCATTATTCTTGTCGTAAACATTTACTTTTCGAACATCGAAGAAGTTGTTGTTCGTAATGTACGTATTGCCGCCCGAAAAAGTAATGTAACGCGGCGTTTCCAGGTTAGCGGTTATCGTCGCGGTTTTTTTGAAGGTGTAGCGGTTTACAATTTCTACTTTGTTCGGCACATTCAGGACAAGATACGCCAGATCGTCTTTAAAGCCAACGGACTGAAAAACGTTGCCCAAAATTTCGCCATTGTTGTTTTTGCCGAAGATATTGCTTTCCTGCTGAGACAAATCTGCCGAGAGGAACTCTGCGGAAGAAGTCGGCGTGCTGAATCCGCCTTCATTGGTGATGATAATGCCGTTTTCGTAGGCGCCTTTTGGTACTTCATCCACGATTGGATCGTCGTTTCGGCAGGAAACATTGAAGAGTAAACTCAGCGCAAATGCTGAAGCCAGAATTTTTGAAAATTTCATATTTTTATTTTTAAAAGTTAATTAAAAGGTTGGCGCTGTAATTTCTTTTTGGCAAAGGATAATAGACCGAGGTTTCGTAGATTTCATCAAAAATATTATTCACTTTGAATCCGATTTTGTAATGCTTTGCCAGTGTTAGGTTTATTCCGGAGTTGGCCACAAAATAAGATTTGATTGAATCTTTCAGGTTTTCGTCATCGGTGGTATACGTCAAACCGTTGAACATTCCCTGTACAAAAATCTCCATAAATTGGTACCCGTACACTGCGTTTCCGAAAATTTTATGCTGCGGAACATACGCTAAAAAGCGGTTCGTTTCCTTGTTTTTTGAATGGGTGAAAATATATCCTGCTGAAAATTTAGTTTTGCTTTTTCCGAAATCCTTTGCAAAATTCACCTGCGATTCCACGCCGTAAGATTCAACTTCATTTGTGTTGCTGGGCGACCAGATTCCATTTGCATTCGGCAGCCAGCGGATCATATTTTTAATGTTGATGTAGTATGGCGTAACATTGAGTTTGAAGCTGCCGTATTTAAAATTATTCCCAATTTCCGCCTGATGCGACGTCTCTGGTTTCAAACATAAATTTCCGCCCGGTTGCCAGTACAAATCGTTGAAAGAGGGATACCGAAAGTTTTTCGAAGCATTTAAGATCACTTCATACCAGGAGTTCACCGTCGCTCTGGCGGAAAACGAAAAGAGAAGCGGGGTATCGATATTTTCTACGAAATCTTTTTTGAGGCCTGCTTCGAAATTCAACTTCTGCGCGGGATTCCATCGCACCAATCCTGCGAGCGAACCTGCACTTCGCTGCACGGAACTGATTCCGGACCGGTAGCCTTTGGCTTTATTCAGCTGATACTCGCCAATAATATTGAAGGCAAATTCATTATTAAAAATATAATTGAAATCGTTTTTTGCCAGGTATGTTTTGGCCGTGCCACCGCTGCTTTTCGGTTTGTCGGTGTTGTCGAAATACTGAAACTCATCTTCCAGGTAAGCCAGTTTAAAGCTGTTCTGAATTTTGGCTGTTTTAAAATTCCAGTCCGCTAAACTGCGGAAAGTATCAGAAAAATATTTTGTCTTTGTCGCGTACTCCGAAAAAATAGGGTAGTGCTGAATGCCGTCGTAGAGTTGCGTTTGCCAGGAAACCGTGTTTTTCGCATCGATTTTGTAGGCCGCACCTAAATTGAAAGTCCTGTTGTCGTATTCCCCATTTAAGTTGAGGTATTTCTTTTCCGGAACTTCGTAATCATTGTCGCTCTTTACAAAGTTTCCGGAGACTTTTACCGATAATTTTTCGTTGCTGTAAGAAGTTTTCAGAAAAGTATTAATCGTGTTGTACGATCCATATTCGCCAAATAAACTTCCCTGTAAACCCTGATCGAATGATAGTTCGTTGTTCAGATGGATTGTGCCGCCAATGGCGCCGCTGCCGTAAAGCACGCTGCCGCCGCCGGATTTAATCTGTAAATTATCGTAACCGAGAAGATTCAGATTGTTTACATCGCCCTGGCCCAAAAAGACGGAATTGATGTTGATGCCGTTCCACACAAAAGCCGTCTGCTGCGCGGTTGTGCCGCGAAAAGACGGCGAAGAAACCATACCGCGCCCGTTTTCCTTAATATAGACGGAAGATTGAAAGCGCAGAACTTCCGAAAGATTCGTTGTATTTTTTAAGAGATCGTCTTCTTTTAAAGTAGAGACTTTTTGAAATTTTGTGGAGTTCTTCAACTGGTTGTCGAAGATATACACTGTGTCGATGGCCTTTTCCTGAGAAAAACTCCAGAAAACACACAACAGCAAAACCGACGAAATGGGGTATTTTAGATTCATTATTCAGGCTTTTCCTCCGAAAGCGATTTTTAAGTTAAGGCTTTCAGCAAGGTCTCCTGACTTTCACAAAACTGCTCCTTCCCGATTGCTCAGTGGTTGTATTGCAGTTTTACATACGTGATTTACAGTTGCGGGGACAGTTTGTGATTTGCACACAATTCCCTTTTCTAAAAGCGCTGCAAAGGTAACAGATTATATTCGACGAAACAATTAAAAATGTCTGACCTCATTTTTTTATGGTCAGATGAGCTCTTTCACCTTTTAGCCGGCTCCTGCACCAGCGTTTTATTCTTCAGATAATGATACGTCGCAATCTGGGAGCGGACGGGCTGGTGAATGTCGCCCAAAACGTAATGATTTCTTAGTTTTTTGTCCAGAATCCGGGCTTTCACATTATCGCTTAACTGAATTTCGAGCAGATCTTTAATTTCTTTTTTAAGGCTTTTTTGTGTGATTTTGGCCGCCGCTTCAATGCGGTAATCGAGGTTTCGCGTCATCCAGTCGGCGGAAGAAATATACGTGTCCTCGCTGCCTTTATTGTAAAAATACATCACTCTGGCGTGCTCCAGATACTCGTCAACAATACTGATGGCCGTGATTTTCTGTTTGAATTCTTTCTGGTTCACCGCACAGTAAATTCCGCGCACAATCAGTTTCACTATTACGCCCGCCTTTGCAGCGTCGTAAATTTTCTGAATTAAAGTCCGGTCGCTCAGCGAGTTGGATTTGATGATCATCAAAGCTTTCCGTCCGGCCTTGGCTTCGTCGATTTCTTTATCGATATGGCTGATGATTTTTTCGCGCATAAATTGCGGACAAACCAGCAGATTTTTGCAGGATTTCAGTGCGGGCATCATATCGGCTTTCGGCTTTTTCAACACCGTAAAAATTTTGTTGATGTCGGCCATAATTCCTCTGTCCGACGTCATCAGCAAATGGTCGCCATAAATTTTCGCCGTCTTTTCGTTGAAGTTTCCTGTGCTTACAAAACCGTACTGAAGCGTTTTGTTGTGAACTCTTTTTTTAATGACGCAAAGTTTTGCGTGCACTTTTTTATTTGGAATCCCAACGAGAACTTTAACGCCTTCCTGCTCCAGAATTTCTTTCCAGCCCAGATTGCTTTCTTCATCAAACCTCGCGCGAAGTTCCAGCATCACGGTTACGTCTTTTCCGTTTCGCACCGCATTAATTAAGGCATTGATTATTTTTGAATTGCTTGCCAACCGATAGGCGGTTATCTGAATGGATTTCACGTCCGGATCCATGGCAGATTCCCGCAGCAGATCGATGACGGGCGTAAAATGATGATACGGAAAAGAAAGTAAGATATCGGTTTTTTGTATGACGTCGGTAACGCGTTTTCCAACAATTTCCGGATGGTCGAAGGAAGTTCTTTCTTCCGGCTTGTGATACGCTTGAAAAACCTCCGGAAATTCCATGAAATGGCGGAAATTATGAATTTTTCCACCCGGAATGATGCTGTCTTTCTTTGTTAAATGCAGTTTTCTGATGAGAAATTCGACGAGCGATTTATCCATTTCTTTATCGAAAACAAAACGCGTGGGTTTTCCTTTTCGGCGGGATTTGATGCCTTTTTCAATCTTTTCGGCGAGTGTTGTTTTAATGTCGTTATCCAGATCAAACTCCGCATCTTTTGTGACTTTAAAGCAGTTTGCCTTAAATTCATCATAGCCAAAATAAGAAAAAATATGCGGTAAGTTGAAGGTGATAACGTCTTCCAAAAGCATCACATTTTTTTGTGCCTCGTTTTCTGAGGGCAACAGAATGAAACGGCCGATCACCCGCGAAGGGATCTCAATAATGGCAAATTTATTTTCCTGATGTTTGTTTTTTTTGCGCATCGCCACGCCCAAATAGAGGGATTTGTCCCTCAAATAAGGCATTGCAGAATTTTCATTAAGCAAAATAGGAATCACATTACTTTCCACAGTTTCGTCGAAATAGCGGCGCACAAATTCTTCCTGTTTCTCTGTCAGATTGTTTGAATTGCGGATGAAGACATTTTGATCGGCCATTTCCGCCTGAATTTTCTTCCACGTATGATCGAAATTCTGCTGCTGTTTAATGACGATTTCGTTGATGTTCTGCAGGATTTTGGTGGGCGGCTGATAAAAAGACTCCGTGATGTATTTGTCTTTGAAATCCATGGCGCGCTTCAAACCGGCTACGCGAACGCGGAAAAATTCGTCCAGATTATTGGAAAAGATTCCGAGAAAACGGATCCGCAGGTTGAGCGGCACATTTTCGTCCATGGCTTCCTGCAAAACCCGCTCGTTGAAGGCGAGCCACGTAATGTCCCGCGGATTAAAAAGATTTGGCATTTCAGTTCTAAATTTCCCCAAAATTAAGGATTTTTAAACGGTTTTATATGACTGCAATCCTATGCGCAATGATAAATTTTCGTTAAATTTGAGACAAAGTTAAAATATGTTCACCAAAGAAATTTTATTGAAAAATAAAGTTCCGTTTCTGCGTTTCAAGAAAAAAGACACCCTTTTTCGGGAGGATCAAATAGCAGTCAACCTCTATTATTTGTTGGAAGGCGAGATCAAAATTTACAATATCGATTCTGAAGGCAAAGAATTTTTAATCAGCACCGTAAGCGAAAATATGTGTCTGGGCGAACCGCCGTTTCTGCTGGGCGAACGCTATCCCGCGAATGCGATTATCGTGAGCGATACGGCGAAAGTGTTCTGTTTTAACGAGGAACTATTTCAGAAATTTATGATCGATCATCCCGAAGTTCTCATCGAATTTACGAAAGAAATTGCGCGGAAAGCCTACGATAAAACGATGAAGCTGAAATCCATCGTCCATTTAAATCCCCACGAACGAATCCTGAATTATCTCAAAATTCACAAAAGAGGTTTAGGCCTGGAAGCCGACGAAAAAACACTCATCGATGTAACGCGGAAAGAAATGGCAAATTCTACAGGTTTAGCCGTCGAAACCGTGATCCGCACCGTAAAAAAAATGGAACGGGAACAACATTTAGAGTTAATTAATCATAAAATTTATTACTAATGCACCGCAGTTTCTGGCTGAAATTCTCCGTCTTCAATTTTTTTATCGTCGCACTTTTGGGCGTCATCATGCGCTACAAAATTCTGTATGCGCTGCCTTTTTTAGATCAAAAGCATCTGCAGGAAGCGCATTCGCATTTTGCTTTTTACGGCTGGATTACCACGGCGATTTATGTCCTGATACTGCATTATTTAAGCAAAGTGAATCCCGCGCTGCGCCTGAAAAAGTATGAGACGCTGATCATCATCAACCTCGCAGCTTCCTTTTTTATGCTTGGAACCTTCATTTACGGCGGCTACTTTTGGGCCTCCATCGTGGGTTCGACCGTCGCGCTGCTCTGCAGTTTTGTTTTTGGTTATTTTTTCCTGCGCGATTCCCGACAAATTAAAGACCTTTCGAAGATCTGGTTTTTGGCAGGTTTCTTCTTCGCCATCATTTCGTCGCTCGGTGTTTTTAATTTGGGGTACATGAAAATGTCCGATAATATAACGCAGGACATGTATTTGGGCTCGGAATATTATTACCTTCATTTTCAGTACAACGGATTTTTTATTTTTTCCTGCATCGGATTGCTGCTGTATTCCCTGAAAGAAGCCGGTGTCGAAATTTCTGTGCAGAAAAATAAACTTATTTTCTGGTTGATGTTTGTAGGCTGCTTCATCGGTTTCGGACTTTCCGTTTTGTGGGTGGAAATGCCGGTTTATATTTTTGCAGCCATTGTTTTGGCGACGATTGCCCAAACGGTTGGAGCAGTAATGCTTTACGGTTTTGTCAAAAAAACCTGGACGAATTTGGTGCTGAAATGGTCTCCGATGCAAAGATTTGTATTGATGTTTGCAGGTTTTGCGTTCGCCGTGAAAATCGCGCTGCAACTGGGTTCCACAATTCCGGCGGTCAACCAGTTTGCCTTCGGCTTCCGGAATGTCGTCATCGCTTATCTGCATTTGGTTTTGCTCATGTGCATCGCGACTTTTTTAATCAACCAGATTTTGGCTACAAATTATTTCACCATCACCAAAAAACTTTTATTGGGACTTAAACTGCTGCTTTTAGGAATTTTTCTTAATGAATTCGTACTGGGTTTGATGGGTATTTTTTCCATTAAATATATTGCGGTTCCATTCGCGAAAGAAGTGCTTCTGCTGTGCGCCGTCCTGATGTTTTTCGCTATTTTCTGGATGTTCGTCCACATGAAAGTGCGGAAAGACCGATTGTAAATTTTAGACTTCAGTTCAAAAGAAAAGAACGGTTTTCAAATAATTTTGAAAGCCGTTTTCGTCTTAAATTTAAATATGCGTAATGAATTAAATTCTTTGCGCAGTAAAACTCCTTTGCGAATATTTAAATTATAAAAATCTCCGAGAAATTTGCGTTAAAATATGATGACAAAAAGTACAGAAAAAATTTAAAGCGAAATATTCCCACAAAAGCACCAGGTCGGGCGCATGAGAAAACTCAATCAAAATTTATTTGAGCTGCTAGATTTAGTTTGATCGAGAAAGCTTTAAAAAGAAAAAGTAAATCATCAAAGCCCAATTCATATGTGTTAAAGGTCTTTTTTGTTGAATTTAATCAGAGAAAGAACGAAAGGAATGGTGGCCCAAATGAGCAGAATCAACATTGAAATTCCCATGCCGCCGCCGGAACCAAAGACCTCTTTAAAAACCGCACCGGAGTAACCCAACATGGCCGAAATGTTCAGCTGCATCAAAACGAAAATCCGCGCGAGACCTACAGGATTTAAACCTGCCAGCGTCGCCATCACGCCTTCAATGGGATAATCGGCGAACTGGAACATCAGCATCAAAAGAATACCATCATAAATAATGCTGAAAAAAAGCCAGATAAAAATGGAGATGCCAATGCCCTTGGCGCGGTCGCGGCTTAAAATTGCAGAGAGCATCGCAAATGATGTGAAAATAACGGAGAGCAAAACGCCGATAATAATCAAAGAAAATCCCGTTGCCAGGGAGGTGTAGAGGAGAATCGGAATTCCGCAACCGATTAAAAATGCGAAAACCAACGCCGTGGAAAGTCCCAGAAATAAATTAAACCAAACTTTCACGCGCGGCACGGGCTGACTCAAAAGCAGTTCGATGAACTGATTGCTGTTGTAAACGTAAATCGTTGAAAAAATAATGCTTACCAGCGGAACAACGAGCAAAACTACATTTAGCAGGCTCAGCGTGGCCTTCGTGTAATTGCTTTCGAGGCCGAGCACCGACCAGGAAATAATGAAAAGCAGAACCGTATAAAAAATGACAATCTTGTTTTTTAAAATATCGAAAAGGATAAAGCGTGCGATCTTGTTCATGAGGTCAGATTTTTGGATGGAGCCAAAATGTTTTTATTTGGGGAAGTTTCGGCCGTGGCGGAATTTACTTTGAATTGGTTTTCATTTCCTTTAAAATACTGATGATCGATTCGGAGATTTTTTCGGCTTTTCGCTCCGTCATCAGGTCTTCCACCGATTGCTGCACGATGATTTTCCCTTCGTTAATGAAGACAATTTCGCTCACAATATCGTCCAGTTCGCTCAGCAAATGCGACGTAATGATGATGAGTTTTCCCTTGTTTTTTTCCTGAATGATTTTATTTTTTAAAATTTCTGAAGCCAAAGGATCGAGTCCCGCCGTGGGTTCGTCGAGGATGATGATTTTCGGATCGAACATAAAGGCCAAAACGGCACTTACTTTCTGCGTGGTTCCGCCGGAAAGCGTTCCCATCTTCTTATCGTAAATTTTTTCGAGCTCGAAAGATTCCAAAAGTTCATTATCCAGATGGGTTTCTGAGGTTTTCCGCGTGTCTTTGATCATTTTCAGAGTTTGCGCAATCGTCATGTTTTCCGGGTAGCGCCCAATCTGCGGCATATAACCGATTTCGCGGCGGTAGAGGTAATCGTCTTTCACGCTTTTTCCGTCGACCAAAATATCACCGGTTTCGATAACATTTAAACCTAAAATACATTTTATCAAAGTCGTTTTTCCGCAGCCGTTTGGGCCGACGAGCGCGATGGACTTCCCGTTGGTGAACGATAAATTCAAATCATCCAAAGCGGTAAAGCGATCGAATTTTTTCGTTAAATTTTTAATTTCTATCATAGCACTTTATCGAAAGGGTTCAGGAAGATCTACGCAGAATTCCGAAACTTTTTAAATCTTTATTTTTTGCATTAAAGGTTGCTGGTCCACAAAATTTTCCGGCGTTAAACTCGGAATGATCTTTTCCGTCTTGTCGAGCAGATCGACGAAAAAGGTGCGAAAAAGAAGCATCACAGCGGGATTGTTTTCCACAAGAACGGAATACAGACTTAAGGGATGAAACGGGACATCGCCGATTTTGTCTTTGTTGAGATCGTAGCCCTCATATTTGTCCCAGTAATTTTTCTTAAAATCATTCATCGTCATGCTGCCCGTGGTGCTCACGTCGAAAACATTGTTGATGAAATTATTGTTGATAATCTTGTTTTCCATGCAGTTGGAACTTATTTTCATGCCCCAGCCGTTATTTTCGAAATCATTTTTAAAGAAATCGATTTTCGTAACGCCGTCCAAAAGGATAGCCGTTGTGTTGTTCTGAAAACGGTTGTGTTTTATTTTGCTGAAACTGATGTCTTTCAGCAGCAAACCATAACTCGCGTCGCCCCAGTTGTTAATGAAATTATTTCCGGCCATTCCAACATTATTGCTGTACATCACGGCGACCCCGGCATTATTGTCATCGAAAGTGTTGTTCACGTAAACATTGTTGTTCGCAAACATAAAATGCAGACCGTAGCGTAAGTTTTTCTTTGAATAATTGTGGAAGACGTAAGAGTTGACGACTTTTTCCAGATAAATTCCGTCTTTATGACCTTCTATATAATTGTTTTTGATCCATAGTTCTTCGCTCACCCAGGCATGAATGCCGTCGCCGCTTCTTTCCTGCGAAGTTGCTCTTTTAGACGTGATTTTGTTGTTTTGAATTAAACACCGGTAACCGCGCTGAATATAAATTCCAAAATAATTATTTTCGAAAATATTATTTTCGATGGTAGAAAAATGGCTGTCGTAGAGACGAACCGCCCCGATATTTACGATTTCATCTTCCCCGGAATTGATGATTTTAAAACCTTTCAAAACGATGTGATTCGCGCGGAAGGATAAGATCTCATATTTCATTTGGCCATCCAAAACAGGTCTGCCAACACCGATAAGCGATATGGGTTTGTCGATACTGATGTTGCCTTCCTTATAAATGCCGCTTTCTACGATGATGGTGTCGCCGCTTTTGGCCGCAGCAACAGCAGCTTTAATGGTAGAATACTGGTCGTTTTTCCCAACCTTTAACACGTTTGAAAAAAGCAGAAACGGAAAAAATAAAAGAAAAAATCGGAACATGAAAACGATTAATTGATGAGGGTGGCGCCCAATTTTGCAGCAGCTTTCTGCGCGGCTTCTTTGCTGGCGAAGGCCTGCGTGTTGCCGCCCATGGGGGATTTAATGCTTCCGCCTTTAATCAGCGTGGCTTTGGGTAATTCTACAAATTTCCCGGTGGACGCATCGATGACGTATTTTTTAGCGTTTGCAGTTTTTTCAGCTTCGGCACTTTCATACATTGTCATACAGCTGATATCGTCGAATTTATAGACTCTGCCTTTTTCGGTGATGAGTTCAGTCGCGTACGTAATGTCGGCGATCGTCATTTTACAATTGTCGCACTGGTCTTTTTCGAGCAGGAAATCTTTCGGGCCACTTTGCTGACAGGACATGAAAGTTAAAGAAGCGACTGCAAGAAGTATTTTGGAAAATTTCATAGAAAAAAAATTAAAAATTAAGATTTTGATTTAACCCATTTTGGGTTTTCGGAACTCGATAATGGCTAAGATAACCAAAATAAGGGCGACCCCGATCATAATTCCGCCGCCGATATTCGGGTAAGAATACGCACCAAAATTAAGCAATTGCTTAAAACCGATCAATGGTGGCTGATAGGTCATGCCGGGCACGACGATGGCCGCATGCGGATCGAGGTTGTGGCCGTAATTATATTCCCACATATAAAAATCGATCATAAAGGCAACGCCAAAGATTAAAAATAAAAGAGTCGTGACGGAAAGCCAAAGTTTTTTATTTAAAAATGCCGCAAGAAAGCACAGAAATGCAAAAAATCCCAGCGCGTACGGCAAAATTTTAAACTCCCAGAAATCTTCTTCGTGAATGGTTTTCATACCGATATAATGGTTTAAGCCGTTGATGATCTCGTAATCTCCCGTAATTTTATTGGACCACAAAAACATGGACAGTCCTTCCGGATATTGCGGCGCCGTGAGATAAATGGACCACATGGGTACAAAGATAGAAACGCAGAGTGCAAGACCGCAAACGAGGAGCGTGATTCTTGTCAACTTTTTTAAAGAAGTGGTTTTCATTTTTTTTGAAATTAAAAAGGGCAGAAAAAATCTGCCCTGTTTTAGTAATTATTTGGTTTCCGCTTTTTTCACAGGACTTTGTGCATTGTCTTTTTTATTGTTCAAAGAATAGATGAGCGGCGTGTTGCTTCCGGTGGGCGAAACCCGCACGTAACCCTGCATTTCCTGGTGCAGCGCACTACAGAAATCGGTGCAGTACATTGGGTACATTCCGGCTTTTTTCGGAACCCATTTCAGCGTGCAGGTTTCTCCGGGCATGATGAGGAGTTCTGCATTTTCGTTGCCTTTGATGGCGAATCCGTGCGGCACATCCCAATCCTGTTCGAGATTCGTAACGTGAAAATACACTTCGTCGCCGACTTTTATGCCTTCAATATTATCCGGCGCGAAGTGAGAACGAATCGAGGTCATGTACACATGAACTTTGTTCCCCTCGCGCACGACTTTACTTTCAGCTTCGCCTTTCGTAGCATACGGATGGTTGTTCTCGCCAATTTTAAAGAATTTCACCTGATTTTTCGAAATCATATCTGCAGGTAAAGCCTGAGCGTAATGCGGTTCGCCAAAGGTTGGAAAATCCAGCAGGAGTTTCATTTTATCGCCCGAAATATCGAAGAGCTGTGCAGACTGCGCCAGTTCCGGACCGGTGGGCAGATAGCGGTCTTTTGTGATTTTGTTATAGGCTACCACATACTTCCCAAAAGGTTTTTTCGAATCTCCGCCCGGGATCATCAGGTGACCGGTGGAATAGTACGTTGGAACACGATCGATAACTTTGAGGTCTTTGATGTTCCATCTTACCAGTTCCGAAGAAACAAACATCGATGTAATTGCATTTCCCTGTCCGTCGAATTCCGTATGAAGCGGGCCGAGACCGGGTTTTTGAACTTCACCGTAAAGTGCTGCTTCGTATTTAATAACCTTCACGCCGTCATATTCGCCACTGAATGCTTTGTCGGCAATAGCTTTCTGAATCTTATCAAAACTGAAAACAGGAATCAAAGCTGCCAATTTTCCAGAGCCTACGATGTACTCGCCGGTGGGATCAACATCACAGCCGTGAGGAGATTTAGGACACGGAATAAAATACATAGCGTCTTTCATATCTTCCACGGAAAGAACCAACACTTCTTTTTTCATCGTCGACGTTGCGGAGTGCGTGCTTTCATCCCATTTGTTGTGAACGTATTCGGTGGCAACTTTTCTGCCTTTTCCGGCTTTCGCTAATTCGGCTGCTTTTTTCCAGTTCACGGCCATGATAAAATCTTTATCATTTTGCGAGGCATTTACTTCGAGCAACGTATTGGCTTTTTCCGAATTGTAACAGGAAAAGAAGAACCAGTCTGCGGATTTTCCTTTACCTGCGTGGGAAAGGTCAAAGTTGATACCCGGCGCTTCAATTTGAAACGACACATCCATATCGCCACTTTCGGGATTAATTCCGATGAAGGAAATTACGCCTTTGAAATTTTCTTTAAAAGTATCAATAGGAACATCGCCGTTCTGATCATCCGTTGGCACAGCGAAGCGCGTTCCGGCCACCACATACTCGGTGTTTTCTGTTAGAAAAGGCGAGGAGTGATTTCCGGCGGAGTTGGGCAACTCGATAATTTCGACGGTTTTAAATGTTTTCAAATCGAGGCGCGCAACACGGGGCGTATTGTTGGCGTTCGCGAATAACCATCTTCCGTCCACTTCGCCGTTGGTTTGCGAAAGCGACAGGTGATGCTGATCATCCCAGGGAATAAATCCGTGCGACGTTTCCAACATGGGTTTTGTTTCTTCGCTGTACCCATAGCCGTTTTCGGGATTTTGTGAGAAGACAGGAAGGACTTTCAGCAGTCTTCCGCTCGGCAATCCGTACACATTTACCTGTCCGTTAAAACCTCCGCTGACAAAGTTGTAAAACTCGTCATATTTGCCCGGAGCAACGTACACTTTTTCTGCGGCATCCCCACTGATCGCGGTTTCGGTGCCTTTTGGCTTACAGCCGCCCAGCGAACTTAAGGCAACAATGGTGGCCAGTCCAAATAATTTAAGACTTTTCATTATAGATATTTGTTAAGTGTTTTGCGGAAGAAAATTACTTCGCGCCGTCGATTTCCCGCATGTATTCCAGGATTTCGCGGGCTTCGTTGTCAGCAAGACCCTGGTTCGGCATTCTCACCAAACAAAGCTCAAGTTGTTTTTGTAATTCTGGATCTACGTCGATCATCGGATCCGGATTAGAGATAAAATTCATAATCCACGCCGGGGTCTGTCTTTTGGTAACGCCTTTCCAGCCTGGTCCCACCAGTTTTTCGTCTGTTGGTTTATGGCAGGAGGTACATTTAACTTCGGCCACTTTTTTCCGGCTGCTGCCATGGCAGGATCGAAGGTGCTGACGTCTACGTTCTCATGTTTACCCAAACCTCTGTTCGGATCGTACTTCGCCGCAGTAGCTTCCATTTCTGCAGTACTTTCATCTGCAGCAACTGCTGTTTCGGTAGAACCGGTTGGGATTGAATCTGTTTTTTTGTCGCCTCCACAAGAGAAAAGTGCAAAGGTAAACGCTGCAAGAGCGAATGTTTTTAGTGTTTTCATAATATTTATTTTCGATACTCAAAGTTACCAAAATCTGCCTCTTTACCGTATGATCTGAGTCATACGGTTTTCATGACATTTATCGTCAGATTTGCGACAGAAATTTTTTATACTTTTGTTAAAAATAAGATTATGAATAAGTACTTAGCAATCTTCGCATTTGCAACGCTCGTTTCATGTGGAAAAGATCAGGGAGATCCCAACAGGGAAAGCAATATCATGTTGGAGGAGCCGATCGTAAAAGTAGTCGATTCGGCCGCTGCCGGAAAAAGTGAAGGTTTAACCCTCATCGAAGGTGCAGACTGCTTAACCTGTCACAAAATGGATACAAAATTGGTGGGACCGTCTTATCAGGAGGTTGCCGATAAATATTCTGAAGGCGACATTGAGATGTTGGCGAGCAAAATTATTGAAGGCGGTAAAGGCAATTGGGGCGAAATCCCAATGACGCCACACGCCGGAATGAGCAAAGACAATGCAAAAAAGATGGTAGAATATATTCTCTCGCTAAAGCAGTAATACATATTTTAATTGTTTGTTGAAGGCACCTTCGTTTGTAAGGTGTCTTTCTTTTTATAATACTGCGGGTAGGACTGATCAGTAGAGGTTTGTTTTCGCAATATTATTTTCTTTCTGTCAATTTGTCACAAAAAGTTACTTGGTATATTTTTGGAGAAAACCTTAGCAAAATAAGTTTAAAATAAAATATACATACTATGAGTAAAATAATTGGAATTGACTTAGGAACAACCAACTCGTGCGTTTCCGTTATGGAAGGTAAAGATCCGGTTGTAATCCCAAACTCGGAAGGTAAAAGAACCACTCCTTCCATCGTGGCTTTTACCGAAGATGGTGAAAGAAAAGTAGGTGATCCCGCGAAAAGACAGGCCGTAACCAACCCAACCAAAACGGTTTATTCGATCAAACGTTTCATTGGTACGCATTTTAAAGATGATGCTACGGAAATCGGAAGAGTTGCCTATAAAGTGGTGAAAGGACCGAATGATACGGTTAAAGTTAAAATTGACGACAGAGAATATACGCCACAGGAAATCTCCGCAATGATTCTTCAGAAAATGAAGAAAACGGCAGAAGATTATTTGGGTCAGGAAGTTACGAGAGCGGTAATTACCGTGCCGGCTTACTTTAATGATGCCCAAAGACAGGCGACAAAAGAAGCGGGTGAAATCGCCGGTTTAACTGTAGAAAGAATCATCAATGAGCCTACTGCAGCAGCCTTGGCTTATGGAATGGATAAAGCACATAAAGACCAGAAAATTGCAGTTTACGATTTAGGGGGCGGTACGTTCGACGTTTCCATCCTTGATTTAGGAGACGGCGTTTTCGAAGTATTGTCTACCAATGGTGATACGCATTTAGGTGGTGATGATTTCGATGATGTGATCATCAACTGGATGGCAAACGAATTCAAATCTGAAGAAGGCGTCGATCTGAAAGCAGATCCAATCGCTTTACAAAGGTTAAAAGAAGCTGCAGAGAAAGCAAAAATTGAATTGTCTTCAGCGCCACAAACCGAAATTAACCTGCCATATGTTACTGCGACTGCCAGCGGTCCGAAACACATGGTGAAAACTTTGACGCGAGCAAAATTCGAGCAGTTATCTGCGGATTTGGTAAGACGTTCCATGGAGCCGTGTAAAAAAGCCCTTTCCGATGCAGGACTTTCAATTTCCGATATCGATGAGGTAATCTTGGTTGGTGGTTCTACAAGAATCCCGATCATTCAGGAAGAAGTGGAAAAATTCTTCGGTAAAAAACCATCCAAAGGAGTGAATCCGGATGAGGTTGTTGCAATTGGTGCAGCCATTCAGGGTGGTGTTTTAACCGGTGATGTAAAAGACGTTCTTTTATTAGACGTTACGCCGCTTTCTTTAGGAATTGAAACAATGGGTTCTGTCTTCACGAAACTAATTGAGTCCAATACCACTATCCCAACTAAGAAATCAGAAGTTTTCTCCACCGCAAGCGACAACCAGCCTGCAGTTTCTATTAGAGTAGGACAGGGAGAAAGACCGATGTTTAACGATAACAAAGAAATTGGAAGATTCGATCTTACCGACATTCCACCTTCTCCACGAGGCGTTCCGCAAATTGAAGTAACCTTCGATATTGATGCGAATGGTATCTTAAGCGTTTCTGCAAAAGACAAAGGAACCGGAAAAGAACAGTCGATTAAGATTCAGGCAAGTTCCGGACTTTCTGATGACGAGATCCAAAGAATGAAACGCGAAGCTGAAGAAAATGCATCCTCTGATGCGAAGAAAAAAGAAGAGGTAGAAGTATTCAACAAAGCGGACGGTTTAATTTTCCAAACAGAAAAACAACTCAAAGAATTCGGCGACAAGTTATCTGCAGATAAAAAAGCTGCTGTTGAAAGCGCTCACGCAGAATTGAAAACTGCCTTCGAAGCCAAAGACATGGAAAGCGTAAAGGCCAAAACAGAAGCTCTAGATGCTGCCTGGATGGCCGCTTCCGAAGAAATGTACGCTGCAGGAAACCAAGGACAACCGGGTGCTGATCAGGCGCAAGGAAATCCAGGTGACAATGCCGGAACAGAAGATGTTCAGGATGCGGACTTTGAAGAAGTGAAATAATACTCGACACAAACAATTTTTGTAATTAATATTCCCCGGATGAAAATCTGGGGATTTTTTTTGTTAGAACTTTTCGCTTAACAACATTTGAAAGTGAATGCGCCATTTCAGAATGAGGTTTGTTTGTTCGAGAAATTATTTGAATGGCAGGTGAAAAGTTACGCATACCGCCGATGCACAAAAACTCATCGAAGAGTTCTTTTATATAACAAATTACGGATTCCAGCCCCCAACCCTCATATTCTGTTTATTAATAGCAATACAATTAAAAAAAACTACTTTTGTCTTAAATTATAAATCAATGAAATTCACAAAGATCTTGTTATTTGCACTGGCTTTCGGTTTTATACACCATTTTTCTGCGCAGGAAAAAGCAGAAACCGTTATCGCAAAGGCTCAAAAAAAGGCAAAAGCTGAAAATAAAAATGTGATGGTCTTCTTCCACGCGTCTTGGTGCAGTTGGTGCCGACTCATGGATAAAAAAATGAATCTGCCCGAAACCAAAAATCTCTTCGAAAATAATTATGTTTTCGCTTCGCTGGATGTGCTGGAACGCGGCGAGAAAGAAAAATTGGAAAATCCCAACGGTGAAAAAATGATGGGTGAGTATGGCGGCAAAGACGCCGGCTTGCCTTTCTTCGTCTTCCTCGATGGTACTGGAAACGTACTGGATACGTCGCTGAACGATAAGAAAGAAAATTTAGGCTGTCCTTCGACGCCCGAAGAAATTACCGCTTTTATCGCCAAATTAAAGAAAACTTCCAGGCTAAATGACGCGCAGTTAAAGGTGATTCAGGGCGTATTCGCCGCCAAATAGTAGTATAACACAGAAATCCTCCGGCGTAAACCGGAGGATTTTCATTATGTACGATGTTAACTAGTTACACTAAGTGCTGGATTATTGATTCAGAAACGCACTTAGCTTGGTCGCATCCGCATTTGCAGGATCATATTCCAACGATTTTGCAATGTTCACTTTTGCCTGTTCTTTATCCGTTTCCTTTTGATTATAGGCGACAAAAAAATGTGCATACGCCAGATTCTTTTTGTTCGCTTCCACTTCTTCCGGTTTTACGGTCGCAATGTATTTTTCATACATCATTTTAGCATTTGCGTCGTCTTTCATTGTTTGGTACACATAAGCCTGGCTATAGTAAGAGGGCGCCCAATCCGGTAAAAGAGTCGACATTTTTTGCCACGTTACAAGCGCGTTATTCCAGTCTTTTGCGTCTTGGTAAGCGGTGGCCAGTTTTACGATCGCGTCGGTATCACTCGGATTAGCCTCGACCTGCTTTTTCAACCCCTCTATCGCCGGGTTTTGAGCGGTGTTTTCTACGGGAGCCGCTACCGTTGTTTTCGTTGTTGCCGCAGTGTCCGTTTGTGCATATCCCACACTAACGGCGCCAAAAAATATGGCAGCTGCGATTGCGTTTTTAGGGTTTGTTAACTTTTTCATACCTCTTTTATTTTAATTAATATTAAAGTCTGCGGTTTCGAAACAACAATAATTCCACGCCGTCGACTATTTTGAAATTTTAATAGTTTTTATAAGAACTTAACTTTGTTTATCTTATTACTTAAATCAAATTTTTCAGGGCCAACTGAGGAAAAAAGAATATTTACCTAAATCTATGCTCACAAAAATTTCCTGTGTCGATCTTTTAAAAATATCTTTGCACCACAAAAATTTTAAACCAATGCTCTCCAAAATCATCGTTCACAAAGTAGGAAACAAAATTAATCAGGAAAACCTCTTTCTTTCCGAAGGCGATCTTCAGCTCGGCGAAGAGATGCAGGAGCTTTTAACCGATTATTTCCTCAATGCCTTCAAATCCGAAGAACAGTTTCAGTTTTACAGCGACTCTTATCTGTCCCTAAATCCCGTTTATTCTTCGGCGGCCGAAATTTTCGAGGATAAAGATAAATTTCGCTTCGAATCGGAGAATATTGCAAAACACCTTTTTGAGATCAGCGATAACCCACGTATTCAGGGCGGGGAGGTTTTCGTTGTTTATTTTGAAGGTGGCATTACCGAAGAAGGCAATCAAATCGACTCCATCGGAATTTTTAAAACAGAAAATAAAAATCCTTTTCTCAAAATATTGCCCATCGACGAAAATTACGAGATCGAAAAAGATTACGGAATTTCCCTTTCGAAACTCGATAAAGGTTGTCTTATTTACAATACGGACAAAGAATCCGGTTTCGCCGTATCTGTGGTGGATAATAATAAAAATGGCGATGCCGACTATTGGTTTGAGGACTTTTTGAAAGTGAGACAGCGCGACGACGAATATTTTCATACGCAGGAAACACTTTCCGTCTTCAAAGATTTTGTTATCAAGCAGTTGCCGCAGGAATTCGATGTGAATAAACCCGACCAGGCAGATTTTCTCACCAAATCGATAACTTTTTTTAAGGAGAAAGAAACATTTGATTTTGATGAATTCACCAACGAAGTTCTGCAGGATAAAAATGTGATCGAAAGTTTTTCGAATTTCAAAACCGATTACGAGCAGGATATGCAGGTTTCGATTTCCGAAGAATTTCCCATTAACCAGACGGCAGTAAAGAAAAATCAGCGCTATTTTAAAAGCGTTATCAAACTCGATAAAAACTTCTCCATCTACGTTCATGGGGACCGAAAAATGATCGAGCAGGGACAGGATGAAAACGGAAAATATTACCGCCTCTATTTCGAGGAAGAGAAATAGATTATGTTAATTAATCCGTATATTTGAGGTTTGAAAATTGCAAATGGCTATAGATTTTGTTGACTGTAACGACGAAAAGATTCATATCCCCGGCTATATTCAGGATTTTGGATATCTCCTCGGTTTAGATTCTACAACGAAAGAAATAAAATTTCTGAGCGAAAATCTCTCAGAAATTTTTCACGTAAATACCCCGCTGTTCGGAAATAAACTGGAAGATTTTTCAGGTCTTTTCGAACCCATTTTGACGTCTAAAAACTATAAAGATCTCAGCCGGATTTGTCTGGTAGAAAATTCATTTTTTTTAGAACAGATCGAGATTGGCGGCAAAACCTATCATTTTACGATCTTCCGGACCGGCGAAAATATTTTTCTGCAGTTCGAAAAAGTTTTAAAAACCGCTGATCATAATGGTTACGTCTCCCGAAGTTACGAAAGCATCAACAATTCTAAAACGGAAAGTGCGATCTGGGAGAATCTTTTATCCGCTTTTGGCGATACCATAAATTATGACCGAATGATGGTTTATCGGTTTTTAGAAGATGGCAGTGGCGTGGTGGTTGCCGAAAAAAAGAAAGATAATATTGAAAGTTATCTGAATTTGCATTATCCCGAAAGCGACATTCCCATTCAGGCCAGAGCACTGTATTTAAAGAAAAGAAAAAGGATTCTCAGCAATGCTGATGCACCGCCTGTTCCTATAATATGCAGTACAGATGCACTAATAGATCTAACGTATTCCAATTTGCGTGCAATGTCGCCCATTCATGTTCAATATTTAAAAAACGGAAATGCGACGTCCAGTTTCAGCACCTCGATTATTGTAAATGATGAACTTTGGGGTCTCGTAACCTGCCAGAATAGGACAAGCAAACACATCGATCTCATTGGTCGTATACGGGCCGAAGTTTTTACCATTCTGGCTGCAAATACGTATACTGCTTTAAAGGCAAAACAAAACTTAGAAATCAGCATCGCTTACGATAAAAAAAATGCGCTGCTCATGCACAAGCTTTTGAAGTTTGATGATTTAGACGCTGCACTTTACGATAATATCGAAGAGATTTGCGGTTATCCTGATGCCGCGGGACTTGCAGTGATCACCGGTGAAACAGTGGTGAGCACAGGGCTGGTTCCCGCCGAAGAAGACATCCTGAAAATAAGAGACTGGATAAAAGCCGAGGATAAAGAAAACTACTTTGCAAGCAATGAATTTCGCAACCGCTACTTTCCCCAGATGGAAAACGCCGCCGGAATTTGTGCCGTATTTTTAGATAACACTAAAAAAGAGTTTCTCATCTGGTTTCGGCAGGAAGAGGAAGAAGATATTCTGTGGGCCGGCAACCCGGAGAAAGCCTTCGAATCTGTGATGCAGCAGGAAGGAGAAAAAATGCTGGTCTCACCGCGTAAATCTTTTGCCATTTACAAAGAAAGCATCAAAGGAAAATCGGCGCCCTGGAAAACCAAAGATCTTTTGGCCATTAAAAAGGTTTCCGAAATTTTACTCGAAGCTTCGCACAACCAGTTTGTCAAAGTGAAAGCGCTTATTGCGGAGTTAAAAGAAGTTAATGAAGAACTCGACAGTTTTTCCTATTCCATCTCCCATGATTTAGGAACACCCTTAACGGTGATGAAGTTGAATGCCCAGATGCTACTGTCCAAAAATAAAGACAATCCTTATCTCCAGAAAAAACTCAACGGCATTGTAACCGAAATCGATGGAATGGCCAACATGATGCGCGAAGTTTTACAGTTGAGCCGCGCAAAATCGGTGGAAATAAATTTGGTGCAGGTTCCGACAAAAACGCTCATCGAGAAAATCAACAGCGACGCCATCATCACATACGGGACGGAAAAAACGCAGATTATTGTGCGCGATTGTCCCGATGTTTGTGCCGATAAGACTTTGCTCCATCAGGTTTTCCAAAATGTGATCACCAACGCCGTAAAATATTCTTCTCAAACTGAAAATCCGGTGGTGGAAGTGAGTGGCGCAATAGTTAATGATAAAGTTATTTTTGAAATTACCGATAACGGAATTGGAATTCAGAAAGAACAACAGGATAAAATGTTCAAAATCTTCCAAAGAATGGATAATGCGAGGAATTTTAAGGGAAACGGCGTAGGACTGTCCATCGTGGACCGAATTATGCTGCGCCTCGGCGGAAGCATTTCTTATGAAAGTATTCCAAATGAAAGAACCACTTTTTTCCTTACATTTAAAAAACCCTAATTTTTCCTATGATCGGAAGTCTTTTAAAAGAACACACCAAAAATCTGCACGATCTGGTTGAGGAGAAACTGATGTCCAATAAGATTATGGATAAAAGTTTTACACGCAGCGAATATCAGCAACTTCTACAACATAACTATTCTTTTCTTCTGCATTTCGAAGAGGCTGTTTTTGCGAAAATTTCTGCGGAGAATGCGCAAAAGTTAAATCTAGATCGGCGCAGGAAGTTACCTTTCCTTCAAAAAGACCTTAAGGATTTTCAGGCTCAAATTCCAGAAAATATTATCATAAAAAACGAAGCCGAAGCCTTAGGGATTTTATATGTGATGGAAGGTGCCACGTTGGGTGGAAATGTGATTGCAAAAAATCTGGCAAAAAACCCTGAGTTTGCGGGAATCACTTTTAATTTTTTCGGTTGTTATGGCGCGGAAACCGGTCTTCTTTGGAAAAATTTCCGCGAAGTTCTCGAAAGCGCATACGACGGGTCTAATGAGGAAGATTTTTTAGATGGTGCGAAAAGAGCTTATCAGTTTTTACTCGATCTCGCGGACTAAAATTAAACATTAGATATTTTTTATAAAAATGAAGTTTGTTAAAGATTTTTATCGAAACAGTTCCTGGAGGCTTTTGCTTTCCCTGTTCCTCTTTATAATAACAATCTTTACTTTTTTTCGCATCATCGACGAAATTATTTTGGAGAAAGAAGATGAGGTTGATTTTATTATTTTTCAATTTTTCCGGGCGCATATTATAAAAGACAGCGCAACCGGTTTTATGTACCTGATCTCGCAGTTTTCTTCCGCGCCTTTTGTAAAAATTGCCTATCCCTTTCTGATGGGAATTTTAGTTGTTTTTAAATTTTACCGCAAAGCAATCTTCACATTCGTCGCCGGAGCTGGCGGCTTGCTACTTATTTACAGTTCGAAAATGTTTTTTGCGCGTGCACGGCCGCCTTTTCCGCTGCTTTACAAAGAAGAAAGTTTTAGTTTTCCCAGTGGTCATGCAACCTTCAGTTTTATATTTTATGGCACTTTGGCCTATTTTATATGGTTAACCAACCTGCCGCGGGTTTGGAAGTATATTATGATGACTTTTTTAATCGCGCTATCGCTGACCATCGGTTTCAGCCGCGTTTATTTGCGGGTTCATTATCCCAGCGATGTTTTAGGCGGTTTGTGCCTGGGCTATTCCTGGTTATTTTTACTGATTTTTATTAGCAGAAAATGGTATATTTTGCGGTAATGCAACGGCTTGAAACCACGTTCTTTTTGTAAATTTGAAACTTGCGGCGTCAGCCAAATTAAATATTTTAATAAGACGTAATTGCTCTACAGGAATTTTTTCATCACTAAATAAAACCCCATGCCAGAAGGACCATCGATACTTTTTCTAAAAAACAAACTGCAGCGTTACAAAGGAAAAACCGTTTCCGAAGCCTCCGGTTATGGCGAAATGGACAAATCCAAAATCGTCAACATAAAATTGGTTGATATCGAAACGTACGGCAAAAATCTTCTGTTCGTCTTCAAAGATTTCTTTGTTGGCGTTCATTTAGGCTTGTTTGGAAGCATGTTGGTGAACAAACGGAAGAAAGTCAACGCGAGTTTCTCCCTTCATTTTGCGGATGGGGAGATTAATTTTTATGTGGCCAAAACAAAACTGTACGAAGGGAAACCAAGCGATCATTTTAATTTTAAAACCGATATTTTAAAGCCGGAATTCGATCCGGAATTTATTTTGAAAGAACTTGAGAATCACGGCGACGAAATGATTGGCGACGTGTTGATGGACCAGCACATATTTGCAGGAGTTGGCAACATTATCCGCATCGAAACTTTGTACCACGCAAAAATTCATCCCCAAAGTATTGTGAAAGAGATTCCGGAGAAAAAGCTCGTCTTCCTTTTGAAAATGGTCGTTGATTATGCGGAAGAATTTTTGGCTCTTTTAAAAACCGGCGGCGTGAAAGAAGCTGCCATGGTTTACGGCAAAAAGACCTGCCCGAAACATAAAACCGAACTTGTAATCGCTGAAATGGGCAAAATAAAACGTAAAACCTACGTTTGCGAAAAGTGCCAGAAACTGTATCAATAAAAAAATCCTGCACGTGCAGGATTTTCATTTTTATTCTCTGAAGATCAAAACTTTCATGAGAGGCTTCTCCAACCTTTTAAATTCAATAAAAATTAAACTTAGTCTAAAATTGATGTTGGTAGTCTTTATAACCACAACCGCAGATTAAGATTGAAAATTATAAGTCACATCAGTTCACATGAGCTAAACAAATCCGAAATTACGATTTATTACCATCAACAAAGAGGAATCTAATATGCCTAATGTGTTTAAAATTACATAAAAAGATTTTTCAAAGCAAATATAAATTTTTACTCTTTGTAAAGATTCTCTTCAAACAAGCCGTCAACAGACCAATATCTTTCGCCTGTATCGTAATTGAACGTCAGGATTTTCGAGCCTTTCGGAATGTCTCCCAATTTTTTCGTGATGGCAGCCAAAGAAGCGCCCGTCGAAATTCCGCCCAAAATTCCTTCCTCCTCGGCCAGTCTTTTCGTGAATTCAAAAGCTTTCTCTTTTTCGACTTCAATGGTGCCGTCCAGGATGTCGGTGTTCAGATTTTTCGGGATGAAACCTGCGCCAATTCCCTGCAATGGATGGGGTCCCGGACTTCCGCCCGAAATAACCGGCGAATCTTTCGGCTCTACGGCATAACTTTTCAGTTTGGGGAATTTCTTTTTTAGAACTTCGGTCACCGCGGAAATATGTCCGCCCGTTCCAACGCCGGTGATGTGATAATCGAAACCCTCGGGAAAATCTTCTAGGATTTCCTGTGCGGTTGTTTTTGCATGAATTTCAGGATTTGCATCGTTTTCAAACTGCTGCGGAATCCAGGAATTTTCTATTGCTACTGCCATTTCCGCAGCCTTCGCGATGGCACCGGAAGTTCCTTTCTCTTTTGGCGTCAAAACAAATTGAGCGCCGTACGAACTCATGAGTTTTCTGCGTTCCACACTCATGCTTTCCGGCATTACGAGAACTAGTTTGTAGCCTTTTACCGCACAAACCATGGCCAAGCCGACGCCCGTATTTCCGGAAGTAGGTTCGATGATAAGGGTGTCTTTATTAATTTTTCCGTCTTTTTCGGCCTTTTCGATCATCGCCAAAGCAATTCTGTCTTTGATGCTTCCGCCGGGATTTTGCTTTTCAAGTTTCATCCAGACTTCGTGGTCCGGAAAAATTTTATTCAGTCTCACGGCCGGGGTGTTGCCAATGGCTTCTAAAATATTATTCAGTTTCATAAATTGATTTTTAAATTATTTTTAGGCAAAGTTTTCTGCCTGGAATTATTTTGAGTCTGGCGGGTATTTCAGTCTTTTTTTCTTTTGATGCGTAAAAGCGATCATTCACGCCATGAATTAGTATTAGTTTTTAAATGCTGAAGATAATTGGTTCATCTGTGGGGAATTTATTTTTTACCGTCACCTGACCTTTATGAAAAACTACCGAATTCGGTGCAACACTTTCCGTGATCCAAACGTTTCCGCCAATTACCGTATTTTCTCCAATCACCGTATCGCCGCCGAGAATCGTGGCGTTCGCGTAAATCACCACATGATCTTCAATGGTTGGATGCCGCGTTATATTCTGTAAATTTTTCGTCACATACAGTGCGCCCAACGTCACGCCCTGATAAATTTTCACGTTATTTCCAATGATGGCTGTCTCTCCGATAACAATTCCCGTTCCATGATCGATAAAGAAGTTCCGGCCGATTTGGGCGCCGGGATTAATGTCGATGCCTGTTTTGTTGTGCGCAAATTCCGTCCAGATTCTGGGGATCAGCGGGATTTTGCTTCTGTAAAGTTCGTGTGCAAAACGGTAGACGGCAATCGCGAAAAATCCGGGGTAGGAAAACATTACTTCTTCCATGCTTTGCGCCGCCGGATCGTTATCAACGATGGTTTTTGCATCATTTTCTAGCAGGTGATAAATTTCTGGGAAACTTTCGAAAAATTTTTCTGTTTTAATGCTTTCGTTTTCCTGCGTCACCGAAGACAGGATTTCCTTAAATTCCCTTTTAAAATGATTCAGGCGGAGCTCAATATCTGCGAGTTCGGAACATTGCTGATATTCCAGAAAAAAGATGAAACGAAATAAACGGTCGATAAAGTCTTCGATCTTTTTCTTGTCGATATCGTATTTTCGGCTCTGGTAACCGCTGTGCAAATGGTTCGCGAAACTCATCGGATTTTTAAATTTGAAACAAATTTAGGACTTAATCCTACAGAAATTCTTGATTTAAGGTAATAAAAAACGATGAGGGTGATGCAACATTTAAATCGGTTGCCGTTCAAAATATTAATAGTAAACAATAATTGCTCAAAACTTTAGCATTTCGTAAATTTGACTTTTAAGAAAATATTCAAATGGAGGCGCGGCTTTTCGCGGCATCATTTAAATAAATAACAGATATGAAAACATTGGTCTTCATATTTCAAGTAAAATCGAACAAATAAATTATATGAAAACGAAAGTTTCCATATCACCTTTAAAAAATCAATAAATAAACAGATATGAAAGTTACCGTAGTAGGAGCAGGAGCAGTTGGCGCGAGTTGCGCGGAATACATTGCGATGAAGAATTTCGCCGCAGAAGTTGTGTTAGTAGATATTAAAGAAGGTTTTGCCGAAGGGAAAGCCATGGATTTAATGCAGACCGCTTCTCTGAACGGTTTCGACACCAAAATTACCGGAACAACCGGCGATTACAGCAAAACCGCCGGCTCAAAAGTAGCCGTAATCACTTCCGGAATTCCGAGAAAACCCGGAATGACGCGTGAAGAACTCATCGGAATCAACGCCGGAATTGTAAAAGATGTTACTGCAAATCTGGTAAAACATTCGCCGGAGGTCATCATCATCGTGGTTTCCAATCCAATGGATACGATGGCGTATTTGGTGCACAAAACTTCCGGGTTACCAACAAATCAAATCATTGGAATGGGCGGAGCTTTAGATTCTGCGCGTTTTAAATACCGTTTAGCCGAAGCTTTAGAATGTCCAATTTCTGATGTTGACGGAATGGTAATCGCGGCACACAGCGATACAGGAATGCTTCCGTTAATGACGAAAGCAACGAGAAATGGAGTTCCGGTAACTGAATTCTTGGACGAAGCACAGCAAAATCATGTTGCCGAAGAAACGAAAGTTGGCGGTGCAACTTTAACCAAACTGTTGGGAACATCTGCCTGGTACGCACCGGGTGCAGCGGTTTCTGTAATGGTGCAGGCTATTCTTTGTGATCACAAAAAAATGATTCCGTGTTCATTAATGTTGGATGGTGAATATGGCGAAAGCGATATCTGTTTGGGCGTTCCTGCAATTATCGGCAAAAATGGTGTTGAGAAAATTGTAGAGATCAGTTTAACCGACGCGGAAAAAGAAAAATTCGCAACTGCGGCAAAAGCCGTGCGTGAAGTGAATGGTGATTTGAAATTCTAGCAGAAAGAATTTCGGTGAGCCGAGAAGTGGCGAATCCTTAGCAAATTCCATCAAGAAACGAAGTGGCGACATCAATAGCAAATGGTGAAGCCCTTTGAGATTGGATATTTTAAATTTTTAATTACATCGATGTTATCATACGTAACGCACCTTTTCGAAGGTGCGTTTTTTTGCGCTATGAAGTAGTTTAGTTCCGGAAATAAATCTGCTTTTATTGAATTCTGCCAGCGAATAAGCTTTTTTCAGCAGATCCAAAAAACGAGTTCAGTCCGATCGGATCTAATTTGAAGTTATGTTTTTCCTAAGATGTTGAAAATCCCTCGTCAAAAGCACTTTCGCGCTGCCCACATTTTTCACGTCTGAAATTAAACCCGTAAATTTGAACATCAAATCATCCTGTAAAATTTAAATTGTAATTATGTTCAAAAAATTAGGCGTCGTTTTGGTTGCTGTTTTGTCAACCGGCTTTCAGGCTCAAAAAAACAAATCCGCGCAGCTTGAAAGACCAAAACTTGTTGTTGGGCTGGTTGTGGATCAAATGCGGTGGGATTATCTCTACCGGTATTATGAGAAATACCAGAATGACGGTTTCAAAAGAATGCTCAAAGAGGGCTATTCCCTCAATAATGTTCACATCAATTATGTCCCGACGTATACTGCGGTCGGACACACCACGATTTACACCGGTTCCGTTCCGGCCATTCATGGCATCGCCGGGAACGACTGGTACGATAAATCTACCGGCAAAGATGTTTATTGCACGGCCGACGACAGCGTAAAACCCGTGGGAACGACCGATGAAAGAGTCGGCAATCAGTCGCCCAGGAATTTATGGTCCACCACCATTACCGATGAACTTCGTCTCGCTACCAATTTTCAGTCAAAAGTGGTCGGTGTTTCTTTAAAAGACCGCGCTTCCATACTTCCTGCGGGTCACAATCCCACAGGTGCTTACTGGTACGACGACACCACGGGAAATTTTGTTACGAGTACCTATTATATGAACGCTTTACCGAAATGGGTTAATGACTTCAACAGCAAAAAAGTCGGCGATGATCTCGTAAAAAATGGGTGGAACACTTTGCTTCCCATTGATCAGTATACGGAAAGTTCTCCCGACAATTCGCCATGGGAAGGTCTTTTGGGGAGTGCGAAAACCCCAACTTTTCCTTACACTAATCTCGCCGCAGACTATCAGTTGAAGAGAGACCACATCCGTTCAACTCCGTTTGGAAATACCTTGACTTTAAAAGTTGCCGAGGCCGCCGTCAACGGAGAAATGTTAGGCGCCGACGCCGTTACCGATTTTCTTGCCGTCAATTTAGCTTCTACGGATTACGCCGGCCATAAATTCGGACCCAATTCTATCGAAGTAGAAGATGTTTATTTACGCTTAGACCGGGATCTGGCGGAGTTTTTTAAATTTTTAGATGCCAAAGTAGGAAAGGGGCAGTATACTGTTTTCCTTTCTGCAGATCATGGCGGAGCGCATTCCGAAGGTTTTATGCAGGAACATAAAATGCCCACCGGTTTTTATGGAGAATCGGCTAAAAAAGATTTTAACCAATCGCTGAAAGATCAATTTGGAGCCGATAAACTTGTCACCGATGTCTCGAATAATCAGGTTTATTTGAACGATCAGGTTATCGCCGATAAAAAGTTGGATGCAGAAATGGTTAAAAAATTTCTTATTGATCGTTTAAACAAAGACAAGTCGGTTTTATTTGCGGTGGATATGAAAAAGGCCGGCTCGTCATCTATTCCCGAACCGATTAAAACGCGGATTATGAACGGTTACAACTGGCAACGCAGTGGCGATATTCAGATTATTTTTCATGATTCGTGGCTGCCAAGTTATTCGAAACTCGGAACCACGCACGGCGCCTGGAATTCTTACGATTCGCATATTCCTTTAATTTTTATGGGTTGGGGAATTAAAAACGGCGAAAGCAATAAAGATTATAATATGACCGATATTGCGCCTACTTTATCTGCGTTGTTGCACATTCAGTTTCCAAGTGGGAATATTGGAAACCCAATTACGGAAGTGGTTGGAAAATAAAATTTTAAAAGTTTTCAGAAAATTAAAAGTCGCTTTCGAGTGGCTTTTTTCTAAGAAATTAAAGATTTCAATCCTCTAATTTTTTTCAGTAAAGTTGTTCATATAAATAGTCTAAAAACTCTTAATGAATTTCGTTTTCTGCTAAATTTCTGTGACTTGCACTTTAAAGAACCGAAGTTTTATAGTCAAAAAAAAAGACTGCAGCGCTGCAGTCTTTTTTACTATTAAAAATGTAAATTATTTCATTCTGTTCGGCGGATAGTTCGCCATAATTTCGGCTACGATTTCCGGAATCTGTTTCTGTTTGGACTTCGGCGAATCTACAGAAATGCCGCTTCCAATGCCTTGCCAAACCAATTTTTGACTTTTTGCATCAATCAGATCCAGGATTAAAGCGCCCTGGTTATAGTTGGAAGTCCAGGTTCGGTTCATGCCCACGCCCCAACCAAAAGGTCCGCCCCAGCCGTACATTCCGTAAGGTCTCGAGCCCTGAATGTCCTGAATTTTTTTATGATTCGCTTTCACGTTCACAATCAAATCCGGATTATCAGCCACACTCAAACCTTTCATTTTCAGTTGCTTTGATACTTCGTTCAGAACACGATCCTGATCGATGTCGTTCATTTTCAAATCGTCAACCCGCAATTTGTAGGTTTTATATTCGTTAAAGTTTGCGGTTTCCGCGTAATCAGATTTCACCTGAAAAGGGCTGCAGGAAGCCAGTCCCAACGTCGCCGAAGCCAATAAAAGTAAGATATATCTTTTGCTCATGATAGGTGTATTTGTATAATTAATTTATAATGGATTTTCGCTTTTTGTCTCCGGTCTCTTTGCTTTCACAAAAGTATCCGTTTTTTTATCGTAGCCGTACGGGCAATGTTTGCAGCCACTTTTGCAGCAATAACCGCGCTTCAAATGGTAGGCTTCCGTAAAAACTTTATAACCATGTTCGTTGTAGTAAAAGTCTTCGTGTTCTTTGATGATTTTCTGGTACATAAGTTAAATCAGGTTTCCCGAAATTAATATCTTTGTTTCATGATCGTGATTTGGCAAAGACTTCTCAAAAATACAAAAATTTCAGGGATCACCCTTTTCCCGCTCATCATTTTGCGCAAGCCCGAATATTGTCAGGATCCGGTCCTCGTCAATCACGAAAAAATACACCTGCGTCAGCAGGCGGAACTTTTAGTTATTTTCTTTTACATCTGGTACGTGATCGAATATTACTACCACTTTTTCAAATTAAAAGATGCTTTTCTCGCCTATAAATCCATTTCTTTTGAGCGCGAAGCGTACGCTATGGAAGACGATTTCAATTATCTGGAAACCAGAAAAATCTGGAGTTTTTGGAAATATATTTAGGATTAATTTTTATTGGGGCGCCTTTTTCCGCCCTCCGTTCCCGCTTTTTTGCTCGTCGTGCCTCCTCACAAAAAGAGCTCCACTCAGGTCGGGGCGCGCGATTTCGTGTTAAATAAAAGAAGTTTTGGTGATCGGCAATTTTTTATAACAGCTGTTTACCGTTTCAAAGTTTCCAAATAACTTTCCCCATTCATCACGGGAATTAGGGCGTTTTTGAAATCTTTCTCATTTCGTGTAATAATTATTTCACAGTTCGAAGCTATTGCACTAAAATATTGCAGCGCATCTTCAAAATCCCTGAAACTGGAGTTGACCGCCTTTTCTACTACTTCCTCATCCATCACGGTAATAAAACAAAGAACTTTAAATCTGCGAATTTTTTCCATGGCCATTTTCGAATTTTCAAATTTTGACAGAATATAGTAAGTATTGGAAATTGAAGTAGCAGAGGTATATATCTGAATTTTCTTCTGATCAGCCAACGTCAAAATTTTTGCGGCAGGTTCATAATAATTCTCCCTTTCTCCGAGAAAATCAAGGACTATATTTGTATCCAGAAATACCTTTTGCATTTTATTGATATTTTTGATCTAAATGGTCAGTGTACTCTTCTCTTAAAGTTTTAAAATCTACATCGGCCGGAACGCTTCTACCGCTCGACATACTTTTCACGAACGGAGAAATTTCAAAATCACCGTTCTGTTCCCGAGTTAACGAGTCCAAATAATTTTCAACTAATCTTGATAAACTCAATTTTTTATTGGCAGCATATTTTTTTGCACGATCAATAACTTTCTCATTAAGTTTAAGGGTGAGTTTTGAATCCATACCGTATTTTATACGTACAAATATAATTAACTTATACAACTTTTGCATTTTCTTATATAACTTTTTTGTTTTCTTCCTATAATTCGTTCAACTTTGCTCCAATGAAAATCCCCGCCTTTTCAGTACCAATTATCGAAATTCCTTTAGAAAAAAACGTCCGGCTTTTTCTGAAACGGGATGATCTCATTCATCCAAATATTTCGGGGAATAAATACTGGAAACTTTTTCATAATATCAATTCCTATTTAGGTCAACATCCGGAAAATCCTTTCCTAATCACTTTCGGTGGGGCATTTTCCAATCATATTGCGGCTGTTGCAGCTTTAGGAAAAGAATGCAACTTAAAAACTTTGGGAATAATTCGCGGCGAAGAAATTAAAAATAAATGGCAGGAAAATCCCACGTTGAAACTTGCGCAGGAAAACGGAATGGAATTTCGGTTTGTAACGCGCGAAATTTATAGAGACAAAGAAAATTTGACAAAAAATTTAAAAAAAGAATTTCCTCGAACTTTGGTTATTCCCGAAGGCGGAACGAACGAACTCGCTGTAGAAGGCATTCGCCATATGCTCACGGACGAAACGAAAAGTTTTGATTATCTTTGCACCGCAGTGGGAAGCGGTGGCACCGTCGCCGGAATCTCCAGATTTGCAGAAGAGAATCAGCGGGTTTTGGGTTTCAAAGTAGTCGACGATGAATCTTTATTTCAGACGGTTCGGGATCTTTCCAAAAGGGAAAATTTTAAACTCATCGATGCACATGACGGAAAGTACGGCAAAATAACCGACGAAAACATCCGTTTCATCAATGACTTTAACAGGAAATTCGGCATTCAGCTGGATCCAGTTTACACGGGAAAGATGATGAAAAAACTTTTCGAAATGTTTGAAAAAGATGAGTTCCCCGACGGCAGTAAAATCCTGGCCTTTCATACCGGCGGGTTGCAGGGAATTTACGGCGCCAACGAAATGTTGAAAAAACAAAACCGCGAAACGATTAAAATTTAGATAACGATCTTACTAATTTAAAATGTAAACGGAAATTTGCGGATAATTTCATCTTCCTGTTGAAGTCATTAAATAAAATTTATGAAGAAAATATTTTTTGCGTTTGCACTCCTTATTATAGCAAAATTTCACGCGCAGACCTGGAAAACGGATGATCAGTATATCCAAAAATTTGCGCCTTACGCGGTGGAAGAAATGGAGAAATATAAAATTCCCGCTTCCATCACTTTAGCGCAGGGACTTTTGGAAACGGGCGGCGGACAAAGCCGTTTGGCACAGCAGGGAAACAATCATTTCGGCATCAAGTGTAAAGAAGACTGGACGGGCAGAACGATGTCGCATACCGACGACGCACCGAATGAATGTTTTCGCGTTTATGACGATCCGCGTCAATCTTACGAAGATCATTCAAAATTTTTGGCCTACCGGAAATATTATGTGAATCTTTTCAAGCTGGATGAGAAAGATTACAAATCCTGGGCACACGGGCTGAAAAAAGCCGGGTACGCTACAAATCCGCGCTACGCTTATATTTTGATCGATAAAATTGAAAAATATAAACTGTACGAATTCGACAAAACCGATTCTAAAGAAGTTCTTTATGCAGTTTTGAAAATGTATCCCGATCTAAAGAATGACCGCATTTTTATGGCGCAGCTCGACCAAAGCAACGCATCTTCCAAACCGGTTACGGTGAAAGTTCCGTACGAACAGACGTCTTACGCAAAACAGCAGAAGAAAGTTGAAAAAATAGTGACGAAGGCGGAAACTTTAAATTCAATTTTAATAAAAAGCCATCCCAACGGCGGCAGGAAATTCGTAATCATTCCTGATGATGTTGCTTTAGCTTCCATCTCCAAAAAATATGGCATTACCGAAAGTCGTTTAATGAAGTGGAATGAACTGGACGGAACGCAACTCCGACGAAACGATATTCTCTTTTTAGAATCGAAAGCTTCCACCGGAAATGTAGCCACTTATAAAACTCAGGTGGGAGAATCCATGCACGATATTGCCCAGAAATTCGGTATTAAACTGAAAAAACTCTACGCTAAAAACAGAATGGATTTTGGGCAGCAACCCAAAGCCGGCCAGATCATTTACCTGCAAAGCAAAAAACCGCGGTCGAAGTAAAGTATTTGCGAAGTACAAAATAGATTGTACAGCAGATAATCGCGCCTCGTTTCATCAACCTCAAATCTCAAAAATCTACAATGTTATATCAAAGAAGTTCTGCTTTATTCGCCGAAGCCTACAAATATATTCCGGGCGGCGTTAATTCCCCCGTTCGTGCGTTTAAATCGGTGGGCGGCGTTCCTGTTTTTATGAAATCGGCAAAAGGCGCTTATCTGACCGATGCCGACGATAATCAATACATCGATTATATAAATTCGTGGGGTCCGGCTATTCTCGGACATACGCATCCGGAAGTTCTGGAAGCCATTAAAAAGCAGGCAGAGAAAGGTTTTTCTTACGGAACTCCAACAGAACTGGAAACCGAAATCGCTAAATTTATTGTCGAAAATGTGCCGAATATCGATCAGATCAGAATGGTTTCTTCCGGTACCGAAGCCTGTATGAGCGCGATCCGTTTGGCGCGTGGATTTACGAAACGCGATAAATTCATCAAATTTGAAGGCTGTTACCACGGACATTCCGATTCTTTTTTAATTAAAGCGGGCAGTGGTGCGGCCACTTTCGGAAATCCAAGTTCTCCCGGCGTAACGGCGGGTACCGCAAAAGACACTTTGAACGCGAGATATAATGATATCGAACAGGTGGCAGATCTGTTCCGTCATAATCCGGGTGAAATTGCCGCTGTCATTATCGAACCCTTGGCCGGAAATATGGGCTGCGTTCTGCCCGAAAATAATTTTCTCCAAAAACTTCGAACCCTTTGCGACGAAAATGGCGCACTTCTGATTTTTGATGAAGTGATGACGGGATTCCGTTTGGCTTTCGGTGGCGCTCAGGAAGTTTACGGCGTGAAAGCTGATCTCGTCACTTTCGGGAAAGTAATTGGTGGCGGACTTCCGGTCGGTGCTTTTGCAGGACGTAACGAAATTATGGATCATCTTGCGCCAAAAGGTGCCGTTTATCAGGCCGGAACTTTAAGCGGGAATCCTTTGGCAATGCGCGCAGGTTTAACGACTTTGCAAATCATTAAGAACGACGAAAACTTCTACGAAAACATTAACAAAACCACAGAAACTTTAGATTTTGAAATCGGAAAGATTTTAAATTCAAAAAGCATCGAACACCGGATCAACCGAAAAGGTGCCATGATGAGCATCTTTTTCCACATCAATGCGGTTTCCAATTTCGATGAAGCAGCGCAGGCGAATCATGCTTTGTTTAATAATTTCTTCCATCAGTTGTTGAAAAACGGCATTTATTTGCCGCCGAGCGGTTATGAAACCTGGTTTATTTCGGACGCGATTAAAGAAAAGGAAATTGATAGAACGTTGGAAGTGATTCGAAAGTTCGAATATTCTTAAACTTTCGTATAGTTTTAAACACAAAGTCGAAAAGATGTTGCGGAAAATTTTCAATACCTAAGTTTTGAGCTTACAGGTGTTAAAGTGGTGATTAAGAGCGCACCAAATTTTTTCTTCGTTCGCTATTAAGATGAATTTGTCGAAGCATCTGTAAAAAATTAAAAAAAGTCCACGACGATAACCTCAAATCAAACATTTGGAAAATCAATGTGAACATTTAGCAGGTTTATATATTCTTAGCCCTGATTTGACTTATGCGTTAACACTTCAGTTAAGTTATTCCCACAAAAAAAGCCATCTCAATTTGAAATGGCTTTCTGTATTTTTGAATTTTAAATTCGCGCGCGCTCATATTGAGGCGGGAAATAACAGTCATCATCCGATTCAAAAGAACTTTCAATCGCAAGATAAGGATTTCTTAAAATCTCCCTCGCCACGAAAATAAGGTCTGCCTCGTCTTTTTGAAGAATTTCTTCAGCTTGCTCTGCAGTTTTAATCAGTCCGACTGCTCCCGTTCGCATTCCCGTTCTACTTTTAATTTCTGAAGCTAACGGAACCTGATAACCATCGAACAAGGGAATTTTTACTCCCTGAATATTTCCACCGCTCGAAACATCGATTAAATCGACGTTTTTATTTTTTAATATTTCCGCAAGTTTCACACTTTCGTCGATATCCCACCCGTTTTCCGCATACTCCGTACCGGAAATTCTAACGAAAAGCGGATGATCATCATCCAAGAGTTCATTAACCGCCTCTACAATTTCCACCAGAAAACGCATTCTGTTGTCGAAACTTCCGCCGTATTCATCAGTTCGAACGTTCGAAAGCGGCGACATAAACTGGTGAATCAGATAGCCGTGTGCGGCATGAATTTCAATCAGATCAAAACCTGCATCCAAAGCTCTTTTAGCAGCATATTTAAAATCCCGGACCAGCTTTTTAATTTCTGCGACGCTCAATTCGTGCGGAATTCTCTCGCCTTCTGCATAAGGGATCTTTGAGGGCGCCACGGTTTCCCAACCTTCTTCCAGCGAAATCTGTTTGCCGTTCCACGTCGAAGCTTTTCTGCCGGCGTGTCCCAACTGAATTCCAATCTTGCTTTCAGAATTTTCGTGAACGAAAGCGACGATTCTTTCCAAACTTTCTGCCTGCTCCGCGTTCCAGAGGCCCATACATTTATTCGTGATTCGTCCTTCGGGGACGACGCCTGTGGCTTCAACCATAAGTAATCCTGTACCGCCCTGCGCACGGCTGCCGTAATGAACATAGTGAAAATCGGTTGCAACGCCGTTCTCGGAGGAGTACATACACATCGGCGACATTACCCAACGGTTTTGGAATTCGAGATTTCGGAATTTGATGGGAGAATATAAAATCATAAATATTTTTTTTATTAAGGAGCCAAAATTACGAAATGCAGTTTGGAGCGCGGCGGTTTCGTCATTCATTCTGCCTATAAAAGAAAGAGGTTTTCAAAACGAAAACCTCCTAATTAATCAAAAATTTATATTACGCCGGTACAACCGGGTTCTCTTCGCGCTCCCAGAAGCGGTGGAGTTCGATGTCTTTCACAAAGTCTGCCAGATTTTCGTTGGTGCAGACGCCATTGGCCGGAAGTTTAATTTCGGGAATTGCTTTTTCTAAAAAACTCACCGCATCCGCATCGGAAGCGACCGGTTTGCAGTGTTTAAAGGCTTCTGCAACAAAATGAAGTGCATCTGCATTATTCGAGAGCTCTTTTACACTTTCGCCACCCGCAACATAAACTGCATCAAAGACAACCGAAGCCGCCGTTAATAAACTTTCATCCACGGGATACTGATCACCGGATTTTGTGGTAACAAAGCCATGTTTCGGTGCGATCACCTGAACCATTGCATCTAAGTCGCAGAGTCCTTTTTTAATTTTGGTAAATGCTTCGTCGCTCACTCCATCTGCGGTTAACAAGGCGATTCTCCGCGCTTTTATATCCGTCGGTAATTTGGTTGCCATGCTCAATGAAGGCGCATCGTCAATTGGAAGATCGTTTCTGAAGGAGTGGTAATGTTCCAAATCTCCATCTGCCGGAATGCTTCCGGTAATGGGTTGTGGAAGTTTTTCCGGTACCAGACCCAAGTTATCACCAACAATTTTTGCCAATCCTTCATTTATTTCTAAAAGCATATTCACCATTCTTTGACGGATTGGAACAATTTTCACTTTTCCTAATTCAAAAGAAAATGCATTTTGAATGTGTCTCTTTTCGTGATCGGACATGCTTTTATAAAACAGATCGGCCTGGCTGAAATGATCGAAGAAACTTTTGCTTCGTTTTCTGATTTTGGTAGAATCGATGCGCTCCTCGAAAGAGTTAAACCCACCTTCGGAAATCATTGCCTGGAAGGGACAGCCGCCACCCATTGAATTTGGGTTGTAGGAAACTTTTCCTTTGTTGATCTGCATTCTGTGCATTCCGTCGCGTTGATGGTTGGTAACCTCAGGTATGGATTTGTTAATGGGAATTTCATGAAAGTTGGGTCCGCCTAAGCGCGAAATCTGGGTGTCGGTGTAGGAAAATAATCGTCCCTGCAACAAAGGATCATTGGTGAAATCGATGCCTGGAACGATATGTCCGGGATGGAAAGCAACCTGTTCGGTTTCCGCAAAAAAGTTATCGGGATTTCTGTTCAACGTCATTTTTCCGATAATTTCGACGGGGACCATTTCTTCGGGAATTATTTTCGTTGGATCTAAAAGGTCAAACGGATATTTGTGTTCGTCTTCCTGAGGCACGATTTGTACACCAAGCTCCCATTCCGGATAATGACCTTCGTCAATAGCTTCCCATAAGTCGCGGCGGTGAAAATCGGTATCTTTTCCCGCGATTCTTTGGGCTTCGTCCCATGCAAGACCTAAAACTCCCTGTTTCGGTTTCCAGTGGAATTTAACGAAATGGGATTTTCCTTCGTCGTTAATAAAGCGGAAGGTATGAATCCCGAAACCTTCCATCATGCGCAGACTTCGTGGGATCGCACGGTCGCTCATCAGCCACATAATGTTGTGCATGGCTTCGGGCATAAGGGAAATGAAATCCCAAAAAGTATCGTGCGCGGATGCCGCCTGCGGAATTTCGTTATGCGGCTCCGGCTTCACGGCGTGAACCAGATCCGGGAATTTCGTTGCATCCTGAATGAAAAATACGGGGGTGTTATTTCCCACGAGGTCATAATTTCCTTCCTGTGTATAAAATTTTACAGCAAAACCACGGATATCTCTTGGAACGTCGGTAGAACCCCTAAAACCTGCAACCGTCGAAAACCGCACGAAGACTGGTGTTTTGATGGACGTATCGTTCAGAAATTTGGCCTTTGTATATTTCGCCATGGACTGATAGAGTTCGAAATGACCGTGCGCTCCGGAGCCCCGAGCGTGGACAATTCTTTCTGGAATTCTTTCGTGGTCGAAGTGGGTAATTTTTTCTCTCAGAATAAAATCTTCGAGTAGAGTTGCGCCCCGTTCGCCGGACTTTAGGGAGTTTTGATCATCGTTAATTTTTAAACCCTGGTTGGTTTTAAGAAATTCACCATTATTATCGGTGGTGTATTTTCCCAGCTGTTCCTGTTTCGGATTTGCACCGTTTTCGAACGGCTCGCTTTCGTTTATTTTCATAATTTTAGTTCTAATGTTGAGTGGTAATTTTTAAACGGCATTTAAATCTTTAGATTGCAATTTTCCGTCCACTGCCTGAGAGTTTAAATTGGTATCTGCGATATAACTTAATAGGGTATCGGATTTTTTTCTTCGCCGAGAGTTTTTAGCAATAAGTCGAGTGCAGTTCTTTCGTTCAGGGTTTTGGCAAATGCAGCCAGGGTTCCGTACGTCGCGATCTCGTAATGTTCTACTTTTTGCGCACTTGCAATAATTCCCGCATCACGAACCGGGCCTTCCAGGGTTTCTTCTATAATCTCTTCGCCTTCCCTGATAATTCCGTCCATGGCAAGGCATTTTTTACCTTCAGCTTTCATTCCCATCGAATCGAAGCACTTTTCAAGGCGAGTGACGTGATCTTTAGTTTGGGCCAAATGATCTTTGATTGCTGTTTTTAATTTTTGATCGGTCGCCTGATCAAACATTTTCGGCAAGGTTTTAACGAGCGCATTTTCCGCCCAGTAAATGTCTTTTAAACCGTCGATAAAAAATTCTTTTAAGTTTTTGGCAACCGCATTACTGCCTTTTTGCGCGGAGTTTGACTTGTTGGTGTCCATTTTTTTTGATGTTTTTATTGTTGATGATTTCGATATGTCGTGATTTCTGTCTTTATTACAAACGTCATTAGAGCATATTACTTTAAAATTTTCCTCCAAAAGATGGTTTAGGGAATTTATTTTAATTTAGTTATTGGTCGTGAAAAGAGAGGAATTTGCAGGCGATTTAGATCAATTTTTAAACCAAATCCGAATATTGAGTAAAAGAAAATAAATTATTTAAAGGAGATAAATAATGGTGTAGAAAGCGTTTATAAAATGGTGAGACGTATTATTTTAAAGTTTAAATCTCTGCCATAGAAACTATGAATTTACGGTCTGTGATAGATTTAGTAGAACGTGCGGGTTAAAGTGAGACTAAAAAAAGCTTGTTTATCCTTTGAATCCCTGTACGTGCGTAGCTAAAAACGCATTAAAGATGCCATTTAAATTGGAGTTAATGTAATCCTCTTCCTCCTGAACGCTTATGGCGAGAAGGGTTGCCGCAGGATAAAACTCGAGGTTGATCGCCAAATGAGCAAGACCGCCATAAGAGGCAATTTTGTAATGAGCCAGTTTTTGCGATACTAAAATGAGACCGATTTCCCAGTTCACAATATCCTCTGCAAAAAGGGACAGATGATTTTTTGCCTCCGCCAGCAGGGCGATAACTGCTACGCACTTTCTACCTCGTATTTTTTTCTTTCGTAGCTGAAAAATCTTTTCTAAACGTTCGGTATGTTTTAAATGAATGGTAAAATGAGCCTCTAAAATTTCGCGTAATTTTGGAGAATCAATGTGTTCCTTTACATTTATAAAATTGATGGCGATGGCATTTTCGGCGTAATACATTTCCTCGAGAGAGTGGATGAAAAATTTTTCCAATACATCTCTGGAACGTTTTATCTCTTCTTTTGCTGAAGGATTTTTATTTTGGTCGGACTTGTTCATAAGTCTTAATGGATGTAGTTCAAACAGAAACAATGAGTGAAAATTTGCACGTGTAAAAATACGATAAGGACTATTTATTTTTACAGTGATTTCACCTTTTTAGGCGCAAAATACCTCCTAAAATCGTCGTATTTTTTCCTTTGCAGCAATTCTAATTAAGATTACTTGAGGCTTGAATGGCTGCCTGATATCGTATTAGATGTTTCATTATTAAAAGGAACCCGTGTACCAATTGGCTAAAAAATTCTGCCGGATTGTTTTAGCGCCCTCAGCAGGTGGGTTTCAAAAAAAAACAATACCTTTATCGACCATTTTTTATTACATGCAAAAAGAATTTACCACGAGTTTTGAAGCCATTGCGAGTTACGACCATCTCGATGAAGCAGAAAAAAAACTTTTTGATACGGCCCAAAAATTTCGTGAGATCGCGTACGCACCTTACTCTAATTTTACCGTTGGCTGCGCCATAATGTTGGAGAATGGCGAAATTATTTCCGGCAGTAATCAGGAGAATGCAGCGTATCCCTCGGGTTTATGCGCGGAAAGAACCACAATCTTCTGGATCGGCGCTAACCATCCCAATATAAAGATCAAAAAACTTTTCGTTATTGGCGCTCCCAAAGATGCTGTTTCTTCGGTGCCGATTCCGCCTTGCGGTGCTTGCCGACAGTCCATTTTGGAATATGAAGCAAAACAGCAGCAAGGCATTGAAATTTATTTTGCCTCCTTAGGTGGCGCGATCTATAAAACAAGATCGATTCGGGATCTGTTGCCTTTTTCTTTTGATGCTTCTTATCTTTAAATCCATTTTATTCTGAACCATGAGGATCGCAGCCATTGATATCGGTAGTAATGCAGCACGGCTGTTGATTAATAAAGTGTCGGAGCCCAAGAAAGGTAAACCGCAGTTCACTAAACTCAATTTGCTTCGAATTCCTTTACGGCTCGGAATGGACGTTTTTACAAAAGGTGAAATCGGTCCTGAACGCGTGCAGATGATTCTCGATTCGATGGGTGTTTTTGGTAACTTAATGAAGATTTACAAAGTGGAACATTATCGTGCCTGTGCCACCAGTGCCATGCGCGATGCAAAGAATGGACAGCATATCATTAAAGAGGTGAAAAAAAGCTCCGGAATCGATATTGAAATTATTACGGGAGACGAAGAAGCGTCTTTGGTTTTTGAAAATCATATTGCCGAAGGCCTCGATAAAAATTTCGATTATCTTTATATTGATGTCGGTGGCGGCTCCACGGAATTAACTTTCTACGAAGACGGAAATAAGAAATACGAAAAATCCATCAATATTGGAACGATCCGACTGTTGAACGGCCTTGTAAAAGACGATCTGTGGAAAGAATTAAAGGAAGATATCCGCAAAAACATCAACAGTAAAAAACCGATTGTAGCGATAGGTTCGGGTGGAAACATCAATAAAATATTTTCGATGAGCAAAACAAAGGACGGCAAACCCATGTCCACCGCTTTTCTGAAAAAATATTATAAAGAAATGAACGGTCTTACGGTTGCGGAGAGAATGGTCCGTTTCAACCTGCGTGAAGACCGCGCCGATGTTTTGGTGCCTGCCCTGGAAATCTTCAATAATATAATGACCTGGAGCGATATTGACAAGATTTTTGTCCCGAAAATTTCGGTGGCTGATGGACTAATTCACAGTATATATGAAGCTGTGCAAAAGAAATAGTATTAAAATTCGTCGTCTTCATTGTAAACTGTAAATGTTCATTATCTTCCGGAATAAGATCCGTAATAATTTTTAAAGTCTCGTAAATTTCTTCCGATTTTAAAAAGAGCGGTGATTCGCGGTATTTTTTCATCTATTAAAACTTCTAACTGATAATGACTTTATTTCTTTCCTAACTCGATTACTTCTAAATTTTCAATTTGGTCGCCGTTGATTTCGAAACGCATCATCGTTCTCATTTGGTGCCACCCAACTTTTCCCATAGCGCCGGGATTTAGGTGAAGGAGTTGGTTTTTCTGGTCGTACATGGCTTTTAGAATATGCGAATGGCCCGAAATAAAAAGTTTAGGTGTCTTCTTCTCGATTTCTTGTTTGGCTAAAGGGGTATATCTTCCCGGATATCCACCGATATGGATCATTAGAACATCTACCGCTTCACACGTAAACCGCAAAACTTCCGGGAAAATTTTTCGGACCTCCGTCCCGTCGATATTTCCGTAAACACCGCGCAGGGGTTTAATTTGTTCCAACTGTTCGATGACCTGCAAATTACCGAAATCGCCACAATGCCAAATTTCATCCGCGTTTTTCGCGTAGTCTAAAATTCGGTCGTCGATATAAGAATGGGAGTCGGAGAGAAGAAGTATTTTCATGCGGTAAATTTCGGGCTTTTTAAACAAACCTACCTAAGCACCGCTTTTCTTTTTTGGTTCTAAAAGATTGGTCAATTAAGGATAAATTTGATTGAATACTTTTATAAATATTATAGGATTGTAAAACGTAGTGTTAAATAGTTTTTCTCATTAAAAATTAATGCAATAGAAAAAGCCGAAAATCATGGAAACTCTATTTTTGCTGTGCTAATTTCTGCAACCAATTTAGTGAAATGCGGCGCCGGAAAAAATTAAATACTGTTAAACGAATGTTGCGGGGTCACGTATTTAGTACTCGATTGGTGAATCGCGGGCAGGCCTAACGGAAAGGGCGATTTTCGCGGAAATCCGTCACTGTCTTTGAGGGTTTGTGAACAGGCCAAACTTTCCAATATTCTTGAAGATTTGGATTTTTGTTTTGTGGAGTAAACGACAAAAAGTTGATTTAACGGCGCCGATGTAAATGTTGATGGTTCCTGAACCGGTGTAAGTTCCGGACTTTCATTTTGATATCGATTTGAAAGGAAGGAAAAAATCGCGAAGAAACTAAGGTTTTATACAGACTTCTTTTTCGGCAGCATAAAAATTTTATTTTTAAGTAGATTTGCACCCGATGAGGTATTTTATTGAGTTTTCGTATTCCGGCAAAAATTATTTTGGATATCAGGTTCAGCCACGCGAAATTTCGGTGCAGGAAGTGTTGGAGAAGGCGTTGTCCACCATTTTACGCGAAGATGTAAAAACGACCGGCGCGGGACGAACCGACACCGGTGTGCACGCGAAACAGATTTTTGCGCATTTCGACACCGATAAGAATGTGACAGACAAATTGGTTTATCAGCTGAACAGTTTCCTGCCCACCGACATTGCCGTTAAAAGAATTTTCAGCGTAAAAGACGATTTTCACGCACGTTTCGATGCAACTTTTCGAACCTACGAATATTACATTTCTTTAAAGAAAAATCCTTTCACACAAGATTCTTCGTGGCAAATTTGGAAAAGAGATTTGGAGGTTAGTCGAATGAATGAAGCTTGCAAAATCCTTTTTGAATACAAAGATTTTACGAGCTTTTCTAAATTACATACCCAAAATAAAACCAATAACTGTAAGATTTACAAAGCGTACTGGGAGCAAAATGGTTCCGAACTAAAGTTTACGATCTCCGCGGACCGCTTTTTACGAAACATGGTTCGTGCGATTGTGGGAACCATGGTTGAAATTGGGAGCGGAAAATTAGAGCCGTCGGATTTGAAAACAATCATCGAAGACAAAAATCGCAACGCGGCCGGAACTTCGGCGCCGGCACAGGGATTATTTTTGGTGGAGGTTGGTTACGATTTTGATAACGACAACAATTCTTGATGGAAATTATGGAAGAGTAGGTGGGGAGTCGCGGAGCGACGACCTATTGGTAAAAGCGAGATGTTATAGTTGATGAGTCGCGTTTAGAGCTTATTAGGGAAGGAGTCGCGGAGCGACGAGCAATTGGTAGAAGTAGAGTCTAATAGAATATAAAGTCGCGGAGCGACGAGCATTTGGTAAAAGCGAGATTTTCTAATCGATGTGTCGCGTTTATAGAATGTCAGATAAGTAGTCGCGGAGCGACGAACTATGGGTAGAAGTAGAGTCTAATAGAACTTAAAGTCGCGGAGCGACGACCTATTGGTAAAGCGAGATGTTATAATTGATGTGTCGCGTTTAGAGATTATTAGGGAAGGAGTCGCGGAGCGACGATCTATTGGTAACTTAGAGTCTAATTAGAATAGAAGTCGCGGAGGGACGACCACTAGGTTCAATAAAATTTATTAGTAATTTTAAATTAACCCGCGGAAAAAATTTCTAATTTTATTCCTCAAATTTTTCATCATGGCTGAAAATAACTCTTATACTCAGATCACATCCATTTGATTTTTGCCGTTAAGTTTCGCAGAGCACTAATTCAAAAGGAATGGAAAGATGATCTTTATAAATACATTACGGGAATTATTCAAAATAGAAACCATAAATTATTGCGCATTAATGGAATGCCGGACCATGTTCATATTTTAATCGGATTAAGACCCAATCAATCTATTTCCGACTTGGTACAGGAAGTTAAAAGCATTTCTTCCAGATGGATTAATGAAAATAAATTTGTTCCCTTTCGATTTGAATGGCAGGATAGTTTTGGCGCTTTCTCCTACAGCAGATCTCAAATCGATGATGTTATGAAATACATAAATAATCAAGAGCAGCATCATCACAAAAAATCGTTCCGTGAAGAATATATTGAATTTTTAAAAAAATTCGAAGTTGTTTATGATGAAAAATATGTTTTTAAAGAATTGATTTGAACCAATTGGTCGTCGCTCCGCGACTGGCTTGGTATATCATCTTTTTTTTCTACCGATAGATCGTCGCTCCGCGACTGGTCTTGTATATCATCTTTTTTTTCTATCAATAAATCGTCGCTCCGCGACTCTTTTGTTACGCAAGGGCGGTTTTCTGCCCAGAGGTTGTCGCTCCGCGACTCTCGTAATTACACTTGTTATACCAATTGGTCGTCGCTCCGCGACTCTTTTGTTACGTAGGAGCGTTTTTCTACCCAGAGGTCGTCGCTCCGCGACTGGCTTGGTATATCATCTTCGTTTTCTACCGATAGATCGTCGCGCCGCGACTCTCCTGGTTACACTTGTTATACGAATAGGTCGTCGATCCGCGACTCTTCTGGTGACATTTGTTATACCAATAGGTCGTCGCTCCGCGTCTGGCCTGGCTTATGATCTTTGTTTTCTACCCATGGCTATTCGCTCCGCGACTCTCCTAGTGGCGCTTGTTATACCAATAAATCGTCGCTCCGCGACTCTTTTGTTACGCACGGGCGGTTTTCTACCAATTGCTCATCGCTCCGCGACTGGTTTGTTATATCATCTTTGTTTTCTACCGATAGCTCGTCGCTCCGCGACTCTTTTGTTACGTAGAGCGGTTTTCTACCAATTGCTCGTCGCTCCGCGACTGACTTGTTATATGATCTTTGTTTTCTACCGATAGATCGTCGCTCCGCGACTCTTTTGTTACGTAAGAGCGGTTTTCTACCAACGGGTCGTCGCACCGCGACTCTCCTGGTGACACTTGTTATACCAATTGCTCGTCGCTCCGCGACACTCCTGTCCACAATTGTTACAACCAATTGGTCGTCGCTCCGCGACTCCCCAAAAATCATCATTGTTTAAGTTACGCTTTATCTACACGACTACACGTCACGTCAAAATTCCTTATTTTTGCAAAGAATTTACATAAAACATGAAGAAACAATCAACTTGGGATATTATAAAACGGCTTTTTGTCATCGGCATGAAATTTCGAACGTGGTTTATTTTTACGCTCATAATTTCTATCCTTTTAGCAGCGGTTTCTACGTATCGGCCGTACCTGACGATGCTTATCGTCGATACCGATATTATTCAGCTTCGCGACAAGGAGGTGATGATGAAGCATATCTACATTTTAATTGCCTTGGTTTTTGGCGAAACTTTTCTAAATTTTTTCCTCGTTTATTTTTCCAATTATATCTCTCAAAATGTAATTCGAGATATCCGCGAAAGACTTTACCACAAACTTATTTATTTTCGGACGTCTTTTTTCGACAAAACGGCGATTGGCCAGTTGGTTACCAGAGCAGTTGGTGATGTAGAAACCATCGCGACTGTTTATACCGATGGCTTCCTCATGGTTTTTGGCGATATTTTAAGAATTGCTTTCGTTTTGGTGGCCATGTTTCAGGTCGATGTGCATTTAAGCTATATTTCTTTGGCGATTCTGCCTCTGATGGTTTTTATTACGCGGTTTTTTCAGAAAAGGTTGAAAAAAGCCTTTACGGATGAACGGGTTTGGACTTCCAATCAAAATTCCTTCGTTCAGGAGCGGCTTTCGGGCATGTCCTTGATTCAAGTATTTAACCGGCAAAAAGCAGAATTTAAGAAATTTGATGATATCAACATTACTCTAAAGTCCGCGCTTCTTCGAACGGTTTTTATTTTCTCCCTCTTTTTTCCCGTTGTCGAATTAATTTCGTCTCTATTTATAGGATTTATTCTTTTTTACGGTGGTTTTATCACCATCAAAGCAGGGGCGGTCATTGCTTTTATTCAGTATATTTCGATGCTAATTCGTCCTTTACGGCAAATTGCGGATCGCTTTAATAATATTCAACGCGGAATTGTTGGTGCAGAAAGAGTTTTGGGCGTTATGGACGAAGATTTTGCGCTCCCGAATAAAGGAACAATCTCCAAAAGTCATTTCGACGGAAAAATTGAATTTAAAAATGTGCATTTTTCTTACGACGAGAAGCAGGAAGTTTTAAAAGGAATCAGTTTCAAAGTAAATCCGGGAGAAACCGTGGCCATTGTTGGTGCAACCGGTGCGGGGAAATCGACCATTATCAGTTTGATCACGCGGTTGTACGATATTAATTCCGGAAAAATTTTGTTGGATGATGTTGAATTGAAAAACTACGAACTCTATAATCTTCGAAGTCATATCGGGGTCGTGCTACAGGATGTTTTTCTTTTCCACGGGAGTATTTTCGAAAATCTGTCCTTTGGTGACGAATCGGTGACTTTAGAAAAAATAAAAAGTGTTGCAAAAGATATTGAAGTCGACGAGTTTATCGAAAGTCTCCCCGGCGGTTACGAATATGTGGTGCGGGAAAGAGGTTCCTCAATTTCTCTGGGGCAGAGACAACTTTTATCCTTCTTGAGAGCCTATCTTTCGGATCCGAAAATTCTGATTTTAGACGAGGCAACTTCTTCCATCGATCACGAAAGTGAAAAACTTATTCAAAGAGCGACCGAAAAAATCACGAAAAACCGTACTTCAATCATTATTGCGCACCGACTTTCGACCATCGAGAAAGCCGACAAGATTATTGTGATGGAGCACGGGAAAATTGTAGAAGAAGGCAAACATGACGAGCTTCTTAAAAAAGGCGGATATTATTCGACGCTATATCGTTCCCAATTAAAAGTGGAAGAGGTTGAAAATTAATTTAAACCAAAAGGGGTAATTTTCAGATCATCTTTCCACACGTTAGTAAATTTCTTAGTCAAATGTTGAGCAATAAGTTGATTATTTAATGTTGCTGTTGGCGAAATTCCCGGGGAGATGACGCAGTTTTCAGTTTTAACCTTAATCCCGTATTTCTTTTCAAAGTCGGAGTAATCATTAGAAACGATGCCGAAGATGACGAATGTTGCGCGGTTTTCTTCCAGTAATAATTCCAAATTGTCCTCATCCGCATAAGTTAGAAAATCAACCTTGTTTATTTCTGTTTGTGGGGAAGGCTTCAATTTTTTTAATCCTTTGTTATAATCAGTCTTGACTGTAATATTCTGATTGGTTGGTCCTAAACTGGACGTAAGATCAGTTTTAATATCTTCAGTTCTGTTTTTCGTTGAACAGGAAAACATAAAGAGCACTGCTACTGCGGGAATTAATTTAATAGATTTCATAGTTTGGTTTCTAAATAGAGTAGCATTTTTTATTAAAGTTAAATTTAAACTTTTTTGATGAAAAATGATCCGCTCAAAAAATTGAACGGATCATTTAATTAATAAGATTAATAAGATTATTAAGATTACTTTCCAACCACAGTTCTGATGTTGACAAATTCTTTCAACGCTACCGTCGAAAGTTCTGTTCCGTAACCTGACGATTTTGCGCCACCGAACGGTAGTCTCGGATCAGAACTGGTAGATTTATTAATGCTCACGGTACCAGATTCTAAATGATCGATATAAAATTGTTGTCTCTTCTTATCTTTTGTCCACACGGAATCCGACAATCCAAACGGGATGTCATTCGCCAGCGCAATTGCCTGTTGATCATCTTTTGCTATCATTACCATCCCCAGTGGTCCGAAAAGTTCTTCCTGTAAGATGGGATTTCCCGATTCTACTTTAATTAATCCGGGCTCAAATTCAGTAGCTGAAATTCTTACCAGTGGCAAAATAATTTCTGCACCATTTTTCAGTGCTTTATCATATTGATTTTGCAGCTCGTCGGCTAAATCGGGACGCGCCATTCCCGCCATATTGGTTTTCTTTTTCAGGGGATCGCCCGCCACAAATTTCTGGTATTCTTTAACAAAAACCGGAATGAATTTTTTTCAATATTCTTCTGAATAATAAATCTTTTCGCAGCGTTACAGGCCTGGCCACAATTCATTAATCTCGATTTCGCGCCACTTTCGGCGGCATTCTGTAAGTCGGCATCGTCCAAAACGATAAATGCATCACTTCCACCCAACTCAAGGAGTGATTTTTTAATATTTTTTCCTGCAATCGACGCAACTTCACGACCAGCTTTTTCGCTGCCGGTTAAACTAACCCCTTGCACAATCTTATTCTCTAAAACCGCCTTTACCTCTGCGTGCCCAATTTCTAAATTCTGGAAAACCCCTTTCGGAAAACCAGCTTCCAGAAAAATTTTCTCAATCGCCTTTCCGCTGCCAAAACAAATAGAAGCATGTTTCATTACCACCGTATTACCAGCCAGAATTGCCGGCACTGCAAAACGAAGCACCTGCCAAAAAGGAAAGTTCCACGGCATTACGCCCAAAATAACGCCTTTGGGTACATAATGAATTTCCGAAACTCGAAATTCTGTTTTAATTTTTTCGGGTTTCAGTATATTTTCCGCGTCTGCATAATAGCGAACCATCAATGCACACTTATTAATTTCCGCGATCGATTGCGAAATGGGCTTGTTCATTTCCTGAGTAATGATCATACCAAATTTCTCAGCATCACCATCCAGTACTTTCGCCAGCTTTTTAAGAAGTTTTTGCTTTTCTTTAAAGGGAACAGCTTTCCAGGTGGTAAATGTTTTATGGGCAATATTGAGTTTATTTTCTATTTTCATTTTTTAATTATTTTTGAAATTGACACCTCCTTATATAACAGGAGGTATGGCAACGAAAGTCAGTTGATTAATTAGAAGGAACAAATTTAAGAAAACATGACAAATTAAGGGATTGATGCGGACAATAATCATCATGTACAATAGCGGGTTCCGTTCATTACATTTTCTAACGCCCAAATCTTATCATGCTTCGCATTAAAAAGGAAAGAAACTTTTGAGAATCATATTATTTTAATTATTTTTGAGCAATAAAAATTAACAAAATGAATTTACCAGGCGAATTAAAATACACCAAAGACCATGAATGGATTATGATCGAGGGAAACATTGCAACGATAGGCATTACCGATTTCGCGCAGGGCGAATTGGGCGATATTGTTTTTGTGGATGTTGATTCCGTGGATGATGAACTTTCCGCCGGAGACGTTTTTGGAAGTGTAGAGGCGGTGAAAACGGTTTCTGATCTTTTTTTACCGTTAGCAGGTACCGTTACCGAGTTTAATTCTGCCTTAGAAGACGAGCCGGAACTACTTAATACCGATCCTTACGGGAAAGGCTGGATTATTAAATTAGATATTGGTGACGCAGCAGATACTACAGAATTGCTTTCGGCAGAAGAATATCAGGCGTCTCTTGGATAAGATTTCGAAACTTTTTACGAAGATTTTGCCCATTTATTGGGCATTTCTTACTTATATGCTCTTGCGGCCCGGTGTCGAAAACATGGAGTTTCCCTTTATGTTCGAGGGAATCGATAAGCTGTTGCATCTAAGTATTTTTGCAATGCTGGGATTTTGCTTTATGGCAGCCATCCCACGCATCAAATTTCTTTACTTCATCCAAATCATGATTATCTACGGCCTGATCACCGAAATTTTGCAGGACGAAATGCACTTGGGCCGCTCTCTCGAAGGTTTAGACCTGGTTGCCGACACCCTTGGAGTTTTAATTGGATATTTTGTCTATCGGAAAGTGAAAGATCTTACCTTTTAATTTTTTTTGGGCGGTCCCTTCGCCAGCGCTTATTTTTGTAATACATTAATTTGGATTGGCTCAGGTCGGGCTATGCGTTCCAATTCCTCGTTTGCGGCCGCTAAGGCCTGTGCTACTGCGGGATTTCCACTACTATCCCTACCGCAATTTCGGTATATTTCGCAGTGTGGATAACTTTAATTTTTTGGTACCTTCTTAAAAATCAAATTCTTACAGTACTTTTCCACATTTGGTAAATAGATTTAAATAGTGCTTGTGAGTGAACTTAATATTAACTTATCTTTGCCGAACCTTAATAGGTAGCGAAGTAGAGGTAAGAATTGAATAGATGGGAAATAAAATTTTTATTTTTTTTGTTTATAAAGCTTGCTAATTAGGAATAAGTTCTTATCTTTGCAATCCCAAATCGAGAGAGGAGGGGAGCGCAGGAGAGGATTTTGGATTGAGTGTTATTAGGGATTGGGATTGAGGCTTACAAAATAAAGTTTCAAATTTCTTTCAAAAACATTTGGTCATCATAAAATTAATACCTACTTTTGCACTCGCAATTCGGAACAAACGACAGAAGAGATTCCGGATATAAAGCGAGAAGCACAGAGATCATTGACATACAAATAACAACCAAAAAGTAAGAAAAAACTAAAGCGTTAATAACTTTGAGTGAGTCAGACAAACATACAATGGAGAGTTTGATCCTGGCTCAGGATGAACGCTAGCGGGAGGCCTAACACATGCAAGCCGAGCGGTATTTGTTCTTCGGAACAGAGAGAGCGGCGTACGGGTGCGTAACACGTGTGCAACCTACCTTTATCAGGGGAATAGCCTTTCGAAAGGAAGATTAATACTCCATAATATATTTGATGGCATCATTAGATATTGAAAACTCCGGTGGATAGAGATGGGCACGCGCAAGATTAGATAGTTGGTGAGGTAACGGCTCACCAAGTCTGTGATCTTTAGGGGTCCTGAGAGGGAGATCCCCCACACTGGTACTGAGACACGGACCAGACTCCTACGGGAGGCAGCAGTGAGGAATATTGGACAATGGGTGAGAGCCTGATCCAGCCATCCCGCGTGAAGGATTAAGGTCCTACGGATTGTAAACTTCTTTTGTACAGGAATAAACCTATTTACGTGTAAATAGCTGAAGGTACTGTACGAATAAGCACCGGCTAACTCCGTGCCAGCAGCCGCGGTAATACGGAGGGTGCAAGCGTTATCCGGATTTATTGGGTTTAAAGGGTCCGCAGGCGGACTGATAAGTCAGTGGTGAAATCTCATAGCTTAACTATGAAACTGCCATTGATACTGTTGGTCTTGAGTAAATTTGAGGTAGCTGGAATAAGTAGTGTAGCGGTGAAATGCATAGATATTACTTAGAACACCAATTGCGAAGGCAGGTTACCAAAATTTAACTGACGCTGAGGGACGAAAGCGTGGGTAGCGAACAGGATTAGATACCCTGGTAGTCCACGCCGTAAACGATGCTAACTCGTTTTTGGATTTTCGGATTCAGAGACCAAGCGAAAGCGATAAGTTAGCCACCTGGGGAGTACGTTCGCAAGAATGAAACTCAAAGGAATTGACGGGGGCCCGCACAAGCGGTGGATTATGTGGTTTAATTCGATGATACGCGAGGAACCTTACCAAGACTTAAATGGGAAATGACAGGTTTAGAAATAGACCCTTCTTCGGACATTTTTCAAGGTGCTGCATGGTTGTCGTCAGCTCGTGCCGTGAGGTGTTAGGTTAAGTCCTGCAACGAGCGCAACCCCTGTCACTAGTTGCTAACATTAAGTTGAGGACTCTAGTGAGACTGCCTACGCAAGTAGTGAGGAAGGTGGGGATGACGTCAAATCATCACGGCCCTTACGTCTTGGGCCACACACGTAATACAATGGCCGGTACAGAGGGCAGCTACACAGCGATGTGATGCGAATCTCGAAAGCCGGTCTCAGTTCGGATTGGAGTCTGCAACTCGACTCTATGAAGCTGGAATCGCTAGTAATCGCGCATCAGCCATGGCGCGGTGAATACGTTCCCGGGCCTTGTACACACCGCCCGTCAAGCCATGGAAGTCTGGGGTACCTGAAGTCGGTGACCGTAAAAGGAGCTGCCTAGGGTAAAACAGGTAACTAGGGCTAAGTCGTAACAAGGTAGCCGTACCGGAAGGTGCGGCTGGAACATCTCATTTTTGAGACTCTTCGTTAGGAGAGTATAAACAAACAACACGATACGCAAGTATCATTGGCTTTACTTAAAGTTAGCTTTAGTTTTTTCTTATTTGGACGGTTGGTATTTAAAAAATATACCCACTAGGATTAGTAATCAGGGAATAGAGATTGAGAATGAAGGAGAGGAAAGATAATATTCACATATTACTTATTACTCATCACCCATTACTCATAAAAGAGTCTCGTAGCTCAGCTGGTTAGAGCGCTACACTGATAATGTAGAGGTCGGCAGTTCGAGCCTGCCCGAGACTACTAATTTAGAGTACAAGAGTAGAAAAGCAGAAGAGTTAAGGAGTAGAAATACCCAAACACTCCACTACGCAATTACTCAAAGACTCCACTAGCGGGGAATTAGCTCAGTTGGCTAGAGCGCCTGCCTTGCACGCAGGAGGTCAAGGGTTCGACTCCCTTATTCTCCACAAACTATAGCAGTATAGTGAGAAGAGTTGTAGCGATACAGCGAAACGCTTTAAAAATAAAGCAAGAACAGAAGATATTTATATTTTAAGATTGAAGAATGAGGCCAAAGAAGGCAAAGTAAACATAAGAATGTTTATTAAAGAGGAGCGATACCTCGATTATTCACGTATTGGGACTTTAATTTAAAAGTGACGGAAAGAGCCAAAAACAATTTCTGTTTATTAAGGAACTAATAAGAAAAAAGATCATTGACATTAACGATAAGAACATCACAAAGAGAAAACCGCGCACTTTCGGGTGCCGAGTTTTAAAAATATCGTTTAACAGCAATGTTAGACAAAAAATACTGAACTAATTTTATATTAGGAAAGAAATCGTTAAGGGCGTATGGCGGATGCCTAGGCTTTCAGAGGCGAAGAAGGACGCGGTAAGCTGCGAAAAGCTGCGGGGATCGGCACACACGAATTGATCCGCAGATGTCCGAATGGGGCAACCCGGCTGGTTGAAGACCAGTCACTCTATTTATTTAGAGAGCAAACCCGGAGAACTGAAACATCTAAGTACCCGGAGGAAAAGAAATCGAAGAGATTCCGTAAGTAGCGGCGAGCGAAAGCGGATTAGCCCAAAAGTCTTTATATGTTTAGAAGAACGTTCTGGAAAGAACGGCCATAGCGGGTGATAGCCCCGTATTTGAAAGGCATATTTGGATGATAAATGAGTAGGGCGGGACACGTGAAATCCTGTCTGAATATGGGGGGACCATCCTCCAAGGCTAAATACTCCTGAAAGACCGATAGTGAACAAGTACTGTGAAGGAAAGGTGAAAAGCACTTCGAATAGAAGGGTGAAAGAGAACCTGAAACCGTACGCCTACAAGCGGTCGGAGCCCACAAGTTGGGTGACGGCGTGCCTTTTGCATAATGAGCCTACGAGTTAATTTTACTAGCGAGCTTAAGTACTTCAGGTACGGAGGCGGAGCGAAAGCGAGTCTGAATAGGGCGCTTAGTTAGTAGGATTAGACGCGAAACCTTGTGATCTACCCATGGGCAGGTTGAAGCTTTGGTAACACAAAGTGGAGGACCGAACCGGTTGACGTTGAAAAGTCTTCGGATGACTTGTGGGTAGGGGTGAAAGGCCAATCAAACTGGGAGATAGCTCGTACTCCCCGAAATGCATTTAGGTGCAGCGTTGCAATATAGTTTATTAGAGGTAGAGCTACTGATTGGATGCGGGGGTTTCATCACCTACCAATTCCTGACAAACTCCGAATGCTAATAAATGTTCTGCAGCAGTGAGGGCATGGGTGCTAAGGTCCATGTCCGAGAGGGAAAGAACCCGGACCAACAGCTAAGGTCCCCAAATCTATACTAAGTTGAAATAACGCGGTTGAACTGCATTGACAGCTAGGATGTTGGCTTGGAAGCAGCCATTCATTTAAAGAGTGCGTAACAGCTCACTAGTCGAGCGGTTCGGCATGGATAATAATCGGGCATAAGTATAGTACCGAAGCTATGGATTTATAACTTTAGAGTTATATCTGGTAGGGGAGCATTCTGTTTGCACAGAAGCTGGAACGTGAGTTCTGGTGGAGCGTACAGAAAAGAAAATGTAGGCATAAGTAACGATAAAGCGGGCGAGAAACCCGCTCACCGAAAGACTAAGGTTTCCTCAGCCATGCTAATCAGCTGAGGGTTAGTCGGGACCTAACGCGAACCCGAAAGGGGAAGTGGATGGACATAGGGTTAATATTCCCTAACTTGCTCACACTAAAAAGGGGACGGACTGCCGTACTTACTGGAGACTGACGGAATAGTCAAGACCTAGCCTTCGGGCGAAGTTGTTGTAGGGAAAGCGGTTCCAAGAAAAGCCGAAGTGAAGCAACCCGTACCAAAACCGACACAGGTAGTCGAGGAGAGAATCCTAAGGTGCTAGAGTGAATCATGGTTAAGGAACTAGGCAAAATAGTCTCGTAACTTCGGAAGAAGAGACGCCAGCAGCAATGCTGGCCGCAGTGAAGAGGCCCAGGCGACTGTTTATCAAAAACACAGGACTCTGCTAAATCGAAAGATGCTGTATAGGGTCTGACACCTGCCCGGTGCTGGAAGGTTAAGGAAGGTTGTTAGCCGCAAGGCGAAGCAATTAACTGAAGCCCCAGTAAACGGCGGCCGTAACTATAACGGTCCTAAGGTAGCGAAATTCCTTGTCGGGTAAGTTCCGACCTGCACGAATGGTGTAACGATCTGGGCACTGTCTCAACCATGAGCTCTGTGAAATTGTAGTCTCGGTGAAGATGCCGAGTACCCGCAATGGGACGAAAAGACCCTGTGAACCTTTACTATAACTTCGTATTGACTTTGAATAAACAATGTGTAGGATAGGTGGGAGACTTTGAAGCTGGCACGCTAGTGTCGGTGGAGTCAACGTTGAAATACCACCCTTTGTTTATTTGGAGCCTAACTTCTTAACAGAAGGACATTGCGTGGTGGGTAGTTTGACTGGGGTGGTCGCCTCCAAAAGAGTAACGGAGGCTTTCAAAGGTACCCTCAGCACGCTTGGTAACCGTGCGTAGAGTGTAATGGCATAAGGGTGCTTGACTGTGAGACCTACAAGTCGATCAGGTGCGAAAGCAGGACATAGTGATCCGGTGGTTCCGTATGGAAGGGCCATCGCTCATAGGATAAAAGGTACTCCGGGGATAACAGGCTAGTCTCCCCCAAGAGCTCATATCGACGGGGAGGTTCGGCACCTCGATGTCGGCTCGTCACATCCTGGGGCTGGAGAAGGTCCCAAGGGTTGGGCTGTTCGCCCATTAAAGTGGCACGCGAGCTGGGTTCAGAACGTCGTGAGACAGTTCGGTCTCTATCTATTGCGGGCGTTAGATGTTTGAGAGGGCTTGAATCTAGTACGAGAGGACCGATTTGAACAAACCTCTGGTGTATCTGTTGTATTGCCAAGTGCATCGCAGAGTAGCTACGTTTGGAAAGGATAAGCACTGAAAGCATATAAGTGCGAAACCTGCCTCAAGATGAGACATCTTTTAAGGGTCGTTGGAGATGACAACGTTGATAGGCTATAGGTGTAAAGGCAGTAATGTCATAGCCGAGTAGTACTAATTACCCGTAGATTTATAGCTTAATATAGGCACTCCGAAAGTGCAACACGGTCTTCTCTTTGTGAACGTTTTTATCGATTTTTTAAATCAGACATAAGATTTAAAGACAAGAGATAAGAGACTTAAAGTCTATTATCTATCCGTCTATTATCTACACTCGTCTTTTTTAATAATAATATACTGTACAACCTTTTGTACAAAACCAACTTAGGGTGGTTTTAGCAGAGGGGCTCACCTGTTCCCATTCCGAACACAGAAGTTAAGCCCTCTAGCGCCGATGGTACTGCGAAAGCGGGAGAGTAGGTCGCCGCCAGTCTTTTTAAAGCTCATCAATTATTTTGATGAGCTTTTTTTGTATCCGGAAATCCAACAAACCTGTACAATAAGTTAGAAATAAAAAGTACAATTTCCTATAACTTACATAACAACATACATTGATCTCACCCCCATGGTCATCTTAATAGTACTTGCTTCAAAACATGCTTAATAGTCTACCTATTCGATTACTCACGGTAGGCCCTTCTGAGGACTTGTCGAGGTCTTTTAATGTTCCTTACAATCGTATGGTTCCATAATGTCTTAAAAATGGCTTGGCTTTATCTTGTACTTTTATCCATGGATCTGCGTTGCCGTGGACCCTTCCTTGATTTTCAAGATAATTAAATCAGAATGATCTTACCTTTTAATTTTTTTGGGCGGTCCCTTCGCCGGGGCTTATTTTTGTAATAGTTAATTTTGCCTGGCTCAGGTCGGGCTATGCGTTCCAATTCCTCGTTTGCGGCCGCTAAGGCCTGTGCTACTGCGGGATTTCCACTACTATCCCTACCGCAATTTTGGTATATTTCGCAGTGTGGATAACTTTAATTTTTTGGTACCTTCTTAAAAATCAAATTCTTACAGGGGTACTTTTCCACATTTGGTAAATAGATTTAAATAGTGCTTGTGAGTGAACTTAATATTAACTTATCTTTGCCGAACCTTAATAGGTAGCGAAGTAGAGGTAAGAATTGAATAGATGGGAAATAAAATTTTTATTTTTTTTGTTTATAAAGCTTGCTAATTAGGAATAAGTTCTTATCTTTGCAATCCCAAATCGAGAGAGGAGGGGAGCGCAGGAGAGGATTTGGATTGAGTGTTATTAGGGATTGGGATTGAGGCTTACAAGATAAAGTTTCAAATTTCTTTCAAAAACATTTGGTCATCATAAAATTAATACCTACTTTTGCACTCGCAATTCGGAACAAACGACAGAAGAGATTCCGGATATAAAGCGAGAAGCATAGAGATCATTGACATACAAATAACAACCAAAAAGTAAGAAAAAACTAAAGCGTTAATAACTTTGAGTGAGTCAGACAAACATACAATGGAGAGTTTGATCCTGGCTCAGGATGAACGCTAGCGGGAGGCCTAACACATGCAAGCCGAGCGGTATTTGTTCTTCGGAACAGAGAGAGCGGCGTACGGGTGCGTAACACGTGTGCAACCTACCTTTATCAGGGGAATAGCCTTTCGAAAGGAAGATTAATACTCCATAATATATTTGATGGCATCATTAGATATTGAAAACTCCGGTGGATAGAGATGGGCACGCGCAAGATTAGATAGTTGGTGAGGTAACGGCTCACCAAGTCTGTGATCTTTAGGGGTCCTGAGAGGGAGATCCCCCACACTGGTACTGAGACACGGACCAGACTCCTACGGGAGGCAGCAGTGAGGAATATTGGACAATGGGTGAGAGCCTGATCCAGCCATCCCGCGTGAAGGATTAAGGTCCTACGGATTGTAAACTTCTTTTGTACAGGAATAAACCTATTTACGTGTAAATAGCTGAAGGTACTGTACGAATAAGCACCGGCTAACTCCGTGCCAGCAGCCGCGGTAATACGGAGGGTGCAAGCGTTATCCGGATTTATTGGGTTTAAAGGGTCCGCAGGCGGACTGATAAGTCAGTGGTGAAATCTCATAGCTTAACTATGAAACTGCCATTGATACTGTTGGTCTTGAGTAAATTTGAGGTAGCTGGAATAAGTAGTGTAGCGGTGAAATGCATAGATATTACTTAGAACACCAATTGCGAAGGCAGGTTACCAAAATTTAACTGACGCTGAGGGACGAAAGCGTGGGTAGCGAACAGGATTAGATACCCTGGTAGTCCACGCCGTAAACGATGCTAACTCGTTTTTGGATTTTCGGATTCAGAGACCAAGCGAAAGCGATAAGTTAGCCACCTGGGGAGTACGTTCGCAAGAATGAAACTCAAAGGAATTGACGGGGGCCCGCACAAGCGGTGGATTATGTGGTTTAATTCGATGATACGCGAGGAACCTTACCAAGACTTAAATGGGAAATGACAGGTTTATAAATAGACCCTTCTTCGGACATTTTTCAAGGTGCTGCATGGTTGTCGTCAGCTCGTGCCGTGAGGTGTTAGGTTAAGTCCTGCAACGAGCGCAACCCCTGTCACTAGTTGCTAACATTAAGTTGAGGACTCTAGTGAGACTGCCTACGCAAGTAGTGAGGAAGGTGGGGATGACGTCAAATCATCACGGCCCTTACGTCTTGGGCCACACACGTAATACAATGGCCGGTACAGAGGGCAGCTACACAGCGATGTGATGCGAATCTCGAAAGCCGGTCTCAGTTCGGATTGGAGTCTGCAACTCGACTCTATGAAGCTGGAATCGCTAGTAATCGCGCATCAGCCATGGCGCGGTGAATACGTTCCCGGGCCTTGTACACACCGCCCGTCAAGCCATGGAAGTCTGGGGTACCTGAAGTCGGTGACCGTAAAAGGAGCTGCCTAGGGTAAAACAGGTAACTAGGGCTAAGTCGTAACAAGGTAGCCGTACCGGAAGGTGCGGCTGGAACATCTCATTTTTGAGACTCTTCGTTAGGAGAGTATAAACAAACAACACGATACGCAAGTATCATTGGCTTTACTTAAAGTTAGCTTTAGTTTTTTCTTATTTGGACGGTTGGTATTTAAAAAATATACCCACTAGGATTAGTAATCAGGGAATAGAGATTGAGGATGAAGGAGAGGAAAGATAATATTCACATATTACTTATTACTCATCACCCATTACTCATAAAAGAGTCTCGTAGCTCAGCTGGTTAGAGCGCTACACTGATAATGTAGAGGTCGGCAGTTCGAGCCTGCCCGAGACTACTAATTTAGAGTACAAGAGTAGAAAAGCAGAAGAGTTAAGGAGTAGAAATACCCAAACACTCCACTGCGCACTTACTCAAAGACTCCACTAGCGGGGAATTAGCTCAGTTGGCTAGAGCGCCTGCCTTGCACGCAGGAGGTCAAGGGTTCGACTCCCTTATTCTCCACAAACTATAGCAGTATAGTGAGAAAAGTTGTAGCGATACAGCAAAAAGCTTTAGAAATAAAGCAAGAACAGAAGATATTTATATTTTAAGATTGAAGAATGATGCCAGAGAAGGCAAAGTAAACATAAGAATGTTTATTAAAGAGGAGCGATACCTCGATTATTCACGTATTAGGACTTTAATTTAAAAGTGACGGAAAGAGCCAAAAACAATTTCTGTTTATTAAGGAACTAATAAGAAAAAAGATCATTGACATTAACGATAAGAACATCACAAAGAGAAAACCGCGCACTTTCGGGTGCCGAGTTTTAAAAATATCGTTTAACAGCAATGTTAGACAAAAAATACTGAACTAATTTTATATTAGGAAAGAAATCGTTAAGGGCGTATGGCGGATGCCTAGGCTTTCAGAGGCGAAGAAGGACGCGGTAAGCTGCGAAAAGCTGCGGGGATCGGCACACACGAATTGATCCGCAGATGTCCGAATGGGGCAACCCGGCTGGTTGAAGACCAGTCACTCTATTTATTTAGAGAGCAAACCCGGAGAACTGAAACATCTAAGTACCCGGAGGAAAAGAAATCGAAGAGATTCCGTAAGTAGCGGCGAGCGAAAGCGGATTAGCCCAAAAGTCTTTATATGTTTAGAAGAACGTTCTGGAAAGAACGGCCATAGCGGGTGATAGCCCCGTATTTGAAAGGCATATTTGGATGATAAATGAGTAGGGCGGGACACGTGAAATCCTGTCTGAATATGGGGGGACCATCCTCCAAGGCTAAATACTCCTGAAAGACCGATAGTGAACAAGTACTGTGAAGGAAAGGTGAAAAGCACTTCGAATAGAAGGGTGAAAGAGAACCTGAAACCGTACGCCTACAAGCGGTCGGAGCCCACAAGTTGGGTGACGGCGTGCCTTTTGCATAATGAGCCTACGAGTTAATTTTACTAGCGAGCTTAAGTACTTCAGGTACGGAGGCGGAGCGAAAGCGAGTCTGAATAGGGCGCTTAGTTAGTAGGATTAGACGCGAAACCTTGTGATCTACCCATGGGCAGGTTGAAGCTTTGGTAACACAAAGTGGAGGACCGAACCGGTTGACGTTGAAAAGTCTTCGGATGACTTGTGGGTAGGGGTGAAAGGCCAATCAAACTGGGAGATAGCTCGTACTCCCCGAAATGCATTTAGGTGCAGCGTTGCAATATAGTTTATTAGAGGTAGAGCTACTGATTGGATGCGGGGGTTTCATCACCTACCAATTCCTGACAAACTCCGAATGCTAATAAATGTTCTGCAGCAGTGAGGGCATGGGTGCTAAGGTCCATGTCCGAGAGGGAAAGAACCCGGACCAACAGCTAAGGTCCCCAAATCTATACTAAGTTGAAATAACGCGGTTGAACTGCATTGACAGCTAGGATGTTGGCTTGGAAGCAGCCATTCATTTAAAGAGTGCGTAACAGCTCACTAGTCGAGCGGTTCGGCATGGATAATAATCGGGCATAAGTATAGTACCGAAGCTATGGATTTATAACTTTAGAGTTATATCTGGTAGGGGAGCATTCTGTTTGCACAGAAGCTGGAACGTGAGTTCTGGTGGAGCGTACAGAAAAGAAAATGTAGGCATAAGTAACGATAAAGCGGGCGAGAAACCCGCTCACCGAAAGACTAAGGTTTCCTCAGCCATGCTAATCAGCTGAGGGTTAGTCGGGACCTAACGCGAACCCGAAAGGGGAAGTGGATGGACATAGGGTTAATATTCCCTAACTTGCTCACACTAAAAAGGGGACGGACTGCCGTACTTACTGGAGACTGACGGAATAGTCAAGACCTAGCCTTCGGGCGAAGTTGTTGTAGGGAAAGCGGTTCCAAGAAAAGCCGAAGTGAAGCAACCCGTACCAAAACCGACACAGGTAGTCGAGGAGAGAATCCTAAGGTGCTAGAGTGAATCATGGTTAAGGAACTAGGCAAAATAGTCTCGTAACTTCGGAAGAAGAGACGCCAGCAGCAATGCTGGCCGCAGTGAAGAGGCCCAGGCGACTGTTTATCAAAAACACAGGACTCTGCTAAATCGAAAGATGCTGTATAGGGTCTGACACCTGCCCGGTGCTGGAAGGTTAAGGAAGGTTGTTAGCCGCAAGGCGAAGCAATTAACTGAAGCCCCAGTAAACGGCGGCCGTAACTATAACGGTCCTAAGGTAGCGAAATTCCTTGTCGGGTAAGTTCCGACCTGCACGAATGGTGTAACGATCTGGGCACTGTCTCAACCATGAGCTCTGTGAAATTGTAGTCTCGGTGAAGATGCCGAGTACCCGCAATGGGACGAAAAGACCCTGTGAACCTTTACTATAACTTCGTATTGACTTTGAATAAACAATGTGTAGGATAGGTGGGAGACTTTGAAGCTGGCACGCTAGTGTCGGTGGAGTCAACGTTGAAATACCACCCTTTGTTTATTTGGAGCCTAACTTCTTAACAGAAGGACATTGCGTGGTGGGTAGTTTGACTGGGGTGGTCGCCTCCAAAAGAGTAACGGAGGCTTTCAAAGGTACCCTCAGCACGCTTGGTAACCGTGCGTAGAGTGTAATGGCATAAGGGTGCTTGACTGTGAGACCTACAAGTCGATCAGGTGCGAAAGCAGGACATAGTGATCCGGTGGTTCCGTATGGAAGGGCCATCGCTCATAGGATAAAAGGTACTCCGGGGATAACAGGCTAGTCTCCCCCAAGAGCTCATATCGACGGGGAGGTTCGGCACCTCGATGTCGGCTCGTCACATCCTGGGGCTGGAGAAGGTCCCAAGGGTTGGGCTGTTCGCCCATTAAAGTGGCACGCGAGCTGGGTTCAGAACGTCGTGAGACAGTTCGGTCTCTATCTATTGCGGGCGTTAGATGTTTGAGAGGGCTTGAATCTAGTACGAGAGGACCGATTTGAACAAACCTCTGGTGTATCTGTTGTATTGCCAAGTGCATCGCAGAGTAGCTACGTTTGGAAAGGATAAGCACTGAAAGCATATAAGTGCGAAACCTGCCTCAAGATGAGACATCTTTTAAGGGTCGTTGGAGATGACAACGTTGATAGGCTATAGGTGTAAAGGCAGTAATGTCATAGCCGAGTAGTACTAATTACCCGTAGATTTATAGCTTAATATAGGCACTCCGAAAGTGCAACACGGTCTTCTCTTTGTGAACGTTTTTATCGATTTTTTAAATCAGACATAAGATTTAAAGACAAGAGATAAGAGACTTAAAGTCTATTATCTATCCGTCTATTATCTACACTCGTCTTTTTTAATAATAATATACTGTACAACCTTTTGTACAAAACCAACTTAGGGTGGTTTTAGCAGAGGGGCTCACCTGTTCCCATTCCGAACACAGAAGTTAAGCCCTCTAGCGCCGATGGTACTGCGAAAGCGGGAGAGTAGGTCGCCGCCAGTCTTTTTAAAGCTCATCAATTATTTTGATGAGCTTTTTTTGTATCCGGAAAGCAGAGGTTCTTAATGGTAACTTTCTACCCCCAAACTTCATTAAATTAGTAAAGCAATAAAATTTTAAGTAAATTTATACACTAATAAAAACTTTTTAAAGATGAAAAAAATTCTTTTATCCCTACTTGCGGCCGGTGCAGTTTCTCTTGGTAACGCCCAGGTGAAAACACCGCAGCCCAGTCCCTCATCCAGCGTGAAACAATCGATAGGGCTGGCAGAAGTAACCGTCGATTATTCCAGGCCTTCGGCGAAAGGCCGTACCATTTTTGGAGATTTGGTACCGATGAATCAACTCTGGAGAACCGGCGCGAATGGCTCTACCGATATTACTTTCTCCGGCGATGCACTTTTCGGTGGCATTAAAGTTCCGGCCGGAAAATATGCACTGTATTCCATTCCGTCCCAAACCGATTGGGAAGTTATTCTGTATAAAGACACGGAACAATGGGGCGCCCCAAAAGAACTCAGCGCAGACTTGATTGCTGCCAGAACGAAAGTTAAAGCAGAGAAAAGTTCCATGTATTCCGAAACGTTCAGCATTGGTTTTGCGGACCTTAAAAATGACAAAGCCAACCTGACCATCAATTGGGAAAATACTCTTGTAAAAGTTCCGATCGAGATGAATTCTAAAAATGAAGTTTTAGAATCGATAACTAAAACGTTGTCTTCAAAAGAGGCGAAAGCTTCAGATTATAATCAGGCTGCAGGTTATCTTTTGCAACAGAACATGGATTTGAAGAAAGCCCTTGAATACGCCAATAAAGCAAATGAAATGCAACCGGATGTTTACTATATGCTGAAGCAGAAAGCGGAAATCCAGGCTGCAAACGGAATGAAAAAAGAAGCCGTTGCAACTGCAAAAAAATCGCTGGAACTCGCAAAGAAAGAGGGTAACGAAGATTACGTAAAAATCAATACAGACAATATCGCGAAATGGAGTAAATAACATTGCTCTTTTTTCAAAATAGAAAGTGGACATCAAAAATTTGGTGTCCACTTTTTTTATCGAAAGATCTTTTTAGTAATATTTCTATGCGGTTTCTTTCCGAAACAGTGGTTGCAGTAAACCCGCAGAAGCAATCATCAGCAAACAGCCTATCGGATTGAGCCATAGAAATTCCAGCCGGATCACTTCCCTCACCTCCAGAAAGTATAGCAAAATAATAATCGGCTCTACAATCACAATACTCCACATCGTGGCTTTTCCGCCTATTTTGGGGAAGAGAAAAGCGATGGCGAAAACCCCCAAAATTGTTCCGTAAAATAAAGAGCCGATAATGTTTACCGCCTGAATTAAGTTTTCAAACAAACTCGCATTCACCGCAAAAAAGATCGCGATCATTCCCCACATCAACGTGAACAGGCGCGACGCGTTCAAATATTTTTTTCTGAAATGTTAGGCGCGAAATTCCGTTTGTAAATATCCACAACGGTGGTTGTCGCCAGGGCATTCAACTCAGAGGATGTCGAACTCATCGCCGCGGAAAGGATCACCGCAATCAGCAAGCCTACAATTCCCGTGGGCAGATAATTCAGGATATAATAAATAAAAACATAGTCTTTGTCGTTAGATTCAATTTCGGGCGCTTCCTTATCGATGAGGGTTTTCACATCCTTGCGGATCGTAATTTCTTTCGCCTGCAGAACTTTAAGTTCCGACATTACCTCTTCCGAATGACCCGATTTCCACTCGATTATTTTCTGCTTTTTATCCTCGTGAACTTGATTAAATTCTGTATTTAAAGTTTGATACGCTGCAGTATTTTCAAGTTTCTGTGAAAGCGGATTAAAATTTAGCGGCGTTTTCTCAAACTGAAAAAAGACAAAAACCATCACCCCGATAAAAAGGATAAAAAACTGCATCGGAATCTTAAAAAGGCCATTAAAAAGCAGTCCAAGCCGCGCTTCCTTCAGGCTTTTTCCCGTAAGATACCTTTGAACCTGACTTTGATCCGTCCCGAAATAACTCAAAAACAAAAAGGTTCCGCCCAGAAATGCCGACCAGATATTATACCTGTTGTTCATATCAAATTCAAAACTCACGGGATTTATTTTCCCCATTTGGCCGGAATAGAGCAGCGCGTCATTCAGATCCAGCGGCAATTTGTGTACGATGAGAAAAAAGGCCAGAAACATTCCGATAAAAATCACGATCATCTGTTGCTTCTGTGTTTGGCTCACCGCTTCCGTACCGCCAACAAGGGTGTAAAGCGTCACCAAAGCGCCGATCACAATGTTTGTTACCATCAAGTTCCACCCTAGGATCGTGGACAAGATAATCGCCGGTGCAAAAACCGTAATGCCCGCCGCCAGACCTCTTTGGATGAGAAATAAAATCGCCGTTAGGATACGTGTAGAAAGTCCAAAGCGTTTTTCTAGATATTCATAGGCCGTCAAAACGTTCATTTTAAAAAATTTTGGCAACACCCAAACGCACAGAATAACCATGGCGAGCGGCAAACCAAAATAAAACTGCACGAAACCCAAACCGTCGTGGTACGCCTGTCCGGGCGTCGAAAGGAAGGTGATGGCACTTGCCTGTGTCGCCATAATGCTCAAACCCACCATCCACCACGGGTTGCTTTTTCCGCCCAAAAAAGACGCCGAAGTTTTTACCTTTTTCGACTTATAAATACCGTAGATGACGATAAACAGCAAAACGAAAACTAAAACTGCCCAATCTAAAGTTTTCATCGATATTTATTTTGAAAGATGAGCATTGCTACGATCATCAAAAACATCAGCATCAATAATGTAAGATAGAGCGGTTTAAAATTCGTTTCCTTTTTGTGATTCATATTTTCTTTCTTTCGCCGATTTTTTATTTGGGCAGCAATTTCCGCCCTCCGTTCCCGCTTTTTTATATTCCACTGCGTTCCATATAAAAAGAGCTCCACTCAGGTCGGGCTGCAATACGTTTTCTAAACAAGTCGTGTTTTTTTAAACGATTTGCGTTACTATTCCAAAGAAGATCACAAACCTTTTTTGTCCTTTTGTATTGTTGAAGACACGAAAAGCTTTTTTCCTTTCTTGGTTAAACCTGTTTTATTTCTTCGAACCCAGCGCGAGAATATTCATAAAGAGCTTATAAGCACCCGGAACGCCCGCCGGCAATTCCCGGAAGAAGGACAAGCCCGTGTAAACATAAGTTCCTTTTCCATATTTCCCAGCCAATAAAATTCCCTGTTTCGGCGTTTCTCCCGTATCATTTCCTTCCAAAAGCGGAATTAAATCTTTGTCCCAGCTGTCCGCAAAATACAACCCTCTTTCCTGCACCCAATTATCAAAATCTCGCGGTGTAATAACATTCGGCGACTGAAAAACCGCGTGATTTGGAAGGAGAATTTTCAACGCTGCATCTTCCTCAGAAATTCTGCTCCCGCCTAATTTTAAAGTAAAAGGTGCAATTTCATCCGTCAGCAAACCGCGGTTGGTGTTGTACTGATTGATCACGAGACCGCCGTTTTCCACAAATTTCCAGATATCTTTATTGATCAGTCCCATTTCGGGCTGTGTATTAAACACCCGAATTCCCAAAATTAAAACATCGTAATTTTTTAACGGTGCAGAATTCCAATTTTTTAAATCCAGTTCATCTACCTTCAAACCGATCGCCCGTAATGACGAAGGGATTTCGTCACCGGAACCTTTAAGATAAGCGATCCTGACCGCCGGAATTTTCAGGTCTAAGTTTTGGATTTTGGCCTGCGCATTTTTCACCCAGATCTGCCGGTCCATGTGTGGATATTGCACCACGTTCAAAGACTGATCGTAGGTTTTGCCTTTCGCTTCCACAACGGCTTCGATAACGTTATTTGCATTTTTCGACAGCGGCTCTACGGTGAAAGTCACGTTTTTATTTTCGCCGACTTCTTTAAAGTTGACAGTTTGTGCCGCGGAAATTTTCCAGTCTTTGCTGCTTTTTAAAAATATTTTCGCCGTCGAATTGGCTGCAAAACTTTGGACGTTCACCGAAATCTGTTTCGCCCGCCCGCTGAAAATAAAATTATCCTGATCGAAATTAGCCACGAACGAAGGCACGGTATAAAACGGTTCGTATATTTCGCCGATCGACGGATTGACGGTCTTTTGCTGCAATGGAACTTCAAAATCGATCTTTGCAGACCCAAAATCTATTGTTACGTTTTTATTGATGGAAGTTGAAGTTTCTGGCAAGCCAATATTTTCCGGATTACTAACGACGTACAGATTATTTTTTGGAACTTCCTGCAGCCAGTACGGATTGGATATTTTCGCATTCTCAATTTTAAACTTTTCCGTGGTTTTAAAAGATTCGTTCCCTGCAATTTTCTGATTTTTTCCTTCAAAGGAAAAATTTAAATCTGCACCACTTCTGTTTGCAATTTCCAGCTTGGTTGCAATTTCTTCGTTGGAAGTTCCGAAAGCCTCATCCGTCGTCCATTCCAGGTAAATGCCCTGCGTTTTTAGAATTAAATTTTTTACCTGTTCTAACTTCGGATCGTTCGGATTTTCTTTTTTAATTAATTCATAAACCGTTACTAAATTTTTCAGTGATAATTGAGGATTATTAAACTGAAAGTCAGAAACGGTTTTGTCTAATTGGTTTTGCACCGTTTTGTCCTGAGATTTTAAGTTGATGCCCTCAAAAATATCGTTGGAGTTTGGTTTGTCGCCTTTCAGAAATTTCAAATATTCCATGTCCGTTCCGCGTTCCAATGCCATCCCAAAACCCTGGCACGCGTGTTTGCTTCTGGCTTCAGCAGAAATTTCGTTATTGGAAATCCCCAGGATCGGATAATAATTTCCCACGTTTAGGGAAAAAAGATCGCCTTTATCGGCTTTTTCAAAATTTTCTTTGCTGCCGTAAAACCACCAACTTGTATTGTAGAACATTCTTTTGGGCTGCCAAACCTGCACATATTTCAGCTGTTCCGGAAAAGCTTTCGGATTCGCGGCCAAATCAAAAGCTTCCATCGCCAAAAGGGCAGAAGCGGTGTGATGTCCGTGTGTTTCGCCGTTGGAGTTCGGATCAAAACGCGTGATGATGATTTCGGGTCTATTTTTGCGGATCGCCCAAACGACGTCAGATAAAATTTCCTGCTTGTCCCAAAACTTCAGAGTTTCCGTGGCAGTTTTCGAATACCCAAAATCCAAAGCTCTGGTAAACCACTGTCGCCCTTTATCGATTTTCCGGGCTTCCAAAAGTTCCTGCGTGCGCAGCAATCCCAACAATTCGCCCTTTTCTGTGCCGATTAAGTTCTGTCCGCCGTCGCCCCGTGTTAAGGACAAATAAACCGCATCCACGTGTTTCTCGTGCGTGAGCCAGGAAATAATTCTCGTGTTTTCATCGTCCGGATGCGCCGCAAGATACATCACCGTCGTGTTATTTTGCAGGCGCAAAAGATCATCATAGATTTCTGAGGAGGGGTTCGCCACGGATTGGGCGGAAAATAAAATGGAAAGCAGTAAGCTGATCCCAACTAAAAATGTATTCATGCCTTAAAGATAAAAAGTTATTCTAAAAGTGCATGTACAAATGGACACGTTTGAGATTTTTTATAATGAAAATTCTACCTTTGAAACCTGGTGTATTTATAAATTACGTTTGAAAAACAAAACATGAACTTAAAAACGCAAAATCTCTTAACCAATATTTTTTCGATCGTTTTTGGCATCATCCTTTTGGCAGCTGCGTACAACCATATCGTCAATGCTGAAATATATTTGGCAATGATTCCCCCGTTTATTCCGGTTGCCTTTGCAGATTTTTTTGCGGTGATCTCTGAGGCTTTGGTCGGAATTCTTTTGTTGGTACCGAAAACGCGAAAATACGGTGTCTTGGGTTTCAGTATTTTGATGATTGTTTTTTTACCGCTGCACATCTGGGACGTTTTCCGCGTTAAAAATCATGAAAATCCGTTGGTTAAGAATTTTAATGTTGCCGTAATCCGACTCCTTATCCAATTTGTCGTCATCGCACTGGGTTTCTGGATGTATGGCGTTAAAAGAAAAGTTCTGCGTAAAACTTAGATTACCGCAGAACTTGATAAGATCAATTTATTTTTAATTCCTGGAAAAAATTCATGAATGCTTCACTTTAAATTTTCCTTTTTTAATTCACTTCAAATTTTCGTTCGCGAATGAAATCTGCGATCGCCAGCATATCTTCGCCGATCAAACGGTCGTTTTCTAATTTGGCCACCTTGGTTCGGATCAAGTCGTAAGCATTTTCCACGTATTTGGAGCATTTTGCCGGACGGCGGAATTCCAGTCCCTGCGCGCCAAACATGAGTTCAACGGAAAGAATATTTTCCAGATTTCCTAAAACCTGGTTGAATTTCCTGCCCGAAATACTTCCCATCGACACGTGGTCTTCCTGTCCCAAACTTGTCGGAATAGAATCTGCAGAAGCGGGAAAGCAGAGGGTTTTATTTTCCGTAACCAGTGCTGCAGCCGTGTATTGCGGAATCATAAAGCCGGAATTTAAACCGGAACTTTCCGTCAACAATCTGGGTAAACCGTATTTACCTTCCAGCAAAAGATAACTTCTCCGGTCTGAAATGTTGCCGAGTTCTGCCGCGGCCAAAGTGCAGTAATCAAGCGGTAAAGCCAACAGTTGCCCGTGGAAATTTCCGCCGGAAATGGATTCTTCTGCGCTTAAAACGATCGGGTTATCCGTTACAGAATTGAGTTCGGTTTCCGTTAATTGTTTTAGATGTTCGAAAGCGTTTCGGCTCGCGCCGTGAACCTGTGGAACGCACCGCATGGAATACGGATCCTGCACGCGGTCGCAAAATTCGTGGGCGTGCAGATTCTCAGAATTTTTTAAGAATTTTCGCATTCTTGCCGCAACTTTTTTACTGCCGTCGAAGGCGCGGATGTCGTGAAGTTCTTTTTTAAAAGGACTTGAAGACCCGCGGTAGGCCTCCAGACTCATGGCTGCGGTGAGATCTACGAGATCCAAAATATATTCAAACCGGTGCAGACCCAAAATGGAATGCGCCAAAATAAACTGCGTACCGTTGATCAGCCCCAAACCTCCTTTTGGTCCAAGTTGCAAAGGCTCTAAATTATTTTCTGCCAGAACTTCGGCAGCGTTCCGGATTTCGTTGTTTTGCCAAACTTTTCCGAGGCCCAAAAGCGGTAAAACCAAATGTGCCAAAGGCGCCAAATCGCCGGACGCGCCTACAGATCCCTGCTCCGGCACGACAGGAATAATATCTTTTTCGAGCAGGAGAATCAGCCGCTCGATGACGTCTAAGGAAACTCCTGAAAATCCGCGCGACAGTGCATGAACTTTCGTGATCATCATAATTTTGGACAAATCTTTTGCGATAGGTTTTCCCACGCCAACGGCGTGCGAAATAATTAAATTGTACTGAAGCTGGGCGGTTTCTTCTTCGGAGATTTTTACGTCGCACAGTGGGCCGAATCCTGTATTAATACCGTAAACGGTGCGGTCTGACGCTACAATCTGCTCTACATTCTGTTGGGATCTCAGGATTTTTTCCCTGGACTCTTCGTTGAGCCGGGCTTTTGTGGGATCCTTTAAAATCTCCATTACATCGCTAATGGTGAAAATATCTACGCCGTAAATCATGTTTAAAATTTTTCTTAAAAATACGGTTTTTTGTACGAATTCGGAAACCCGTGTCCCGGCTTGAACGGAGCTCTTTTTGGGCGGAAGAATGACGCACAAAAAAGCGGGAGTGGAAGACGGATAAGACACCCAAAATAAAAAATCATTGCGTAAATTTGCAGCATGAACGCCGATCTTGAACTTCAGCTGAAAACTTTGCCTTCCGAACCGGGAGTTTACCGCTATTACGACCAAAAAGACCAGTTGCTGTATGTAGGCAAAGCAAAGTACCTGAACAAACGCGTGCTTTCTTACTTCAATAAAAACCAGGCAGGATACCGGACGCGCATCATGGTGAGCAAAATTTTCCGCCTCGAAACAACCATCGTACCGAGTGAATATGATGCGTTGCTGCTGGAAAATAACCTGATCAAAGAACATCAGCCGTTTTACAACGTGATGTTGAAAGACGATAAAACCTACCCGTGGATCTGTATTAAAAACGAAGATTTCCCGCGCATCTTTCTTACACGCACCAAAATTAAAGACGGTTCGGAATACTACGGACCCTACGCAAAGGTGCGTCCGGCGAAGATTCTGCTGGACACCATTAAACATATTTATAAAATCCGGACGTGTAACCTGAATTTGGCGCCGGAAAAAATTGCGGAAGGAAAATACAAGGTCTGTCTGGAATATCATATAAAAAACTGCGCCGGCCCCTGCGAAATGTTGGAAATGAAGGCGGAATACGACGAAAAGATCGATGCGATCCGCGGAATCATCAAAGGTGATTTCCGGAAGGCGAAAGAATATCTGACGGCGCAAATGATGAAGTTTGCAGAAAATCTGGAGTTTGAAAACGCTCAAATGATCAAGGAACGCATGGATATTCTGGATAATTATCAACACAAACATACGGTGGTACACCCAACGATTAACGATGTTGATGTTTTCGGAATGACGAGTGACGAGACCGCGGCGTATGTGAATTATTTTAAAATTCAGAACGGCAACATCATCCAGAGTTACACAACAGAAATCCGGAAAATGCTGGAGGAAAGCGACGAAGATATTTTGGAGGAAGCCATGATCGAAATCCGCCAAAAGTTCAGTTCGATGTCGCGCGAGATTTTAATTCCGTTTCATCTGACGCTGGAAATTCCGAACGTGAAGCTGATTGTGCCGAAAGTTGGCGACAAGAAAAGAATTCTGGAACTCTCCGAAAAGAATGCGAAAGAATATCGTATCGAAAAACTGAAAGCGGTGCAGATTGTAGATCCGGAACGCCACACAAACCGAATTATGGCAGAGATGCAAAAATTGCTGAGAATGCCCGAAGAACCGCGACACATCGAAGGTTTTGATAACTCGAACATTCAGGGAACGAATCCGGTTTCGGCGTGTGTTGTTTTTAAGGACGGCAAACCGAGCAAAGCAGATTACCGGATTTTCCACCCCAAAACGGTGGTCGGCGCGGATGATTACAAAACGATGGAAGAGGTGATTTACCGCCGGTACAAAAGGCTTTTGGACGAAAATGAACCTTTGCCGCAGTTGATTTTGATCGATGGGGGAAAAGGGCAGCTGTCCTCGTCGGTGAAAAGTTTGAAGCTGCTTGGTTTGTACGGAAAGATCACAATCATCGGCATTGCGAAGCGTTTGGAAGAAATTTATTTTCCGGAAGATCCGGTGCCGTTGTATCTGGATAAAAAATCGGAAACGTTGAAGATTCTGCAGCGCGTTCGTGACGAATCGCACCGTTTTGGGGTGAAACATCACCGCACGCGACGAAAAAATTCAACCATAAAATCTGAACTGGAAGAAATTCCGGGCATCGGCGAAAAAGCGATCGAACTTTTGCTGGGTAAATTAAAATCTGTAAAACGAGTTCGGGAATCTTCGCGAGAAACGTTGGAGGAGATTTTAGGAAAAAGCCGCGGTGGTTTGGTTTGGGAGTATTTTAATGATAAATAAAATTACTTTCTTTCAAACACTTCTCTTCTTAAACTTCCATCAGCGTTGCTTACTTCGACCACAATTTTTCCGGCTTCGAGGTAACCTAAAGTTGCGGTTCCGTCACTGAGCTGTACGCGGTAACTGTCTTTTCTCGTAGAAGGTTTAAAAATGGCGTAAGGCACCGCACTGTTTGGATTGACCAAAATAAATTCGCCGTTGGTAAGGATTATTTTGTTTAAATTAAGCGTACCGTTGGTGTAGACTTCCGCTGCGGATTTTGTTTCTGTTGGAAGAACGGACTGGGCCACACCTTCTTTTTGCACCACCACAGGATTTTCAGTCACGACCGCTTTTTTAAGGGCTTGCTGAGGCACCTCTTTTTGAACGGCTACAGCTTTTTTCGTTTGCGATGAAGGCGGGATAGCGTTCAAAGCATTTTGAAGGGCATCGCGCATCCCCGCCTCAAAGTCTTTTTTGCTGGATTTTCCGTCGAAGGAAGCGATTTCTTTATCGTTACAGTCGCTGAAAGTAATCCGCGCTTTGTTCGTAAAAATAGAACTGGTGTCCGCAAGTTCGGCTTTCAAAATCTCGCAGGGATTCGTTACGCTTGCCGGTTGCTGATCTGGATTTTGATTGAAGACAATATAATTTTTCGCTTTAAGTTTGGAACTGAGAAGGCTGTTAAGACCAAATTTGTTCGTCTTTACATCTTTAAATTCCGAAGGGACAAGAATATATTGATACTCGGAGATTTGTTGTGCGTACATCGCGCTCACTAGGAAGAGGGCGGAAATTTGTATAAGTTTTTTCACGATTTTTTTTCTTAAAGGTAAATTAATTCCGGAAATCTCCCATATCAAGTTTCAGGGAGAAAAAGTTGGAGTAAAAATTAGAACCGCCGATCCCCGAATTGGTGATGGCGTAATCGAGCGTTAAGCCTTGATATTTAATGCCGATACCGGCGCTGGGCTGAAAAGATACTTTTCTTTTTAGGTCTTCGATGTCGGTAATCGTTTGAAATCTGTTCACACCAACGCGAACAAAAATCATATCCTGAAATTTCAGTTCTGCGCCCGCATACGGCGTGATGCTCGCAAAGTCGGTGGAAATCAGCGCCGCAGTTTTCGCGAAATCGATATTTAATCCTGCTTCGGGCATAAATTCCAAATCACGGTTGATTTCGAAATTTCGGCTCATACCGAGGTTAAGTTTTGGCATGGTGATTTCCAGTTTATCGGTAGGTGCGGGATTAAATTCCTCACCGTTAACCACGGCGGAAAGTTCGTCCTGATTCACTGTCCAGAAATTAACCGTTGTTGTGGCATCGCGCAACATGGCACCATAATTCCACCCCGTGTCGGCGTTATACAAAACACCGAGGTCGAAACCAAAGCCGTAACCGCTTGCAAATTTTCCCACATTCCGATACACGAGTTTTGCATTTACACCCACAGCAAGCCGGTGATCGCCCCCCGGACGAAACGCGTACGAAAGCAGTGCCGCATAATCAGATTGAGAAAAACTTGTAATTTTGTCGTAGTCGATATTTCCTTCAGAATCGATAAGTTGAGTCGTGTTCAGAATGTTGTCGACTCCTAAACGGACAACGGAAATGGCGAAAACACCGCCATTGTTATCTAAAGGTTTGGCATACGCCAGATAATCGTATTTAGCGATGGATTCGAAATATTCCGCATGCATTGCAGCTCCCTGCCAATCGCGGTCGATCCCGATCAGACCGGCGGGATTCCACATGGGGGAATACACGTCATTTTGATTCGCAATCACGGCACCGCCCATTGCAAGGCCTCTTGCACCTGCTCCGATATTGAGAAATTCATTCGAATACTTTCGAATGATCTGAGCCTCAGAAAAAATTCCGCATAAAATAAAAAGGGCAAAGAATATTTTTTTCATCAAATTTCTACTTTTTTGGTGGCTCTTCGCGTTTTGATAATTCCGTTTGCAACAATCGCCAAAATCATTATTAACGAGGCGATATAAAAGATCGGACTCATCTGTTCGGATTCTCCAAAGATAAAAAAGGCCAGAATAATCCCGTAAACCGGCTCCAGATTTACTGTTAAAATTAAGGTAAAAGGAGAAATGTATTTCATCAGTTTCACCGATTCCAGCATCGGAAACGCCGTAAAAACGCTTGCCAATATAATGATTAACGTCAAATCGCGATAACTTATTTCGTTGAGCTGCGAAATTTGCCCCGTGACGAGATAAAATACCGTTAAAATTAAAAAGCCGGAAAATATTTCGTAGAAAATAATATTTCCGGAACTCGTTTTACCAAAAATTTTTCCGTTGAAAACGCCGAAAACGGTACCGAAAAGCGCCGTGAGAATTCCAAAGAAAATTCCTTCTTTATACTGAAACTCCGCTTTAAAAATGAGTGCCATACAGATTACAATCACGATGCCCATGATGACTTCGGAAACATCAACTTTTCTTTTAAAGACAATGGGTTCCAAAATAGAGGCAAAAATGGTAGAAAGTGAAAGACAACTCAGCGCGATCGCCACATTCGAAACTTTGATGGAGTAGAAGAAGCAGAACCAGTGGAACGCCATGGCGCCGCCGATCGCAGCAAGCTGCATGAGAAGTTTCCGCGGGACGTACAGGCTTTCTCTTTTAATAAATCGGATAAAAATATAGAGGAAAAGTGCGGCAAATCCCATGCGGTAAAAGACGAGCAAATTTGCGCCGGCATGGATTAGTTTGCCCAGAATTGCGGTGAATCCCCACAAAAAAACGATAAGATGCAGGCGGAAAAGTGCGGAATTTTTAAACACGGATGATGATTTTTTTTAACTGGTGCAAATCTACAATTTCCCTTTTATATTAAAGGTAGGCATCAACGCGCTTTCTCTGAAAATTTCATCAAAAAACCCCAAAAGTCTTTTCAACTTTTGGGGCCTTCAAATAATAAACTATTAAAAAAATAAACTAGGAACCGAATTTCAAAAATTCATGAAACTATTTTAGAATTCTAATTGAGTAACGCAAAAAAAGAAAAAATATTTTAAAAAATTTCACTTTAATTTTTTAGTGCAGCAACATTAGATTTCTGAGACTCAAATAATTAATAGAACGCCGGTTCCACCGCGGAAATAGGATTAAAAATCTTATCTTTAGACAAATTTTTTTTAACGATGGATTTAGAATTTAATAAAAGAGAAGATCAAAATAAGTTAAAACTCGGCGAGATCAATGGTCTTCTGAGCGAAATAAAGAAAGGCGGCGGCGAAAAACGTCTTCAGAAACAGCGTGATGAAGGCAAGTTAACGGCGCGCGAAAGAGTTGAATATCTTCTTGATAAAGATTCAGATTCCATCGAAATCGGTGCTTTTGCCGGCTACGAAATGTACGAAGAACAGGGCGGCTGCCCGAGCGGCGGCGTGGTTGTGGTGATGGGTTATGTTTCGGGCAAGCAATGTTTAATCGTAGCGAATGATGCCTCGGTGAAAGCCGGTGCGTGGTTTCCGATCACGGCGAAGAAAAATCTTCGGGCACAGGAAATTTCCATGGAAAACAAATTACCCATTATTTATTTGGTGGATTCCGCCGGCGTTTTTCTTCCGATGCAGGACGAAATTTTTCCGGACAAAGAGCACTTTGGAAGAATTTTCCGCAACAACGCGAAAATGAGTTCCATGGGAATCATTCAGATTTCTGCCGTGATGGGCAGCTGTGTGGCCGGTGGCGCTTACCTGCCGATTATGAGTGACGAAGCCATGATCGTAGACCAAACCGGTTCTATATTTCTCGCCGGAAGTTACCTCGTAAAAGCCGCGATTGGCGAAACCATCGATAACGAAACGTTGGGCGGCGCGACAACTCATTGCGAAATTTCGGGTGTTACGGACTACAAAGCGAAAGACGATCAGGATGCCCTGAACCGCATTAAAAATATTATGAAATCCCTCGGCGATTACGAAAAAGCCGGTTTCGACCGTACAGAAAGTTTTCCGCCGAAAGAAAATATCGAAGATATTTTCGGCCACATGCCGGTTTCCAGAGGCGATCAGTACGATACTTTTAACATTATTAAATGTTTGGTCGATAAATCGGAGTTCGAAGAATACAAAGGCGATTACGGTAAAACCATCATTTGCGCCACGGCGAGAATTGATGGTTGGAGTGTGGGAATTGTTGCCAATCAAAGAAAATTGGTGAAAAACGGAAAAGGCGAAATGCAGTTTGGCGGAGTAATTTATTCGGATTCTGCGGACAAAGCAACGCGGTTTATCGCAAACTGCAACCAGAGAAAAATTCCGTTGATTTTCTTACAGGATGTTACCGGATTTATGGTAGGTTCTAAATCGGAGCATGGCGGAATTATTAAAGACGGCGCCAAAATGGTGAATGCCGTGGCAAATTCTGTGGTGCCGAAATTTACGGTGATCACCGGAAATTCCTACGGCGCGGGAAATTACGCCATGTGCGGGAAAGCCTATGATCCCAGATTGATCGTGGCGTGGCCCTGGTCCGAACTGGCAGTGATGGGCGGCAGCCAGGCGGCGAAAGTTTTGGCACAAATTCAAACTTCCACTTTAAAGAAACAGGGAATAGAAATTGGAGACAAGGAACATCAGGAAATCCTGGACTCCATCTCGAAGAAATACCAAAAACAAACGGAACCGACTTACGCTGCGGCAAGGTTGTGGACGGACGCCATCATCAATCCCATCGACACAAGAAAATGGATCTCTATGGGAATTGAAGCGGCGAATCATGCGCCGATCACGGAAAAATTTAATTTAGGAGTTATTCAGGTATAAACATTAACCACAAACACACACAACGATGAAAAAATTTTTATTCTTTTTAGCAGTACTGAATTTCAGTTTTGCCTTCTCGCAGTGCACTATTGACGGTGCAGACCAGCTTCAGGTTGGGGAGAAGCAGGTGTACAAAGCCACGACGGCCGCGGCGCCATGTGAAAACTGTTATGAGTGGATCTATCTGGACCAGAAAGTTCTTTTGGAAAATGGAACTCATCAAAGTGAAATCACGCTGAAAGGCGCAGTTCCGGGTGAGGCGGTTTTAAATTTAGAGCTCAAAACCAAAAACGGAAAAACCAAATGTAAAAAAATGGTGAAGGTGATCGCACCCACATCGAATATTCTGCCTGGCGACAGCGCAAAATGCGATCTCCCTTTGGAAGCCTTTAAAGAAATCCGCGCCGAAGATCATCAGGTTGTCTTCGAGCCAGAAACGTCCGATACAAATTACACGTATTTATGGACGGTCACGTACCGCGACGGCTCGCAAAAAACGTCGTCCGACCGAAAAGCCAGATTTACTTATATGGGAAGCGTGATCGACAACGTAGAAATGAAGGTAACGTTCGAAAAATGCACGAAGAAAATCTCTAAAACCTACGACACCAATTTTTGGTATTTTTTCTAAATTGAATTGATTATAAAATAAAAAAGTTCACCCGAATAAGGTGAACTTTGTTTTTATGGGCAAGCGCAATTACGCCTTTACGTACTGCAGTTCTCCCGCGATTTTTACCTCGTCCGAAACCATTACGCCCCCAGTTTCCAAAGCTGCGTTCCAGTTTAAACCAAAATCTTTTCTGTTGATTTTCCCTTCAAAAGAAAAACCGGCTTTTGTATTTCCCCAGGGATCTACGTTGATGCCACCAAAATCTACGTCCAAAGTAATCGGTTTTGTAACGCCGTTGATGGTTAAATTACCCGTAACATCGTTGTTTAAAGAATCAGATTCAAATGTAATTACCGGGTTAACGGCAACATTGAAAAACTCTTCGCTTTTCAGATGCGTATCGCGGTCGGCGTTGTTGGTATTTACAGAATCTGTTTGGATGGTAGTTTTCACGGATACTTTTTGAAAAGTATCGTCTTCAGCTTCCATTTCGGAAGTAAAATCGGTGAAGGCACCTTTAACATTAGAAATCATCATGTGTCTTACTCTGAAAGTAATTTCACTGTGCGTTGGGTCTAAATTCCATTTTGTAGCCATAATGTCTTTTTTATTTTATTGTTATTAAATGTGATTGTTCAAAATTGATAGTGCAAAGATACTTCCACAAAATTACAATCGTATTGATGTAGGGTAAGAAATCAATAATTTCGGTAATTATTCCACGATTCTTTATATTAAATGTAACGTTGAGGAACTTCCCGCGCATTTTCCTAAATTTAGCGCATGAAGAAATTCTTTTTATTCCTGATGATTTTCAGTGTGTCCTTTTTGGGTTTTGCTCAAATTAAAGACACCGCCCAAGTAGAAAACAAGCATTTCGACTTTCAATATAAAAAAATGTACGTTCCTCTAGGCTTAATGCTTTCGGGAATTATTGCTGATGGTAACGGCCGCGAATCCCTAAAAAATGAGATCGTAGAAGAAAGAAACGAACATATTTTCGGTTTTGAAAATCATCTGGACGATTACGCGCAGTTCGCGCCTTTTCTGGCCATCTATGGTTTCGAACTTGCCGGCATGAAACCCCGCACCGACTGGAAAAACCGGTCGGCCATTCTGCTGAAAGGCCAGATCGTGAATCTGGGGCTCGTTTATGTGCTGAAAAAAACTTTAAAAAAAACGCGTCCCGACGGCACGGCATATTCCTTTCCTTCCGGACATACGGCGAATGTTTTCGCGGGCGCGACGATGCTTTCCATTGAGTATGGAGAAGAATACAAATGGGTTCCCTACGTTTCATACGGTTTCGCTTCCGGAATTGGAATGATGCGGATGGCGAACAATAAACATTACATTTCCGATGTGCTATTCGGCGCGGGTTTGGGCATTCTTTCCATGAAAGCCGCTTACTGGACGCATCAGTATAAATGGAACCGGCCGAAACCGGGCAAAGATCCGTTCGCCGGAGTAATTTACCCAAACTAAGTTTCTTAACGTTTTTTAACAGTCATTTAAATTTCTTATTTTTAGCCATCTAATTTTTAAGAAATGAAATTTTCAAAATTTACTCTGCTCATCCTGCTTACAGGCAGTTTTCTTTCCGCACAAACTCAAAAATTTACCATCGCCGAAGCCGTTAACGGACTTCGAAGCAATCTGGCGGTTAAAAATATTTCTCAGTTTTCCTGGAGCGACGACAGCAAATCCTTCTATCAGGGCACGAAAAACGGTTATTTAATTACGGAAGTGCCGAGTTTGAAACAGGATACTTTGGTTTCGCTGTCGCAACTGAATAGAAATCTTTCCGGGGAAAATATTTTAAAAAGCTTTCCGAGAATTACATTTATTACTAAAGATAAAGGATATTTCACGCAGGGCTCGAAATATTTCTGGGTGGAACGCAGCGGAAAAGACTGGAAAGTGAAAGACTGGACTTCTCTCGACGAGGCGGCAGAAAACGTGCAAATGCTCAGCAACAATCAGGGTTTTGTCTACACCATTAAAAACAATCTTTATCTGAATAAGAACGGCAAAGTTGTAGCGATCACCAACGATAAGAATGAAGATATTGTGAACGGACAGGCGGTTCATCAGCGCGAGTTCGGCATCGATAAAGGCATTTTTATTTCCCCCGACAATTCGCAGATCGCTTTTTACCGCATGGATCAGACCATGGTTACTTCTTATCCGATCATCGACTGGAGCGTGACGCCCGCGGCGAATAAAAACATCAAATACCCAATGGCGGGAACGCCGAGTCATCATGTGACCTTAGGAATTTATGATATTAAAACCGACAAAAAAACATTTCTTAATATTGAAGGTGATCCGGAACAGTATCTAACGGCGGTCACCTGGAATCCCGATTCGCAGTCCGTTTTTGTGGGCGTCCTGAACCGCGACCAGAACGATCTGCATATGAATCAGTACAGTGCGGTCACCGGAAATTTGATGAAAACCGTTTTCGAGGAAAAATCCGCGGAATATGTGGAACCGCAAACACCTTTGAGTTTCTTCCCGAACTCCAGCACCGATTTTGTTTGGCAGAGCCAGAGAACGGGTTTCAATCATCTTTTCCATTATAATTTAGAAAAAGGTTTGGTGGCGCAGCTTACAAAAGGGAGCTGGTCCGTAACCGAACTGCTCGGCTTCAACGAGAAAAAGAAAGAGATTTATTTTGCTTCCACGCAGGAAACTCCGCTGGAAAGACATCTTTATAAAATAAACTGGAACACCTTCCAAACACAAAAATTAGACAGCGCGCCCGGAATGCATACGGGAATTTTGAGCAAGGACGGCAATCATCTCTACGATATTTACAGTAACTCAACCACGCCGCGTGTGGTTAATCTTATCAACACCAACACCGATAAATTCAAAAATATTCTTACCGCGGACGATCCTTTGAAAAAATACCAACGGCCCGAAATAAAAAATGTAACCTTAAAAGCGGAAGATGGAACGCCACTTTACGGTAAAATTATTTTGCCAACCGATTTCGATGCGAACAAAAAATATCCCGTTATCGTGTATCTGTACAACGGTCCGCATGCGCAATTGGTAACCAACGCATTTCCTGCTTCCGGGAACTTGTGGTACGAATTTATGGCGCAGAAAGGATATATTGTCTTCACGATGGATGGTCGCGGTTCCTCCAACCGTGGACTGAAATTTGAACAGGCGGTTTTCCGTCATTTAGGCGATGTAGAAATGCGGGATCAATTGAAAGGTGTGGAATATTTGAAATCTTTACCTTATGTGAACGCCGATAAACTGGGAATCCACGGCTGGAGTTTTGGCGGATTTATGACGACGAGCTTTATGCTGAAACATCCCGAAGTTTTTAAAGTCGGTGTGGCCGGCGGTCCGGTGATCGACTGGAAAATGTATGAAATCATGTATACCGAAAGATACATGGATTCTCCGCAAAACAACCCCGAAGGCTATAAACAGGCGAACCTTTTAGATAAAGTTCAAAATTTAAAAGGTCATTTGCTCATGATTCATGGTGCGCAGGATAATGTAGTGGTTTGGCAGCATTCCATTAAATTTTTAAAAGCTGCCGTGGATAATGGCGTTCAGATGGATTATTTTGTTTATCCGGGTCACGAACATAATGTTTTGGGGAAAGACCGAGTTCATTTGATGCAAAAAGTGACCGATTATTTTGATGAATATTTGAAGAAATAGGACATGAAAATTGAAGCCAACTCCCTTGAAGAATATTTAAATAACGTTCCGGAAGACCGGCAAACGGCATTCCGGACACTTTACCAAACCATTTCCAAAAATTTGCCGCAAGGATTTCAGGAAGGATTATCGTACGGCATGATTGGTTGGACCATTCCGCTGGAAACCTATCCCGCAGGTTACCACTGTACGCCCAACACGCCGTTGCCCTTTATTAATTTGGCTTCGCAGAAAAACTTCATTGCGCTTTACCATATGGGAATTTATGCGAATCCCGAATTACTGGACTGGTTCGTTACCGAATTTCCGAAATATTCTGCACGAAAATTAGATGTGGGCAAATCGTGTATACGATTCAAGAAAGTTGAAGATATTCCGTTTGATTTAATTGCGGAATTATGTCAGAAAATAACTCCACAAGATTGGATTGTTTTATATGAACGGGAATTTAAGAAGAAATAGTCAGCTGCTTTTTCTGAACTTTTAAAAGGTATATTTTTACTTTAATAAGCATAAACTTTTGGCGTGTCCAAAAAAAACTATTCCCGCAGCACTTTAATCCGCCCGTCATTCCAGATTCTGATAACGGAAGAACCCGAATATTCCGAAACTTTATCGTGATTTTCTTCCGCTACAAAATTCACGGAATCGATAATTTCCTGTGAGATATCAGAGAATTTCAGAGGTGATTTTGCGCCGCTAAAATTGGCGGATGTGGAAACCAAAGGTTTGTTCAGCTTCGTAATGATTTTTTTCAGGAAGAGATCATTCACGAGCCGAATGCCGATGCTGCCGTCTTCTGCAAGTATTTCCTTCGGCAAACCTTTCGGACTGTCATAAATTAAAGTCACAGGTTTTTCCGAAAGGTCCATAATTTCCCAGGCCATTTCTGGGACTTCTACCAAATCCTGCAAACGTTTCGCGGATTCGACCAAAATAATCATCGACTTGGTTTTCTCCCTTTTTTTAATATCGAAAATTTTGTTGATGGCTTCCGCATTTGTAGCGTCGCAGCCGATTCCCCAAATGGTGTCGGTTGGATAAAGAATAGTTCCGCCGGATTTTAAAGTGTCGATTAGTTGATCCATGAATGTTTTGATAAGTAACTAGATAGGTGCAAAAGTAATTAAAAATAGAATGGAATGCTGCGGTTTGTAGAAGGAACCGGCTTTTAGTCTGTTTTCAAAAAAAGTTAAATTAAGCGCGGGTCTTTCGTTTTGTCTAAAACCAATCGGTCTTTTTCTACCTAAAAGAAATAAACCCACGCCACTATCGACTGGCAACACAATAGTATAAAATTCACACCGAACTTTCTGCCGTCGTTCTTATCATTCATCAATGCTTTTAAATATTGATTACCATACCTTTGTCCTATCAAAATCTTAAAAATATGGAATTAGGAATAGGAATGTTTGGCGATTTAGCCTTCGATCAGACCACAGGAAAATATAAAGATGCGGGTGTAAAGATCCGCGAAATTGTGCAGCAGGTAAAACGGATGGATGAGGTTGGAATTGATGTTTTTGCCATGGGCGAGCATCACCGCGCCGATTATGCGGTTTCGTCCCCCGAAATGGTTTTGGCTGCGGCCGCCAGTATCACAAAAAACATTAAACTTGCGAGTGGCGTTACGGTTTTAAGCTCTTCGGAACCCGTGAAAGTGTATGAAGATTTTGCCACTTTAGATTTGATTTCCAACGGCAGAGCTGAGATCTTCGTAGGTCGCGGCAGTTTCATTGAATCTTTTCCGCTGTACGGCTATTCACTCGAAAATTACGAGCAGCTGTTCGACGAAAAGTTAGAACTTTTGCTCAAAATAAATGCTGAAGAAAACGTTTCGTGGACGGGCAAACTTCGAGCACCCATGAAAAACCAAACCGTTTACCCCAGAGCTACAAACGACGGCAAACTTCCGATCTGGAGAGCTGTGGGCGGTACGCCGCAGTCTGTATTAAGTGCAGCCAAACTGGGAATGCCTTTGGTTGTGGCCATTATTGGCGGTATGCCGATTCAGTTTAAAAGTCTCATCGATTTTTACAAGCAGGAATACTTGGCAGCAGGCCACAACGAATCTGAAATGCAGATCGCCATTCATTCCCACACTTTTGTGAGCGAGGATCAGAAGGTGATCGACGGCTATTTTCACAATTATAAAGCTCAGATGGACCGGATTGGCGCGTCCCGAGGTTGGTCGCCGTACACCAAAATGCAGTACGACGGCGGAAGAGCGAAAGACGGCGCTTTGTTTGTGGGAAATACGACTGAAGTTGCAAATAAAATCGCTTACATGAAAGAAATTTTCGGCATCACGCGATTTATCGGACATATGGATGTTGGCGCACCGGAAAATGACATTATGATGAAATCCATCGAATTGTTTGGCGAAAAAGTAGCACCCAGCGTTAGATAACTGGTATTCCATCGGAAGATTTTTCGGTGGAATTTTTTTATTTAAATATCAATTTCCTACTTTTACCAACTATGCACGAAAAAGCTCAAGATCTTTTGCACGGCAAACGTCTGGATACCATTTTGGAAGAACTGGTCGACTATTACGACGGGTTTGAAAAACTGGGCGAACAGATCAACATTAAATGTTTTACGGATAATCCGAGCATAAAATCTTCTCTGAAATTTTTGCGGAAAACCGAGTGGGCAAGAGCGAAAGTTGAAAGTCTGTACCTCTACGTTTTGCGCCAGAAAAAGAAGCAGTAAAGATCACAAGAATAGTTCTTCAAAAATGGTTAACCTTCAATTAAATTAATCCGGAAACTCGCCGGAGACGTAAAACCACCGCTCATTCAGTTCTTGAAACACAGAAATCTCATGATGAATTTCTGATTTTCCTTTCTCATCTTTATAATACGCTTTAAATTCCACCTGATCTGGCGTGGGTTTTCGCACAATCTCGAGTTTTGTCCACTCATTAATTTCGCCCCATTCCTGTAGGTCTTTTTTCCGGTGAAATTTTCGTTTCGAGGGTAATGTCGTTTCCATCAGGTATTCGCTATTCGGATAGGCAAAGGCCGAAAATCTGGACCGCATTAATGTTTCGGCGGTTTCCGCGTGTTTTTCACCTTGATGATAAGGTTGGCAACATTCGTTATAGAGTTTTCCGGAGCAGCAGGGGCAATATGGTTTCGATTCGTTTTCCATCAAAATCAGGCGTGTTCCGGGTTCGTCCATTCGTAAAAATTAACGCTGTCGTACAGTTCAAAACCACACTTTGGGTAGAGTTGGTTTCCTATTTCGTTATTTTTTCCGGTTTCCAACAGCATTCCGCAAGCCGAAGTTTCGCGGCACAGATTTTTTGCTTCTTCAATCAACAGCTTCGAGAAACCTTTGCCCCGAAAATTTTCATTTACGTACAAATCATTCAGCAGCCAATACTTTTGCATTCTTGTGGAAGAAAACAAGGGATAAAGCTGAACAAATCCGGCTATTTTTCCGTCGGACTCAGCGATATAAATTTCGGAATCTTTATTTACCATTCTATCTTTCAGAAAAATTTCAGCGCTTTTTACATCACTTTTTTTGTGATAAAAAATCCTGTATTCATCAAACAGAACGGATAATTCTGCGCAATCTTCGATAATTGCTTTTCTTGTGTTCTGCATTTTTAAAAATTTATTAGATAGTGTTCCCTGATGATATTTAAATGATGAATATTGTGACCGATAATAAGTTTGCCCAGAGTTTCCACCGAAATTTCGTTGCCGTTCGCCACTCCTTTTCGGGTAAGACCTGACGCTTTTAAATTCCCGAAAAATAGAATATTAGAGTTTCGCAAATGATCGAATTCATCCACCAGATTTTTCAGGGGAACATTTTCTAAATGATACTCCTGCGCGTACAATTCTTCGTTCCAGCCTGCGAGTTCGGTATGGTCATTCCGTGAAAAGCGTAAGGCGCGGTAAACGAAAATCCGCTCCGCATCGATGAGGTGTTGCAGCAAAAACTTTAAAGACCATTTTCCTTCGGCGTACGCGAAGTTGGACTGCTCTTCCGAAAGTTTTTCGTAGATCTCTAAGGTCTGCGCGCCGGAATTTTTCAGTTCAGACTGCCAGTTTTCGCCCGGAATTAGATCGAGATAGCGTTGAATGTATTTTTGAAATTCGGTCATATTCAAAATTATAAAAAACCTTCAAGCTTTTCTAAGTTTGAAGGTTTATTTTTCAAGTAATTTTTTGTTTAACCGAAAGCTCTTTCCAGATCTGCCAGTAAATCTTCTTCGTCTTCAATGCCGACGCTCAGGCGAACGAGATCGTCTGTAATCCCCAGTTCTGCACGTTTTTCTGCCGGGATGGAAGCGTGCGTCATTAGCGCCGGGTGATTTGCCAAAGATTCCACACCGCCCAGGGATTCGGCCAGAGTGAACACTTTTACCTTTTCTAAAAACTTAACAGAATCTTCTTTCTTGCCGGATTTAAAGGTGAAAGAAACCATGCCGCCAAAATCTTTCATTTGTTTTTTTGCCAGATCATGCTGTGGATGAGATTTTAAGCCCGGATAAAAAACTTTTTCCACGGCCGGATGATTTTCCAGATATTCGGCGACTGCCAGTCCGTTTTCCGAATGTCGCTGAACCCTTAAAGCCAAGGTTTTAATTCCTCTTAAAACAAGATAGGAATCGTGTGGTCCTAAAATTCCACCGCTCGCAAATTGAATAAAATGGAGTTTCTCTCCGAGTTCTGCCGTTTTTGCAACCAATGCTCCGGCAATTACATCCGAATGTCCGCCCAAATATTTTGTGGCAGAATGCATTACGATGTCGGCGCCCAAATCTAAAGGCAACTGCAGATAAGGCGTGGCAAAAGTATTGTCTACGGCGACCAAAATATCTTTGCCTTTCACTAGGTCGGTTACCGCTTTAATATCCACAAGTTTCATTAAGGGATTCGTCGGTGTTTCCAACCAGATGAGTTTTGTTCTGTCGGTGATGGAATCCGCCACTTTCGAAACGTCTTCAAAACTCACGAAGGTAAATTTCAACTGGTACTTTTCAAAAAGTTTCGTAAACATTCGATAGCTCCCGCCATACAAATCATCCACGGAAATTACCTCATCGCCCGGATTCAACAATTTTAAAACACAGTCGATGGCTGCCAGTCCCGACCCAAAAGCCAAACCTCTGGCGCCGTTTTCGATGGAGGCCAAACTGTCTTCCAAAGCCTGTCTTGTGGGATTTGCGGCGCGGGAATATTCGTAACCGGAGTGGATTCCGGGCGATTTCTGCGCAAAAGTGGAGGTTAAAAATACGGGAACATTTACCGATCCTGTGGCTGATTCGTGGTGCTGACCACCGTGTATAACTTTGGTATTGAAGTTCATTTCTCTTAAAATTTTAAGTTCATTAATAAGGACAAAGATACGAAGCTAATTCTAACTAAGGATTCTACGGTGCTTTGTGAAGGCGTTTTTCGCAGCTAATTTTTGCAAAATTCGCGCATTTTGCAAACTTTAAAGCTTTTTTTACTTGGTCGCGATGAAGAAAACATTGTATTTATGCACCTAATTTAAATAAGTATTATGAAAAAAGGAATTATTCTTTTGGCGCTGTTTACCGCCGCAAGTCAGGGTCTTTCTGCCCAGCTCATTAAAGCTCCAAACCAAGGAGAAAATGTAAATTTCTTAACACCTGTTGCCCCGTCTAACGCGGCATTTTTTCTAAAGGCACCTACTACTTTGTGGCAGGACAATGCCGTTGAAAGTTGGTACAATGCTACCGCTACGGAATTCACGTTGACGACACCGGCTCAGGTTGCAGGCCTTGCCAAAATTGTAAATGCCGGCAACGCATTCGTCGGCAAAACAGTAACCTTCGGCAATGATATGGATTTCGGTGCGCATCTGTGGATGCCGATCGGAAAAGGCTATCAGTTTCCCTTCTCCGGAATTATTAAAGGCAACAACAAAAAAATCCTGAATATCCAGATCAACCTTCCTTCGGGAGATTTTGTCGGCTTTGTCGGACAAATGTTTAATGGTAAAATCGATAATCTTACGGCCGAAAATGTTACTGTTTCCGGACACGACACGGTTGGAAGTATTGTCGGGAATTTATCTACGAACAGTACAATGGATAACTGCCACGCGAAAAATGTAGATATTTCCGGAACCGATTTTAATATTGGTGGTTTAGTGGGCGGAATTTTATCCAATTCCAGCATCAGCAATTCTTCTGCGGAAGGCGATGTGAGCGGCGTAAACCAAGTTGGTGGTATAGTTGGGACCGTTTGGGACAAAACTTCCATTTCAAAAACCTATGCTAAAGGAACCGTTTCCGGCCAGTATATTGTAGGTGGTTTTGCCGGATACAGCACAATGGCATTTGGACCGAACAGAAATAACGAAATTTCAGATTCTTATACGCGCTCCAATGTTTATGCTTCTTCCGAAAGAGTAGGAGGATTTTATGGCGGACCGGAAAGTAATGCCGTTACAACCAATGTTTATTCCACAGGTACCGTAAATAATGTGAGCGCGAGCGGCGGTTTCGCAGGATTTGTTGCGAATATGAGCGCGTCTAATATCTATTACGACTTCACGAATGCACCCATCGATCCCATCGGTCTTTTTTTGGCAGCACCTGCAACGTATGATATAAAGGCCTGGACTTCCACTCAAATGCAGAGTCAAACACTTGCGGACGGCTTGAACGCCGGAAGATCAACTGCTGTTTGGTATTTTGATGCTTCGAAAAATGACGGTTATCCAACACTGGATTTTGAACAGCTTTTGGCAACTTCGGATAATGCAGTTCGTTCCGACATCAAGGTTTATCCAACGGTAGTTACCGATTTTATTACGATCAATTCCAAAGAAAGAAATCTGACGTATAAAGTCGTAGATTTTTCCGGCCGTTTAATTAAATCAGGAAGTGTGAGCACTGATAAAGTTAATCTTTCGCAGCTTGGAAAAGGAAATTACATGCTTCTCCTTCAAAATGGAGGGAAGATGAGCAGTTTTAAATTCATTAAAAAATAAACAAAACGCTTTCCAATAACAAATGCCGTTTCAGCACTGAAACGGCATTTATTTTATTTTAATATTTATTTCGAATTACATTTTTATTGCAGATCGCGTGGCAAATTCTTCTGCCATTTCTTCAATCCAGGCTGCAACGTCTTCTTCGCCCGTAGCTCTTTGGTACGTATTTCCCAAGGATACAAGGATCTGATGAATAAACATTTTCATTTGATCGACCGGCATTTCCTTCGTCCAGAGATCGATGCGTAGTGCCTCCATTTTTTTATCGTCCCACACGGAAATCATCGTCGCTTTGGTTTCTTCCTTTTCGATGCCGCCATCCTGCGCATTCCACAGCATTCTTTCGGGCACGTGATTTTCGTCTAATTCGATATCTATCGTGATCTGAGTCTTTTTCATATTTTTAAATTCTGTTAAAGCGTTTTTAAATGCTCTTAGTTTTTTGGTTTATAATTGCTTTGATTAAAGATTTCCTGTGCATTTATCTTCAGAAAATCGGTTAATTTTGTGTCGGGTTTTTCCTGAAAGAACTTTTTGCAGATTTGCCAGCCGATAAAAATTCCGACTTGCGGCGAAGATTCGTTGTCGATTTCCGTATAAAATTTCGAAAAAGGTCCGGGTTTGATGAATCGTTCCTGCAGCTGAATGTCGTCACTGAAAACCAGATTGTTTTCTACAAAGAAGTTCCAGATGTTCACTTCGTTTTCCTTTGCCCATTCGTACTGTTTTTGGGAATAATTCATTTTTAAATAATCCGGAAAGTCCGGAAGAAAAGCATCCTGCAGCGTCGATATTTTTCCATTATAAATGAGCTCATCGATAAATTTCTGATGATCCATGTCGGGCTCTACAAAATTTTCTGCCAACACCTCCGAAACTTTCGGTACAATATTTTGCGGGTTCATCGAAACCTGAAAATACTGCTCCAAACCTTTGTAATTCGGATTGTTTTCACCCATGAAACCTGTAATATCAATAAAAATCATATTTTGCTGCGGATGATAAAAGATGGGATCCATCACGCCCTGCAAAGCGGACGAATAGAGAAAAACCTTCGGCTCTTTGAAGTTGGGGAAATAATATTTAACGTGCGAAAACAGATCCGTCAGATCCGCGTTCAGTTTCGGAATATCAATTTTAGCAACGGCATCTTTGTAGATTTTTGCTTCCTCCGCATCGGCGCGGCGCAACGCATAATCTTCATCGGAAACCGTGCCCTGAAACCACGGATATTTTGCTTTAAAACTTTCTAAAGACGTATTATTTGCATAAAACTCTTTCGAAATATCGATGGCTTCCACTTTCTGCGCGGGTTTTGTAATCTCCACTTTCCAGTGGTCTTCTGTCTTTTTGTTACAGGAAACAGCGGCCCAAAGGAAAACGCCGGAAAAGAATACATATCTAAAAAACTTCATTATTTTTACATCAGAATTAAGAAACGCAAAAATAAGGAAAATTTAGGGATTCACTTCCGTCTGAAATTAATCCTTTTCATCATTAATTAGAAACATGCAGACAGAAAAAATAACAGAAAAAATCGTTTCCTGGCTGAAAGATTATGCGCTGAAAGCGAACGTAAAGGGATATGTGATTGGTGTTTCCGGCGGCGTAGATTCGGCCGTAGTTTCCACACTTTGCGCTATGACGGGTTTAAAAGTTTTGATGATTGAAATGCCCATCCGTCAAAAAGAAGCAGAAGTCAGCCGCGCCTGGGAACACATGAATCAACTGAAGGAACGTTTCGAAAATGTAGAGGCGATTTCGGTCAATTTAACGCCGGCTTTCGAAGAACTCTACAAAACTTTCAATGTGAACGACACGGAGTTTCCCGCAGAGAAACTCGCTTTTGCGAACACAAGATCACGTTTGCGCATGCTGACTTTATATTATTACGGCCAGATCAACGGCCTTTTGGTTTGCGGAACCGGAAATAAAGTTGAAGATTTTGGCGTTGGTTTTTACACCAAATATGGCGATGGCGGCGTTGATGTTTCCCCTATTGCAGACCTTTACAAAACGGAAGTTTACGCCCTGGCCAAATCTTTGGATTTGGTGGAATCTATTCAAAATGCCATTCCAACAGATGGTTTGTGGGATGTGGACCGCACCGATGAACAACAGATTGGCGCGACGTATCCGGAACTGGAGAAAATTCAGAAAGAATGGGGAACGAAGACCGAAGCAGATTATTCGGGTCGGGATTTGGAGGTTTTTAAAATTTTCAGCCGCATGAATAAAGCGGCGCAGCATAAAATTCAACCCATTCCGGTGTGCGATATTCCGGAAGAGTGGCGATAGAATAGGTGTTGTGCCGAGCAAAACTTCTCGATACGCTTCGCTACTCGAAGTAACGGTGAAATTCGATTAAGAAAAAAGTCGTCAGGTCGAGTGAAATCATTGGAAGCGCAGCGGAAAATGATTTTGTATCGAGACAGTTTTATGAAGCTTCTCGATACGCTCCGCTACTCGAAGTGACGGTGAAATTCGATTAAGAGAACAATCGTTAGGTCGAGTGAAATCATCCGAAGCGAAGCGGAGAATGATTTTGTATCGAGACCTTTTTATGAAGGCTTCTCGATACGCTTCGCCACCCGAAGTGACGGTGAAGATTGAATTAGAAAAAACAATCGTCAGGTCGAGTGAAATCATTCGAAGCGAAGCGAAGAATGCTTTTGTATCGAGACCGTTTTATGAAGCTTCTCGATACGCTTCGCTACTCGAAGTGACGGTGAAGGTTAATTTAGAAAAAACAGTCGTCAGGTCGAGTGAAATCTTTCGAAGCGAAGCGAAGAATGCTTTTGTATCGAGACCTTTTATGGAGCTTCTCGATACGCTTCGCTACTCGAAGTGACGGTGGAGAAAGATAAAATGAATAAACGGGTATAAAATTTTAATTAAAAATAAATGAACAGAGCGAATATCAAACTTGTCCTCTTTTTTATCATTGGCCTGCTTCTGGCGTTTCTGGTCATGTACTTTTTTAGCAATTATAACATTGAAAAGAAAAATCCCAATGCCTCCAACTTGGAAATCACGTCGAAAAGTGATACCCAAAACCTCAGCGAAATAAAAGAAGCTGATCTTTCGAATAACCCCGCAAATATAGATGAACTCACTGCAGAAAGTAAAGTTATTGAGTTCGTGAAGAGCAATCACCGACTCCCAGATTGTTACATTACGAAATCCGAAGCGCGAAAAAGCGGCTGGATCGCTTCCAAAGGAAATCTCTGTGATGTCTTACCCGGCAAAGCCATCGGCGGCGATCAATTCAGCAACCGCGAAAAACACCTGCCAAACAACAGCCAATATTATGAAGCGGACGTAAACTACAATTGCGGCAACCGCAATGCCGACCGCATTGTCTACACCAAAAACGGCGACGTATATTTAACGAAAAATCATTACCGGTCTTTCGAGAAACAATAAAAAAGACCAAGTAAAAAGTTCCAATAAATTCATCAATCAACACACAATTCTTACCAATAAAATGAAAACCATTTATATCGACTTTACAGACCTCGGAGATTACGACGATTTCTATGCACAGCTCAAAGAAAAATTGACGCTGCCCGAATTTTTCGGCGATAATCTGGATGCGCTTTACGACGCCATCACCGGAGTTCTGGAGCTTCCGCTGCATATTGAATTTGTGAATATGAGCGTGGAACAGCTCGAAACATTCGAAGATTTACTCGTGATGCTGGAAGATGCCGACGAAGAAATCGAAGACTTTACTTTTTCCTATTTTCTCGTGCAGTATGGCGACGAAGAGTAAGGCCGACTTATTTTTGTAAATCGTGCTGGATAAAACTTAAACTTTTAAATAAAAAAACCACCGAATCCGGTGGTCTTCTTTGATAGGAAGAAAAAATGAAAAATTTATTTTAAAGCGGCGAGCAAATCCACGCCGTTTACGGTGGCCCAGTTTCCAGGTGTTAAGGCTACTTTCTTCACAGCGGCGTCGCTGGTAAAGGTTTTACCACCGTTTGGTGCATATGCGTACCCCCAGATATTAAGGTTGTCGGAATTCACGTGATTAACGGGAGAAACCACCACTTTTCCTTTGTTAACCTGCTCGGTCTCCGTAGCCGCATCCTGAATTAAAACCGCGAAAGCTTCTTTGCCATCCGTGTTTTTATAGCCATCGATATAAACATTAGAAAAAATTCCGGAACCATGTTTTTTGAACTGGATTGCAGAAATTTCAATGGAGCCTGCAGTTTCCGGCTTTGTTCCGGCCGCGCGAATCAGTGTTACACCATTCACTTTGGGTGCCGTATTATCAGCGTTTCCGGAGGATTCGATCTCCATTCCAAAATTTCCGACGGCGGTTTGGTAAGCAAACCAATTGCTGTTATTTTGTCCGCTCCAGGAATCCTGCCAATCGAAAGCATCGTCGTAATTGCCGTAAGAAACCAGATTTTTGCCGCTTACGGTGCCGCCGAAAAATTCGTAGCCATCGTCGGTTCCCTTATAAGAAACGAGATTTTCCAAAACGGTACCGGCGCCTACAGCATAAAACGTCATGGAATTGGTTTCGGAAGTTCCGTCGCCAATTTTTTTACCACCGTATTCCACGCGGACAAACTGCAGACTTCCAGAGTTGTCATTGGGATTGTCGCCGCCGTAATACACGTTGTTACCATCTTCTGAAAGGGCTTTGGAGGCGCCGTTGATGGCTTTTATAGGAGCATTTCCATACAAAGTAACGCCGCCCCAGTCGCCGGGTTTTTTATTGTCTGAAGTGAAAACGACGGGTTCCGAGGCTGTTCCTGCCGCCATTATTTTTCCGCCCTGCAAAACAACCAAACTGCTTCCAACCGAAGTTTTCGCCGTGAAAGTGGCGCCGGCTTCGATGGTTAAAGTAATTCCCTCCGGAACTTTCACGATTCCTTCCAGGGAATAATTTCCTTTTTTTACTAAAGTGTTCTTGCTTAAAGTTCCCGTCAGCGTTCCTGTTCCGTCGAGAACCGCGCCTGTAGTTTCGCCGCCTGTGGAGCCGCCGCCGTTCATATCGGCGTCTTCTCTTATTTCTACAGTGCAGGAGGTTACCGAAAGTATTACTGCTAAAGAAAGCAATGATAAAATGTTCTTTTTCATGTTATTTTTTTATTTTTTTTGATTTATTTTTTTAAAATGTATAGCCCGCGGTGAAGGTAACCGATGTACCGCGTTGGTAATCCGTGTGAATATTGGTCCGTACGTCCAAAGGAATATAGCCGTCGTCGCCCTGCTCCAGCTTATAAGCGCTGTTTAAAATGTTTAGTATTCCCATTTTTAAATTCCAGTTTTTCGTAAGCTGCGCATTATACACCAAATCGAGTTGATGAAAAGGTCTTTCGTAGATATGATCCAGCCCGGACGTTCCCACGGTGTAGATTTTCGAGCCCGAAACGTTGTAGATTAATGAGGCGGTTTGGGGCAGATTTTGGCCATTTCGGAATTCGTATTTTAAATCCGCATTCATGGTCCACGGTGCCGCACCCTGAAGTTTTCTGTCCTTCAGTTCACCCGAAAAGTTGAGCGGTTTTTCCTGCTCCAGTTCTTCGGCGCTTCTGTCAACTTTCGAATACATAAAGGTAGCGTTGGCGCCGAGACTGAACTGATTTAAAGATTCCGAAATTCTGGACAGATCCACGATTCCTTCTAATTCGGCGCCGCCGAGAACGGCACTTTTCGCATTGAAAAAGGTAATCGCCACCCCATTTGAATTTCCGGAAGCGGTGTAACTTCTTTCTATCGCGTTGTCGATTTTTTTGGCAAAAAGATTTAGCGCAAACAATTCTTTATTCGTAGGAAAAAATTCATACTTGAAGTCGAGATTGTAATTTTCGCTGTTTTTGAGATCTTTGTTTCCCAGAATATTTTCGTTATCGGGATTGATGTACGTAATCGGCATGTACTCGATAAGAATAGGTCTCGTAATGGTTTTACTCGCGGCAAAGCGAATGTTGGATTTATCGTTCAGCACTTTTTTAACTGAAAATGAAGGCAAAATGAAATACTGGTTTCGAGTGAGACTGTTAAATTCCCTGTCGCTCTGCTCTTTATATCTCGTGATGTTCATGTTGTTCTCTACGCGGCCGCCAATAAGGAAGTCCCAGGTATCGTCCGGTTTGAAGTTGAGGTTCAAATAACCTGCATTTACGAATTGATATAAATTCGAGCGGTAGACATTTTCGTTGGTTTCTTCCTTAAAATGGAAAGCACCGTTCATAATGTAGTTGTCATACGTTTCCTGCGGATGATCAATATCCACCGTCACCGTCCTTAAGTCAACATTATCAATGCTCGACGCAATAAAACGGTAGGAATTGCTGCGGTGATCTGCAAAACCGTTGTAACCCAGCGCAACTTGCCACGGATAGGTTTGGCGGTTTCCTTTTTCCCCCAAAAAAACCGAATATTCTGCGAGGCCCGAAAAGTAGTCGTTGCCGTCAACATCAAGATACTGGCGGATCAGGTTGTTTCCGCCGAACGTCATTTCAACTTCGTTTGGATTGCCGGTCAGGTAGCCTTCAGAAATTTTACGGTCGGGCTGCTGAAAATTATTTTTCACCCAACTTCCACCGACCTTAAAGAGGTGGCGGTCTCCAATTTTTTGGCTCGCCCAAAGCTGAACATCCAAAAATCTGGAAAGGTCCATCTGGTCCACGCGAAAAAAGCGTTTCCCCGCGTCCTGTTCTTTTTGGTCTTTATAGCCCACAAAATCTGATATAGAATTCGTAGCGTTTTGCAAATAAATAGCGTTCAATCCGACGTTGAGGTCTTTGTTTTTGTAAGCAAGGCCCAGCATCGCCGAAGATTCCAGTTCGTACAGATACTGCTTTCGGTGCAGGTCGTTGTTCATTTTTCCTACCGTTTGCAAAGAGATGAACTGGTTTTTATTGCCGCTGGTCGTTTCGTATTTGCTTTCCTGATTCAAAGAAAAAAGCAAACCTAAATTCCATGTTTCGCCGACTTTTAATTTTTGCGCCGTCGTGAAGCCGATATGAGTGTCGGGCAAAGCTTTGATGTTGTCCACATTCCAGCCGTCTTTAAAGGAATTTACAGACTGCGCAGGCGTAAAATTGTAGTTGGTAGGCACAAAATCTTTTACTTCATCCGGAAGTTGGCGGTCTCTGGAGTTTAGCCCCGCATAACCTTTCATTGTGTACGCGTTGGGATTAACTTTGAAATTTTTGAAGGTCGATTGTGTATTATATCCAAACCCAAATTCAACCTTAGAAAAAGCACGGTCAATCGTCAGGGTTTCAATATCGAACGTGGCGCCCGCAAAATCCGCGTAAAGATTGGTGTTAAAGGTTTTATAGATATTCAGTTTTCCTACCACGTCGGTTGGGAATTGTTTTAAAGCAATAATTTTCTGAAACGGATTGTTGGAGGGCGAACCCAAACCATTAATCAATAAAGTATTGTAGCGCTCTTCCAGACCCCGAACAAACAGACCGCGGCCTTCCACGGTGGTGATGCCAGTAATTTTCAGAAGTCCCTGTTCCACATTGGAAATTCCTTTTCTCGCAATTTCTTCCGCCCCGATCGCCTGTTTCTGAATGATCGCCTTTTTTTGATCGAGCAAAATAGCGGTTTCGGATTTTTTGTTTCCAACCCCGCGGATAATGACGCCCTCGATATTTTTTTCCTTCTGCACCGTATCTCTTTCCACCACCTGTCCGTATAAGGCACCTGAGGCGACTAGGAAAAATGCGGCAATACTCAGTTTTCTGATTTTCATTTCTTCTTTTATTAGTTTCTATTTCAATGCAAAGGAAGAAATTGCGCTGCAGTTCGGTGTTGCCTCAGTTTTAACTTTGTTTTAAGATATTCTGAACAGAATACCGCCGGTGTTAATTAATTATTAACATTTTAGTTGCCTGAATTTGCAATGTTAAATTTGATTAATTTTGAGAGGTAAAAACTTAAAATGAAACAGAAAAAAATTCTTTTAATTGATGATGAGCAAGATATTTTGGAAATCCTTTCCTATAATTTGGAGAAAGAAGGTTACGAAGTTTCTACCGCTGCCAATGGAACGGAAGGCATAGAAAAGGCAAAGGAAATTATTCCAGACTTAATTCTGTTAGATGTGATGATGCCCGAAAAAGATGGCATAGAAACGTGTCAGGATTTGCGCAAGATTAAAGAACTACAAAAAACCCTCATCGTTTTTCTCTCCGCACGCAGCGAAGAATTTTCCCAACTCGCGGGTTTTCAGGCAGGCGCAAACGATTATATCGTGAAAATCATCAAACCGAAAGTCCTGACCTCGAAAGTAAATGCACTTTTGCAGCTGACTTCCCAGATCTCGGATTCCACAAAAAACATCGAAATCGGCGATCTCATCATTGATAAAGACAATTTTCGCGTTTCCAAAGCCGGACAGCTTTTTATGTTGCCGAAAAAAGAATTTGATCTGCTTTATCTGCTAGCTTCGAACACCGATAAAGTTTTCAAACGCGACGAAATTCTGGAAAAAGTCTGGGGAAACGAAGTTATCGTGGGCGAAAGAACGATTGATGTCCACATCCGACGACTGCGCGAAAAACTGGGCATCAACACCATTCAAACCTTAAAAGGAATCGGTTACAAATTAGTTGTGTAAATTTGTTTCATGCGGATTCACAAACTTACTTTGCTCGCTTCTGTTTTTCTTACCATCGCCATGTCCTTCGTAGCGTTGGTTTTCGATTATACGAAAGACAGGCTCGTTCACGACCAAAGTACGTTTTATCTCACTTTTATCTGGTGCGTGGTAATTATTTTCGGCATCAATTATGTGATCCTGGACTATCTTTTTAATTTTTACGGCAAAAAACAGATTCAGAGGATTTCTACGATCTTACCTGAAGAATTCGCGACGGAAGATCATAACGATCTGAATTTTAAAGAACTTGGAGAAAGGTTCACGGAATTCAGTCAGAAAAACGCCACCGAACTCGACACGATGAAGGAGATGGAAAAGTATCGGAAAGAGTACATCGGCAATGTTTCGCATGAACTGAAAACGCCGCTTTTTTCCATTCAAGGTTATGTGGAAACCCTGATTGACGGCGGCGTGGAGAACCTCGCCATCCGCGATAAATATCTGGAAAGAATCGACAAATCGGTCGAACGCCTGCTCACCATCGTGAAAGATCTGGACATGATTAATCAGTACGAATCCGGTGAAATTATCTTAAATGTAACGACATTCGATATCAATCTGCTCATCCGCGAAATCATCGATCTGCTCGATTTGGAGGCGCAAAGAAAAGATTCAAAAATACAGCTGGAAACTTCCGCCACGCAGATCCTTGTGAATGCCGACAAACACAAAATTTCTCAGGTTTTAATCAATTTAATTTCGAACGCAATTCATTATGCGAACCGCGATAAAGCGCAGATTATCATCAAAACAAATATTTTGCGCAACAAAGTTCTGGTAGAAGTCCAAGACAACGGAATGGGCATTAAACCCGAAAATCTGCCGCGGATTTTCGAACGCTTTTACCGCGTAGAAAGCAGCCGAAACCGCAAAGACGGCGGCTCCGGTCTCGGCCTCGCCATTGTGAAGCATATTTTGGAGGCACACGGCGAGAATATTTCCGTTCAAAGCGTTTATCTGGAAGGTACACAGTTCAGTTTTCTGCTCGAAAAAAGCATTTAGAAAGCGGCAAAATGTAAGCAAAACTTTTTGAAAAAAAAGGGTTTAAATTTTTTTTTGCCAAAATTCAATTGTTCTATATTTGTAACTGAAAGTAATCTTAAAAAAAGTAACCCCCTAAATTTTAAAGGAAAAAAATGATTTATAAGATCCGTGTAATTTTAGACACCAAAGATGATATTTTTAGAGATATCGAGATCAAAGAAAAACAAAATCTTTGGAATCTGCACTTGGGAATCAAAAGTGCATTCAGTCTTATGGGCGATGATTTGTCGATCTTCAATATTTTAGATAAAGATGGCGTAATCTTAAAATCGGTTCCGTTGGAAGACATGAGCGACGATGGCGACGGGGAAATTATGAGCGATATTTATCTTAGCGAAGCCTTCGAAAACGTGGGCGATAAAATACATTTTCAGTATGGTTTTATGGATTTGTGGGAGTTTTTCTGCGAATTGATAGAAGAACATGATGAAAAACCCGCAGTTAATTATCCGATTACCGTGTTCCGCTTCGGAAATATGCCCCTGAAAGCGCCGAGTAAAACTGCGAAGAAAAACGGTAAAAGTGCTGTAATTCCTTTGCTGGATGATTTTGGCAGTTTTGAAGACGAATTCAACTCTACAAGTTTTGCCGACGAAGACGACGACAATTTCGATGAGGAGGATGAAGACGACTTCGAAGATGATTTCGATGACGATACTACCGACGATATTTAAAAAATACAGCCTCTGATTTCAGAGGTTTTTTTCTGCTTAAAACCGGTGCGCAAAAGATCCGTGATTTCTGATTTACATTTAAATATAATACATTTGTCAGAAATCATCAAGAATGAAAAAACTCCTTCTTTTAGCCATTATTGGTTTGGGAATTCTTTCCTGTACCACCCAAAAATCCTCAAAAATGACCGATTCGCCCCAAGAGTGGAAACACAACACCAATATTTACGAAGTTAACGTAAGACAATATACAAAAGAAGGAACGTTCCGCGCCTTCGAAAAAGAAATGCCGCGTCTGAAAGAAATGGGCGTGAAAACGTTGTGGTTCATGCCCGTCACGCCTATCTCTCAAAAAGTGAAAAAGGGAAGCATGGGAAGCCAGTATGCCGCGCACGATTACGTTTCCATCAATCCCGAATTTGGAACGATGGACGATTTTAAACACATGGTGGATGAAGCGCACAAAATGGGCTTTAAAGTAATTATCGACTGGGTGGCAAATCACACCGGTTGGGATCACGTCTGGACGGTTTCTCATCCCGATTACTACCTCCACGATGAGGACGGCAAGTTCCACATCGCGTCTGGAATGGATGATATTATAGAACTCGACTATAAAAATCCGGCAATGAGAACAGCCATGATCGAGGCGATGAAATTTTGGGTCCGCGAAACCAATATCGACGGTTTCCGCTGCGATCTGGCAAGTTGGGTAGAAGTGGATTTCTGGGAACAGGCACGACCGGAAGTTGAAAAAATTAAACCCCTGTTTTTTATTGGCGAGTTTGATGAACTCGATAATCCGGAGTATGGAAAAGTTTTCGACGCGAGTTATTCCTGGACGTGGATGCACAAAACGGAAGATTACTACAAGAAAGACCTGCCGCTGTCGGATTTGAAAGATCTGCTGATGAAATATTCCGCCCTTGGCGAAAATTCCATGCGCGCCTGGTTTACGACGAATCACGATGAAAATACGTGGAACGGCACTGAATATGAAAAATATGGCGTCGTTGCGAAACCTTTAGCTGTCTTTTCCGCGACGTGGAACGGCATCCCGCTTCTATATTCCGGACAGGAACTGCCGAACATGAAACGTTTGGAATTCTTCGAAAAAGATGTTATAAATTGGAATGGAAACAATAAGATGGCGCCGTTCTACAAAACATTGCTTAATTTAAAATCTTCCAACTCCGCGTTACGCGGCGGCGATACGAACGTTACGACCTATCTTTTAAGAACTTCCGCAGACGATAGAATTTTAGCTTACGTCCGTAAAAATGGAAAAGATGAGGTTCTGGTGGTTTTGAATATGTCCAAAGATCCCGTTAATTTTACGCTTAATGATGAGAATGTTTCCGGCTCTTTCAAAAATGTATTCGATCAGACTAAACGGGACTTTTCCGGCGATAAAAGTTTTGAAATGAAAGTCGGCGATTACGCTGTTTTTGAGAAATAAGAACTTAACCCTTTCAGCCTTCAAAAGGCTGAAAGGGTTCTGCGAGACCAGTTAAAGCTAACAAAATGCAGATTGAAAAAATAGAATTTGGCAGATTTTATCATATTTTCAACAAGGGAAATAATAGTGAAGATATTTTCTTTGAAGAGGAAAATTATCGGTATTTCTTAAAACTTCTTGCAAAATATATTCTGCCGGTTTCGGAAATTTACTGTTATTGTTTACTGCGAAATCGATTTCATCTCGTAGTCAGAATTAAAGAAAAAGAGGATTTGGTATATGCCGATTTTACGTATTCGACAGTCGATAAACCGAAAGATTTTGATGCTTCCAGACAGTTTTCGCATTTTTTTAATGCCTACACTTTAGCAATTAATAAGCGGTACAGGCGATCCGGAAGTTTGCTGGAGAAACCTTTTGAAAGAAAACTTATTCTGGACGATAATCAGTTGAAGCAAACTATTTTGCATATTCATCATATTCCGCTAATAAATGAAATTGTCGAAAATACAGAAGACTATAAGTGGAGTTCTTATCGAACGATCCTTTCCAATACTCCTACCAAAATTCAGCGACGTAAAGTACTTGAATACTTTGATGGGAAAGAAAATTTTATTTTCTGTCATCAAAATTCTTAAAATTAAACAACCCTTTCAGCCTTCTGAAGGCTGAAAGGGTTCTCCCAAACAAAATGAACAAATCTCAACTCATCACCATCATTCAAAACAAATTAGCCGAAAAAATTGATAATTTGGAACGCCTGATTTCGGAAACGCGCGCTTCCAACAACGAAACAAAAAGTTCGATGGGCGACAAGTACGAAACCACGCGCGAAATGGTGCAGCAGGAAATCAACAACCTCCAGATTCAGCTCAACGAAAACATAAAAGCCAGAACTTCGTTGCAGTTTATTAACACCAACCTTCACCAAAAAGTTGGATTGGGAAGTTTGGTCGAAACGGAGAAAGGTTTCTTTTTTATCGCTGTTTCTTTGGGTGAGGTTACTTTGGATGAAAAGAAAATCTTCGTGATTTCTATGGAAAGTCCTTTAGGAAAAGTATTGTCCGGAAAAAAGAAGGGCGCAGAAATTTTCCTGAACAATTCCAGACAAACGATTCAGGAGGTGTGGTAAAAATCTCTATTTTTGCAAATTATTAAATGATTTTTTAAATTGCTCACCACTTATTATTTATTTCAAAAATGCAAAATTACCTCGATCTTCTTCAACATATATTGGATAACGGAACCGATAAAACCGACCGCACCGGCACCGGCACGCGCAGCGTTTTCGGGCATCAGCTGCGGTACAATCTGTCGGCAGGTTTTCCTCTCGTGACGACAAAAAAGGTACATTTAAAATCCATTATTTATGAATTGCTGTGGTTTTTAAAAGGCGACACCAATATTAAATACCTGAACGACAACGGCGTTTCTATTTGGAACGAATGGGCCGACGAAAATGGTGATCTTGGTCCCGTTTACGGCGCGCAGTGGAGAAGCTGGGAGGGTGCGAACGGAAAAATAATCGATCAAATTACAGATGTTATCGATCAGATCAAGAAAAACCCGGACTCGCGAAGACTCATTGTTTCTGCCTGGAATGCCGCAGAAATCCCGAATATGGCTCTAGCACCGTGTCATGCGCTTTTTCAGTTTTATGTAGTCGACGGCAAATTGTCGCTGCAACTGTATCAAAGAAGTGCCGATGTTTTTCTCGGCGTTCCCTTTAATATTGCGAGTTATGCCTTGCTTTTAATGATGGTGGCGCAGGTTTGCGACTTAGAAGTGGGCGATTATGTGCATACTTTCGGCGATGTTCATATTTATAACAATCATTTCGATCAGGTTCATAAACAATTGGGAAGAACGCCGAAAGCTTTACCCACCATGAAACTCAATCCTGCTATTAAAGATATTTTCGATTTTGATTTTGAGGATTTTACGTTGGAAAATTACAATCCGGAGCCTGGAATAAAAGCGCCGGTCGCGATTTGAAACAGAATACCGAGGTGAGGCAGTGATGCTTCACTTTTTTTGTAACTTTTCCTCAAATTAACCTACCAATCGATCAATGAAATCCTTAAAAATAAACATCGACGATAACGCAGATCTTGGCAAATTGGCAGAACTTTTAATTCAGATTAAAGGCATTAAATCCGTGGAGATCATCGATGAAGCCAATCAGGAAAGCGATCTTAAAAAAGCCGTGACGAAAAGCAAAGAGCAACTGAAAAGCGGCGATTACGAATCTTTTGTCAACGATCTTTTCGAAACTTTCGTCAATAAGAAATCTTAAAAATAAATATCCATACCTAAAAATCTCTTCTTTTAAGCATGAAAAAAATAATTCTCTCTCTCGGTTTGCTCGGAATTTTATTTTCCGGAAATGTTTTTGCCCAAACCGAAACCTCCGGCCGCACCGAAGTTTACCGAGCTTCGCACACGAAAATGACGGAACTGAAACACACCAAACTGAAAGTCAATTTCGATTACCAAAAAGAACAGATGGGCGGCGAAGAATGGCTCACGGCCTCGCCGTACTTTTACCCCACGGATTCTTTGGTTTTGAATGCGAAATCGATGTTAATTCATGAAGTCGCGCTGGATAAAAATGGCAGCAAAAGTCCTTTAAAATATGAATATAAGGATGATATGCTCAAAATAAATCTCGATAAAACCTACAACAGAAATCAGGATTATACGGTTTACATTAAATATACGGCGCGTCCGAACGAGGTGACGCAAAAAGGCAGTGCCGCAATTTCCGATGCAAAAGGTCTTTATTTCATCAACGCGCAGGGCACGGACAAAGATAAACCTACGCAGATCTGGACCCAAGGCGAAACAGAATCGAGTTCTGCCTGGTTTCCCACCATCGACAAAACCAACCAAAAAACGACGGAAGAAATTTACATGACCGTTCCGGATAAGTACGTGACTTTATCCAACGGAATAATGAAATCCTCTACAAAAGAAGCGAATGGTTTGCGCACCGATCATTGGGTGATGGACAAAAAACACTCGCCCTATCTATTTTTCATGGGCGTGGGCGATTACGCGGTGGTGAAAGATAAATGGCGCAACATCGACGTCGATTATTATGTGGAAAAAGAGTACGAACCGTACGCAAAACAGATCTTCGGCAACACGCCGGAAATGATCGAATTCTTTTCCAAAAGATTGAATTATGATTATCCGTGGTCCAAATACGCCCAAATTACGGGTAGAGATTATGTTTCCGGCGCGATGGAAAACACCACGGCGACGCTGCATCAGGAATCTGCACAACAAAAACCCGGCGATCTTATCGACGAAAATAAGTGGGAAGAGACCATCGCGCACGAGTTGTTTCACCACTGGTTTGGTGATCTCGTCACTGCAGAAAGTTGGAGCAATCTGACGGTTAATGAATCTTTTGCCAATTATTCTCAGTACTTATGGAATGAGCATAAATACGGAAAAGACCTTGCCGATTACGGGTTGATGAAAGAAAGTAAAGGTTATATGTTGGATCCGTCCAACATTTCAAAAGATCTGGTCCGTTTCAATTACCACTCGCGCGAAGATATGTTCGATGGTGTTTCTTATAATAAAGGCGGCGCAATTCTTCATATGTTGAGGAATTATTTAGGCGACGATGCGTTTTTCGCCGGCCTTAATTATTATTTGAAAACTAACGAATACGGCAGCGCCGAAGCGCATCAACTCCGGCTTTCTCTGGAAAAAGTTTCGGGGAAGGATCTCAACTGGTTCTTCAGCCAATGGTATTTCGACAGCGGTCACCCGAAAATTTCTTACACAACGACGTTCGAGCCTGTTAAAAAGGAGATCACGGTTTCGGTGGCACAAACTCAAATTGGAAAAAATTTCGAGTTTCCTTTAGCGATCGATGTTTTCGAAAACGGAAAACCTTCCCGCAAAAATGTTTGGGTAAGCGCGAAAGAGAAAAACGATTTCACATTCTCCGTGGGTAAAAATCCGGAACTGGTCAACATCAACGCAGATGGAGTTTTGCTTGCCGAATTTACCGATACGAAAACGCCGGAACAGTATTTCGTTCAATATTCTGGGTCCAAAGATTTTTTAGGCCGATATAATGCCGTAGAAAATGCGGCGGAGAACGCAGCTAAAAATCCTGCAGCTTTAAAAACTTTGGCCGCAGCGTTAAAAGATTCAAATTTCAGAATCCGCATGAAAGCTTTGAATGGATTGGATTTATCTAAAGCAGATCAGTCAAAGGCCGCTCTTTCCGAAGTTGAAAAAATGGCCTCCGGCGATCCGAAAACTTTGGTTCAGGGCGCGGCGATTGCGGCCTTAGGAAAAACAAAAGACAAAAAATATCTGCAGCTTTTCGAAAAAGGAATGAATGCTCTTTCCAACTCCGTGAAGGCCAATTCCCTTTCTGCAATTGCGGCGATCGATCCCGCGCGCGTCGCGGCTTTAGCTGATAAAATTGATTTGGAAGGTGCCAGCGACGATGTAATTGCCGAATTGATGCCGACGATCATTAAAAACAAAATCGAAAAGCAAATGCCCGCAATTGCGTCCACGGCGGCATTTTACCCGTTCATCAAATTTCAGAAACCTGAACTGGGAGCCGTTGCCGAAGAAGGTTACAACTGGATCATGAGTTCTGATAATTTGAAATCCACGGAAAATGTAACGAAAGTTTTAACGCAGGTGAAAGGCCAGATTGGTCAAAATCCGCAGGCTAAAATGATGATCGTGCAAATCCTGAAAGATGGCCTCGCAAAAAAGATGCTTGTTTTAAAAGCTAATCCTTCGAGTCCGACCATCAATCAGCAAATCGATCTGATCAACAAAACCATTGAAGCGTATAAATAAACGTTAAAAATAATTGATACTAAAAGGACTTCCATTTTCGGAAGTCCTTTTTTATTGAGATCAAGGCGCGAATTCATGTGGCGTCTCAAATTTAGCCCCAGAAATTTTCGTCACCAACATGGCCGCGACGGTATCACCCGTGGCGTTTAGAACAGTGGCTAAAGGATCGACCAAGGTTCCTAAAATCATCACCGCCGGAATCGCTTCCACGGGCAACTGATATACAGAGATCATCAGCATTTCGCCGATATAGCCGCCATTTGGGATTCCACCTGCAACGATACTCACAAAAATTGTGATTCCTAAGGCCAAAACGAGATTCATCGGATCGAAAAAATCTTCGCCAATTATTAAAAAGGCGACGTAAATTTTAATGATGGACGACATCGAGGAACCGTTTTTATGCAGCGTGCTGCCAATGGGTATTACAATATTTGCAATGGAACTTGGAATTCCGATTTTTGCTGCGGCCTGCAAATTAGCCGGCATCGTCGCGAAGCTGCTGCATGTAGAAATCGCCGTTAAAGTTGGATAAATATTGGCAGTCCAGAACTGTTGAACGCCGCTTTTCCCTTTCGCCAAAAAAGCGTACAGCGAAAAGAAAAGGAGGAAATAAACGACTCCGGAAACATAATATAATCCAAGTGGTTTGGCGTAGAATCCGAAAAGCTGCGGCCCAATCGTCGCGACCTGATACGCGAAATAGGCGCCCAAACCAATCGGCGCACCTTTCATTACAAGAAGTAAGAGTTCTTTCATCACTTCGTAACCCGAAGCCAAAAAAAGGTGGAAAGTTTTTCCTGCCTCACCGCTTTTCCGAACAGCTGCGCCGGTTAAAAAAGCAAAAATGAGTAACGCAAGCATGTTCTTCCGCGAAAAAAGATCGGTGAATTCCCCGACCGTGAAAAAGTTGACGATGCGGTTTCCCCACGTTTCATCGCCCGAAGTTTCAATGACTTCTTTCGAAGTCGACGGCAAAGCTTCCGTCGGAAAAAAGTAAACAACGGCGACGGTGAAAAGAGCCGCAACAATGATAAAAAAAGAAAGGTAATGATCATCGAGAAAATGATCTTTCCAAATTTTCCACCTTGTTCTACACTCGCGATGGAATTTGCCACCGCAAAATAAATGAGCGGAACTACGCTGACGAAAAGTAAATTAAGAAAAATATCACCGAGCGGTTTCAGGTAAATCACAGCGTCCGGAACAAAAATTCCTATTAAACTTCCGATGGTGATGCCGCCCAGAAGCAAAATAATGGCGGAATAATTTTTCAGAATGGTTTTCATCAATAAATATTTCCTCAAAGATATACGGAATTTTTAAAAATAATTGAGAGAATTGCGGCAGTTTACACCGTCCAGGAATTATTGGCGACGGCGACCAGATAATAAAGACCATTATATTCCTCGAAAACGAAAATCAAAGAATTCCAGTCCATGCCGCTGTAAATTTCGGTCCCGGGAATATAATTTTCGGTGACTTCTGCATCAGGATAAATTTTTTGAATGTTGTTCAGCGTGTTTCCTTTTCCTTTAAACTGATTGAAGGAGAATTCAGCTGCAGTAAAATCCCGTTTGAAAAGCCATTCCCGGAAATAATTTTTGATGGGCAAGACGAGCGGATCGCCCGAGCCGTCTTTTTGGCCCCACGTAAACTGCGTGTTTTTTTCCAGGTGAAGGTTGAATTCTTCGCGCGTAAAATGTTTGTCTTTTTGAGGGTTCAGATGGGCATACATCGAAAAATTGACGCCCTTCTCCGGATGAATGTAAGTGGCAAATTCTTTGTAATTTTTATCTTTTAAAACATCCAGAATTTCATTATTTAAATTTCTGAACTTTTGGCTTTGGCTTTCGATCCGCACCGTATCTAAAACAATATTTGCAGAATCGATGCTGTTTTTACTGGAGTCCAACACCAGAGACTGCTGTTCAGTATTTTCTTTTTTACAGCAGATTAAACACAACATGGTTAAAACAAGGATTGATTTTCTCATTTCGACTGGAATGCAAAAATCGTGTCAATTATAATTTAAAACCCTTCAAATATCTTAGTACAGCGGCTGGATTAAACAGGCCTTTTTAATATTTAACAAAACTTTAAAACAGTTTCCTCTTAGGTTTTGGTAAATTTGAATAAATCATTTTTTATATGGCTTATATCGATTATTATAAAATTTTGGGAATTGATAAGAAATCAAGTGCCGATCAAATAAAAAAAGCGTATCGCAAACTCGCCCGCAAATATCATCCAGACGTTAATCCCGGCGATAAACAGGCCGAGAAAAAATTCAAAGAAATTAATGAGGCCAATGAAGTTTTGAGTCATCCTCAAAATCGGGAGAAGTACGACAAATATGGCGAAAACTGGAAGCATGGCGAAGAATACGAGAGGGCGCAACAGCAGCAACGCCAGTACCAAAGTCAGCAAGGTGGAAGCTACAGCGATTTCGGCGGTGCAGATTTTGGCGAAGGCGCGGATTTTTCCGATTTTTTCCAAAGCATGTTTGGCGGCGGCGGCGGTTTCGGCCAAAGTTCCAGGGGCAGCGCTTCCGGGAAATTTAAGGGTCAGGATGTTTCCGCGGAACTGAACCTGCATTTGAGAGATGCCGCAAAAACCCATCAACAAACTTTTGATATCAACGGTAAAAAGGTACGGATTACAATTCCGGCGGGCGTTGCCGACGGACAAAAAATTAAACTGAAAGGACATGGCAATCCCGGTGCTAATGGTGGACCGAACGGCGATCTTTTCATCACTTTTAATATTAAAGATGATGCTCATTTTAAAAGAAGCGGCGACGATCTTACGTCGGACGTGGAAATCGATTTTTATACGGCAATTTTAGGCGGCGAAGTTCCCATTAAAACGTTGGACGGAAGTGTAAATTTAAAGGTAAAGCCGGAAACCGCGAACGGCACCAAAGTCCGCCTGAAAGGAAAAGGTTTCCCCGTTTACAAAAAAGAAGGCGAATTTGGCGATCTGTTTGTGACTTATAAAATTAAAATCCCGACCAATTTAACGGCGAAAGAAAAAGAACTGTTTCAACAATTAAAAGATTTAAGACGATGAGTGAAAGAATATCCCGCGAAGAACTTGTGAAAATTTACGATATAGAAATCACTTTTTTCGATTCTCTGGAAGAATCGGGATTGCTGAAAACGGAGAAAATCGATGAGGTGAAATATCTGCTCTACGACGAGCTGCCGGCTTTCGAACGGTTCGCAAACTGGCATTACGATTTAGAGGTTAATTTACCCGGCATGGAAATTATTCATGATCTTTTGGAAAAAATGGAGGTTCTGCGTGAAGAAAACCGAAAACTGTCGCGGTTTGCGGCGCTCGGCGGAAATCTTTAACCGGCCTTTCGGCGCGATCCGTAGATCTTTTTTGAAGCAAAAGCAACGACTGAACTGATCCTTTTCTACAAGCGCTTTCAAAGAAATACAAGATTATCTTTGCTAAAAAGGCGCCGATCTTCAATAATTTTTAGTTCAGGATCACTAGCAAAGTAATTTTTTAGACCAAATTTTCGATAGATTAAAATTCATTTCAACATTGAGATGAATTTTTTTTATAAAAAATCCGTTCGCTGGAAAAAATATTCTAAATGGCTAAAACGTAATGATATTGGGCGGTAGAGACGGTTTTTGATATTTTTTAAACTTTTAACGAATAAAAAAGTTTGAACTATTTTATAAAAATCTACTACTTTGTATTGCATAATACTAAATAAATTATATATCTTTGTATTGTAAGATTTAGGAAGGAATGATTTCAATGCCATTTTAGAAATACTAGTCTTCTAAAATTGCTCAGAAAAATTCGAAATTAATCTTCAAAACAATTAACTAATTAATAACCTCATAAAAATGAACACAGAAAACACCAAAGCGCAAATGCGAAAAGGCATTCTGGAATTCTGTATTTTGAGTTTAATTGAGCAGAGAGAAATGTATGTTTCGGATCTGATTGACGAACTGAAAAAAGGAAAACTGGATGTGGTGGAAGGAACACTTTATCCGCTCCTCACCAGACTGAAAAATGGCGAATTCCTTTCTTACCGTTGGGAAGAATCCACGGGCGGACCGCCGCGAAAATATTACCAGATCACCGAAAAAGGCAAGTTGTTTCTCGCCGAACTTCGCACCACCTGGAACGAGCTTACCGATTCGGTCAACCAAATAACTAAAAACATTAACCCTTCGAACGCGCCCGAAAGCACGTTTCAACCAAATCCTTAATACCATGAACAAGACACTCTCAATAGGACTCGCCGGTTTCTCATTCACCATTGAGGAGCACGCATATATAAAACTCAGCGATTATCTTGCGGCACTGCGCAGCTCTTTGGATGCCAATGAGGCCGACGAAGTAATGCACGATATCGAAATCCGAATGGTGGAAATCTTTAAAGATTCTTTAGGAAAACGGGAAGTCATCAACGACATTGATGTGGAAAGAGTTATTTCTCAGATAGGACGGCCCGAACAGATCGAGGAACAGGAAGAAGCTTATTTTTCCGAAAAAACCACCAAAAAAGACCAACGCAGTTCCGCGAACTATAACGGCACCAAACAGCTTTTCCGCGATCCGGAAAAACAGAAGATCGCCGGAGTTTGCGCAGGTTTAGCGCATTATGTAGGAATGGACATCAGTGCCATGCGCGCCATTTGGTTAGGCATCGCGATTTTAGGCATATTTACTGCCGCGATTTCTACAACACTAATCGTATTGATTTACATTATTCTTTGGGCGGTTTTGCCCCAGGCAGAAACAGCTACGGACTTTTTGAAAATGAAAGGGAAACCCATGAATTTCGATAACCTGAAAAACGAATCCAATAAACTGGTTCAGTTCGCAAACGAATCTACACAAAGAGTCGGCGAAATCTACACCGAAAACAAACCTTACATCAACACTGCCGGCAGCGGACTTTGGAATGTCATCAAATATCTGATTGGTGGAATTTTTGCCCTGATGGCAGTAGGCAGCATCATCGGCGTGTTTGTGCTCTTTGGAATGTTTGGGATCGACTCCAATTTTCCCGGCGCGAACGAAATGAAATTTTATTTTGATGACGATGGATTATACAACGTTTTATCGGCCCTCATCATTATCGGATCGTTAATTCCGGCCATCCTTTTCACTTTGTTAAGCATCAAAATTTTCTCCCCGAAAACCAAACTTAGAAATATTGGGTGGGTGATCGGTGCTTTATTTGTTACACTGATGGCGCTTGGGGCATATTTTGGGGTACGCATGGCAGGAAAAGAAGCCTTTCTGAAAGGTGATAAAGAAGATACGCAAAATGTGGACATCAACACAACTTCCGACAGTCTGTACGTCGATATGAAACAGGTGGTTATTCCGCAAAATTTCACGGCTTATGACGACGATGTTTTTTCCGATAAGAAAATGGTTTACGAAGAAGATTATCCGTCTGTAGACGTAACCAGAAAATCCGACATTACCACGCCTTATTTAATCATTAAAAAAGAAGGAAAAGGATATAATATTCCCGTTCAGCTGGAAGTTCCGGTAGAAATTCAGGGAAATAGAATCCTGCTTCCAAATTTTATGAAGTATCCATACGAGCAGCGATTCCGGGATTACCGCGTGAATTATGAACTGGTAGTGCCGCAAAAAACCCAGATTTTTAAAGTTAGAGATAACGTTCTGCATTTGGAAGGCGATCTGAACGGCGACGGAAACAGCGATAATGACGACGATGACAGCGACCGCGTGAGCATGAACTTTGGGAAAAACTCCATTGTGGCGACTTCCGGAAATAAAGATTCCATGATCGTTAACGGTAAAAAGGTTTCCAAAGAAGTGGGCCAAAGAATGGTCGATTCCATGGATGTTGATTTTAAAGATCTGAAAGACGTGAACATCTCCATTAAAAACGGTAAAAAGGAAATTTCCATCAAAACCAACTAAATGAGAGTGGACGAGCAAAAGATCAGTAACTCCACACAACGTTTCGCTCTTTCGGGAGCGGCTTGGAGCGAGGATCTTTTCGCTTGTTCCCTAAAGATGAAATTTTAAAGAAAATTTAACAGTCAAATTGCGTTCTACTTAAAAAAATAGGTTAATTTCGTACTGTTAAAATGAAAAGTCCTCCACTTTAACAATTAAAACATAAAATCATGGTACAGTTCGTATTCGAAATCGCAATGAAAATCATGGATTTCATCAGCAGCCTAATTTAGACAGAATAATTTCAATATATTTGTAAAAGTATAACCGATTTTTTGGTTATACTTTTTTATTTGAAGCACCCACGAACCTTCCTTATTCCCCAAAATATTTAATATGAAAAAATTCTTCGGAAAATTAATTTTAAAACTGATCGGTTGGAAAATCATTTTGGAAGGCGACGTCGATAATCTCGACCGCTGTATTCTCGTTGTCGCACCACACACCGCCAATGAGGAATATCTTTTGGGAAATCTCGCTTACTGGGCACTGGACAAACCTTTGAAAGTGATCATCAAAGATGAACATACAAGAGCCTGGTACGGCTTTGTTGTAAAGGCACTGGGCGGAATCGGCATCGACCGTTCCAAGAAAAATGACCTCGTGAAATTTGTGGTTGATGAATTTAAGAAAGACAGTTTCAGTTTAGTCATCACGCCCGAAGGCACTAGAAGCCGCGTGCCGAAATGGCGAAAAGGCTTTTACCACATGGCTTTGGCGGCGAAAGTTCCGATTGTCGTGGCCGCCGGAGACTTTAAAAAGAAAGAGATTCATCTTGCGTATAAAATTTCGGTGGAAGATTTGGAAACGCGCACCTACGAGGATATTATGGCGGAAATGGAGGAGTATTACAAAAAAATAACACCGAAATATCCCGAAAAATGGAATCCAAAAATATATTAAATCCCAACCAATAATGGAAAGCAGAGAAGAGATTTTAGACCGATTAAACTCCTGGGGTGGCGAAACGCTGGGCAAAACTTTAGATATTATTTTTACCGATGTTACCGACGAGTCGTTGACGGCAACCATGCCCGTAACGCCGAAAGTTCATCAACCTTACGGGATTTTGCACGGCGGCGCCAGCTGCGTTTTGGCCGAAACCCTGGGCTCCAGCCTGTCGGTTTTGCACGTCGATCTACAGAAATTTGCGCCCGTGGGTACCAACATCAATTCGAATCATCTGCGAAGCAAAAAAAGCGGTATCGTTACCGGAACCGCAAAATTTATCAGAAAAGGCAGAACCATGCACGTTTCGGAGATTGAGATTCGCGACGAAAAAGGCGAACTCATTAATCATACGACGATGACGAACAATATTATCCCGCGCTGATTTAAATTTATTCAAAACTTTTTTTGAATTTTAAAAATTGAAGAATGCTCTATTTCCGGTTTCCTTTTTCCGATCAGATCTGTACGACAACAGAAAATTCCGCCGAAATTCCGGTTTCGTTTGTTACTTTCGACCAGTCGGAAAACCTTGATTTTTCGGGAAAAATCGTCAGTATTTCGAAAGAAAAATTTTTAGCTTCAGAAATTTCTACCCTTGGTCTTTCAACAGAAGTGCTCGAATTTAAAGAGGAAAATCAAGTCGAATATGAACAGAAATTAAAAAATGTCATCGGTTTTATCAAAGAAAACGACCTTTCGAAACTCGTCATTTCGCGCCGAAAATTGGTGAAGTATGAGGATTCTTCCATTAATTTATCTCAAACTTTTCTCAATCTTTGTGAGGCCTATCCAAATGCTTTTGTGTATTTCTTTCTGAAAAAGGGGCAATGTTGGCTCGGTGCTTTTTCTGAAGTTTTAGGAAAATTCAATAAAAAAAATTCGCAGTTCGAAACCATGAGCCTGGCCGGAACGTTACCGGTAGCAGAAGTCTGGACCGACAAAGAGATCGACGAGCAAAAACCTGTAACCGGCTATATTGAGAATATTTTAAAAAATTATTCCGACAGCATTGAAAAGTCCCAAACCTGCGATCATTTTTCCGGAAACATTAAACATTTAAGAACCGATTTCAAAGCAAAGATCCAAGCAGAAGAGGTGGAAAAGATTATTGCGGACCTTCATCCGACGCCCGCTGTGTGTGGTATTCCGAAAGATTTTTGCCGGGATGCAATCGAGAAGTTTGAAATTCATCCGAGAAATTTATACGCAGGATATATTCGTGTGGAAACAGACGATTACATTCAGTATTTCGTGAATCTGCGTTGCGCTGAATTTTTTGGGAATGCAGCTTTAATTTATGTGGGTGGCGGAATTACGGCCGAAAGTTCGCCCCAAAAAGAATGGCAGGAAACCGAACTGAAAGCCGATGCTGTCTTAAAAAACATCGCCTTCTCAAAATAAATTTTAAACTTTTTCTGCGCCGTTGAATTTCAGTTGAAAACTAAACGAAAATTAGGTGATTTAGGGGTCATTTAATGCGCAAAACCCATTAAGAAACTTACAAGCATAATCCCCAATACGATCACGGAAACGATGACGTAGGTGTAATCTTTTTCTTTCAGGTACCCGACAAGGGCGAAGAGAAGTCGTACAAGCGGCGTCAGGATCAGCAGTAAAATTCCGAGCTGAATGATGGCCATACCTTCAAACTTAAGCAAAGAAGTCCAGAAAGACTGCCAGATCGTACCTTCCGGAATTTCGAGGGCCGCGTAATCTTTCGGCATTTCGAAACCTTCCAAAAAGAGTTTAACAAATCCAACAAAAGACGTAATCACCGACAAAATAACGCCTAACCGAAGGAGATTTCCGACGGAACGGTTGAGATCCAAATCTGTAAAATGTCTTTTCATTACTTAAAATTTTGTTGAATTCCGTTGTACATCATGTAGATCGACAAAATAGAAACCACCACGGCAAAAACCACTTTGAGTTTTTTGGTCTTCGAAACCATCAATGTTTTCGACCCGATAAAACTGCCCAAAACCACCCCAATTAAAACGGGTGCAACGATGACGGGAATAATCTCGCCGCGCTGAAAATAGATAAGCGAACTCGCCACGGCCGTAACGCCGATCATAAAATTACTCGTCGTCGTGGAAACTTTAAAAGGAAGTTTCATCAAATTATCCATGGCCAAAACTTTCAAAGCGCCGGATCCAATGCCAAGAAGCCCAGACATAATGCCCGCAAACGCCATCATAAAAAATCCCGAAACAGTGTTGCGTGCAGAGTAGGCCTTCATCACGCCTTTATCCGGAAAAGTCCCGAAAAGCTGCAGACGGTGTTCCAAAGTTCCTTCAATCAGCGGTTCCTGATGGTCCGGCTTTTTTCGCAGATTTAAAATAACGGTAAGGATTAAGATGCTCGCGAAGATAATTCCAATAGTGTTCGGATTGAGAAGGCCGGAAATTAAAGCGCCCACGATTGCGCCGGTAGTGGTTGCGATTTCCAGAAACATTCCGATGCGGACGTTCGTAAATCCCTCCTTCACAAAGGCCGCTGCCGACCCCGACGATGTGCCGATAACCGAAATGAGTGAGGCGCCGATCGCATAATGCATCGGTACACCGAAACCTAAAGTTAATAAGGGAATGATAACTACACCGCCGCCAAGTCCCGTTAAAGATCCTAACAATCCCGCAGACACGGCGCCAAAGAACAGAATTAATATTTCCGACATGTCACAAATTTAAGAATTTTTCGGCAGGTGAAGAAACGATAAGGACTTAAAAAAAGACGGTTTTAAAACGAATTGCGCACGGTAAATATTTTTTAAAAACGTATTTTTGTTTTTTAAAGAAATGAAATTATACTACGTTGTTCTCGGCGCCACGCCGAAAGGCAGAAATACGGAGCAGCACGATGTTTTCTTCGGCATCGCGGAGTCGCTGAAGGAACTTGTTCCCGATATGAAGCGCTTTTGGCCGGAAGCGAAAGGTAAAATCCATATCGACTGTTATCAGGAAGTGCGGTTTGTGGATGGTTTTGAAATCAGAATCGTAGAAAAATCGCCGGAAATTTCAGACAATCACCTTTTCTTTATCAATTTGGGCGGCTATGAAGCGGGCAGATTTGAGGAACTTCATCAACAGTATTTAATGGTCGATCAATCGATGTCTAAAATCATCAAACGCGTAAAAAAAACCGAATTTTACAAGACAAAGGGTTTTCCCGAGGCAGTAAGCCACATCGACGATAAATACGCGGTCGACATTGATGATATTTTTAAAGTAGATGACATTCTACCCTTAGAAATGAAGGAAAAATTTTCCCTCGTTCTCGAAAAAACAGATGTTGAAAATCAGGAAAATTTTACGCACATCGGATATTTAAAAATCAGTAAATTAAAATAAAATATGAAAATTGGAATTTTAGGCGGCGGACAACTTGGCAGAATGTTAATTCAGGATGCCTTAAATTATGATGACGAATTTTACATCCTCGATCCTAACGCAGACTGTTCCTGCGCCAATATTTCTTTTTTCACGCAGGGAAACTTCAACGATAAACAAACCGTAATCGATTTTGGTAAAGACAAAGACGTCGTATCCATCGAGATTGAGCACGTGAATGTTGAAGGTCTGGAAGCGCTGGAAAAGCAGGGCGTAAAAGTAATTCCGACTTCAAATATCATTAAAATTATTCAGCAGAAAATTTTGCAGAAACAGTTTTACGAAGAACACCAAATCCCCAGTCCGCCTTTCCAGATCATTCTTTCCAAAGAAGAGGAAATTATAATGGATTTTCCGTTCGTTCAGAAATTGAATACCGGCGGTTACGACGGAAAAGGCGTTCAGATTATTCGCGATGAAAACGATTTTAATAATTTGTGGGACGAGCCTTCCGTTCTCGAAAATTTAGTGGACATCGACAAAGAACTTTCTCTGATTATTGCGAAAAACGAAAGCGGCGAGATCAAAAGTTTTCCCGTCACCGAAATGGTTGCAGATCCGAAATTAAATCTTCTCGACTTTAATATTTGTCCGGCTCAGATTTCGAAAGAAGTTCAAATTCAAATCGATGCGATTGCGGAAAAATTTATGAATGCTGCCAATTCCGAAGGTTTGTTTGCCATCGAACTTTTTTTAGATAAAGACGGAAAAGTTTGGGTGAACGAAACGGCGCCGCGACTGCACAATTCCGGACATCAGTCGCAGGAAGGTAATGTCAATTCTCAATTCGAGCAGTTTTACCGGGTGTTGAAAAATTTACCTTTGGCCAATACCGAAAGTTGTGGTTTTTCCGGCATGTTGAATCTGGTGGGCGAAGAAAATTTTAGTGGAAAAGTAAAATACGAAGGTTTAACCGACGTTCTTCAATTATCCAATACCTACGTTCATTTGTACGGCAAAACTCAGACAAAACCCGGCCGAAAAATGGGTCACATTAATGTGGTGGCCAATTCCCGCGAGGATCTTTTAGAGCAATTAATTAGCATTAAATCATTAGTGAAAGTGGTCGCAGCTCCATGAGAAAGATTTATTTCCTAATTTTCATGTCGTTTTCTATTTTTCTTTGCGCGCAGGAAGAGGATTCAGCTGCCTTAATTTCTGAAGTTAAAATTGATGCGTACAAGAAACCCACTTCCTATATAAGTTCTACGAAATCCGCATCTGTAATTTCTCCGAATCTTTTAAAATTGAATACGGCGGAACGGTTGCTCGAATCCATTAATCAAATTGCGGGAAGCCGAATGGAAGAGCGTTCCCCGGGAAGTTACCGCATCGCGGTGCGCGGAAGTTCGTTGCGGTCGCCTTTCGGTGTGCGAAATGTTAAGGTTTATCTGGACGATTTTATTTTGTCCGATGCTTCCGGAAATACGTATTTCAACGTAATTTCCCCGGAACTCATCAACCGCATTGAGATTTATAAAGGCCCGGAAAGTGGCGATTTTGGCGCAGTTACGGGCGGAACGCTGCTTTTAAAAACACGAAACTCCGAAAATTTATCTGCCCACATTGCGGTCGGAAGTTATGGCACGTTCAACCAAAGTGTAGATTTTTCGAGGCAGTTCGGTAAACATTTTTTTCAGCTTTTCCAGAATTACTATCAAACCGATTCTTACCGCGACCAGTCGGCGGTACAACGTAAAGAAATTTTTCTGAAAGATGAATTTCACTACGCGAAAAGTGCGTCTTTAAAGGCGATGATTTTGCTTGCGGATTTAGCCTACGAAACGCCGGGCGGCCTGACTTTGGAGCAAATGCAGGCAGACCGGAAACAGGGGCGTCCCGCGACAAAAACACTTCCCGGCGCCGTTGAACAGTCCGCCGGAATCCGCAATAAAATGATTTTGGCCGGCTTGTCTCACGATCTTAAAATTACGAAGCATTTTTCTCATTTTCTTTTGGTTCAGGGGTCGTATGTTGATTTCGAAAATCCATTTATCACGAATTTTGAAAATCGTTTTGAAAATAATTATGCGCTGAGAACGCATCTCAACTACCAGCAAACCTGGAATAATTTTGATGCCGAATGGCGCGCCGGTTTTGAAGGCGGGACAAATGATATTTCAATCAGGAATTTCGATAACAATAAAGGAATTCAAGGCGATCCGCAGAATTTTGATCACCTTAAAAACAATTCCGGCTTTTTCTTTTTGTCTCAAAAATTGAACTGGCAGGAAAAACTGTTCAGCGATATTTCCGTCAGCTTAAATTCCAATTCCTACCAGTGGGAAAACCTTTTTCCGGTCAGCCAAAGTGGAAATGTGAGGTTTAAAGATCAATTCCTCCCGAATTTTGGCCTGACGTATTTGATTGCAAAAGATTTTTCAGTTCGCGGGAAAATAGGCAAAGGAAATTCCGCACCCACGAATGAAGAAATCCGTTCGTCGACGCAGCAATTTAATGTGAATTTGGTCCCAGAGTACGGCTGGAACAAGGAGATCGGCCTCAGAAAACAGTTTGGCAGCGCCGTTTTTGCGGAAGCGACTTATTTCGATTTTCGGTTGAAAGATGCCATCGTGAGGCGGCAAAACGAGAGCGGCGCGGAATTTTTTGTCAATCAGGGAAGTACTGTGCAAAAGGGTTTGGAGGTTCTTTTGGAATCGAAATTCTTCGTGGTAAATACGGCTTTTTTCAACGGGTTTAAAGCCAGATTTTCCGGCAGTTTTTATCGGTTTAAATTCGAGGATTATCGCCAGGATGAAAATGATTTTTCGGGCAATGACCTAACGGGCGTGCCGGCGACCACTTTGAACAGCTTAGTGAATTTTGTTTTCTTTAAAAATTTATCGGTAGATTATTCCCACTTTTATACATCGAAAATGCCTTTAAATGACAGCAACTCTGTTTGGTCTGACTCGAGTTTGATTGGAAGTCTTCAGCTTCGGTATCCGGTTTTTGTTGAAAAAACTAAATTGTATTTGCAGTTTCAAATTCAGAATCTGTACAACAGCGAGTATGTTTTGGGCTACGACATAAATGCTTTTGGGAACCGGTTTTATAATCCGGCGGCTAAACGGAACTTTCACTTTGGATTAAGAGCCGAGTTTTAGTTTTTAACCACAAAAGTGACAAAGTTTCTTGACTCATTAGTCACATGAGCTTTTGCGATTCTTTTGTGGTTAAAAGTGCACAAAGTTTGCAGAAACAATTTCCGAAGGAAATCTTAATTCCCTTCATTCCTTCATCCACCTTAATGGTTAATATAACCACAAAGTCACAAAAGGTTTCTTGACACATTAGTCACATGAGCTTTTACGATTCTTTAGGAGTTACAGTGCACAAAGTTTGCAGTAAAAAATTTCCGAAGGAAATCTTAATTCCTTTTCCTTCAACAACCTTATGGTTAATTCAATAAAATTTCAAAATGGTTTCTAAGTATCTGCACTGACGATGTTCCTCACAATGATTTCCGCATGAATTCTGGAGTTTTCGATGAACCAAAGATGCGTGTCTTTCCCCCCGCAAACAACGCCTGCCAAATACAGATTGGGAACGTTGGTCTCCATAGTTTCGGGATCGTAAAAAGGATTTAAACATTCGCCCTGCAGATCGATTCCAATCTTCGTCAGAAAAGCGAAATCGGGCAGATAACCCGTCATCGCCAGAACAAAATCGTTTTCTATTTCCTGTGTATTACCGTTTTCATCTTTAAAAATAACCGAATTTTCGGTAATTTCCACCAGTTCAGAATTGAAATGTGCGTTGATGCTTCCTTCCAAAATCCGGTTTTCGATGTCGGGTTTTACCCAATATTTTACGCTTTTTGAGATTTCGCCGTGACGGATGATCATGGTGACGTCGGCGCCTTTTCGGTAAGTTTCCAGCGCTGCATCAACGGCAGAATTGCTGGAGCCGACCACGACGATTTTCTGTTTTGCGTATGGATAAGGTTCTGTATAATAATGTTTTACTTTTGACAGCTGCTCGCCCGGAATATTCATCATGTTCGGGATGTCGTAAAATCCCGTCGCGATTATTACGTTTTTTGCAGCGTACGCAGACTTTGAGGTTTGCACGTGGAAAACACCATTGGTTTTGGTGACGTTCAAAACCGTTTCGTACAGATTGATGTTCAGGTTTTTTTGGCGTGTGATGCCCTGATAATATTCCAGCGCTTCCTGCCGGCCGGGTTTGGGCGCCGTGGAGATGAAAGGAATTTCGGCAATTTCGAGTTTCTCTGCTGTGGAAAAAAACCGCATGTACAAAGGATAATTGTAGAGGGAATTGACAATGGTTCCTTTTTCTATGATCAAATAAGTGAGGTTGTGTTTTTCGGCTTCGAGGGCACAGTTTAAACCGATGGGTCCGGCACCGATGATGAGAATGTCTAAAATTTCCATTGGGCAAAGTTACGATGTAAAACGGAATTGGCAGAAATGAAAATAAGAACTGCAAAAGTTTTTTTTTGTGAAATATTTTAATAAGAGCTGAAACTGTGGAATAAAAACCTCGTTGCGCCCCAGCTTGAACGGAGTTCTTTTTCTTGCGTCGGCAATGCGCGGGCAGAAAAAAACGGGAGTGGAAGCTGGATGAAGGCGCCCAAAAACATTTAAACCTTGGTGAAACTAACTGTCGAAGTACCGCGAATTTTTTTTCTTTGGAATTCCAGCAAACAATTTGTCCCTATATTTGCGCCTCCCTGCGACGTGTCGATTTGACTGAAATGGCCTGTTTGCACCCAAATAATATTCATTAAAAAACGCCAAATGCCGCTCGAAATAGAAAGAAAATTTTTAGTCCACCAATCCAAATGGCAGCAAGTGCCGAAGCCGGCCGGCGAACTTTTCCGACAGGGATATTTGCTGACCGATCCCACTAAAACCATTCGCGTGCGGCAAACACCGGAGAAAGGATTTTTAACCATCAAAGGAATTTCGGTTGGTGCGGCGAGGAAAGAATTTGAATATGAGATCCCTTTCGCGGAAGCCAAAGAACTTTTGGATGACTTTTCGGTGGCTGAACTTTCAAAGATTCGCTATACCATTTTGTTGGAAGGCAAAGTGTGGGAAATCGATTCGTTTTTAGGGCAGAACGAAGGCCTGATTATCGCGGAAATTGAACTGGAAAGCGAAGACGAAACCGTAGTACTTCCGGACTGGATCGCCCGTGAGGTGACAGGTGAAGAGCGCTACTATAATTCAAACTTGACGATGCAACCTTTTAAAACCTGGAAATCCTAAATTCCACATCTCAATTTCTTCCAGAACAAAGCCGTACTTTTGCACGCATCATGAACGAAGAACAAATCATTATCGTGGGCGCCGGTCCGGCCGGATTAATGGCGGCGCAAATTTTAGCCGAAAGAGGTTTTAAAGTTCATGTTTATGAGCAAAATAAAGCCGCCGCACGAAAGTTTCTGGTCGCCGGGAATGGCGGATTCAATCTCACGCACAGCGAGGAACCGGAAGCTTTTTTAGAAAAATATGAGTCTGCGGAGATCCAAAAGATGGTGCGCGAATTCGATAATGAAAGAGTCGTCCAGTGGCTGGGTGATTTAGGGATTTCGACGTACGTTGGGAGTTCGGGTAAAATTTTCCCGACAAAAAATTTCAAACCGATTCAGGTGCTGAAAGCCTGGTTAGATCGGCTGGAACAACTTGGAGTCGCCGTTCATTATGAAAACACGTTTGTCGGTTTTGACGCATCCTTCGTTTATTTTAAAAAATCCGAAGAAAAAATTGGTGTTCCGTATTCAAAATTAATTTTGGCCATGGGTGGCGGTTCCTGGCAGAAAACCGGTTCCGACGCAAAATGGGTAGAAACTTTGACTGCAAAAGGCATTGATATTACGCCGCTGCAATCTGCCAATTCCGGGTACAACACGGCTTCAAATCTACACCAGTTACAGGGTCAGTATTTGAAGAATATTCGGGTTTCTTTTGGAAATCACCATAAAGTTGGGGAGATTGTTTTTACGAAATATGGCATTGAAGGCAGCCCGATTTATTACTTAAACCGTTTTACGCGCAAACATGATTTTCCGCTGAGGCTTCATCTTGATCTTAAACCTAATCTCTCGGAAAGCGAGATTTTATCAGCCTTGCAGGGTCCGGAAAAAATAAGTTCAACTTTAAAGAGGAAACTGAAACTCTCCACAACGGCGCTTCATCTTTTGAAAACGTTGGATAAAGAAACGTACACCGACATAAATATTTTGTCGAAACTGATTAAAAAGTTTCCGGTTGAAATTTTAAGTTTTAGACCAATCGACGAAGTTATTTCGACGGCGGGCGGCGTTTCATTTTCGGAACTTACGTCGAACCTGGAACTGATGAAGTTTCCGAATGTTTATTGTGCCGGCGAAATGATGGACTGGGAAGCACCAACGGGCGGTTATTTGTTGCAGGCGTGTTTCAGTACGGGGTTTTGGGTGGGGAATTCGATATTAAAGTAGGTTTTTAGGTACCCGCAGATTTTGCGGATTGCCGCGGATTTTTTTGTAATGTGATGTTGGATCTGGAAACGCCGAACCGTTGTTTATAAATGCGAGCAAGTAAAATCGGACGTTTCACAAAGATCTGCGTCATCTGCCTCTGCGAGCGCAACCATTTTCTTCCAGACTTTAAATGATATTGCTCCCGCCCAAATTAAAGATTTCGCAGATTTAAAAATGTTTCAACGGCTGTTTCCAAATTTCTTAACTTTAAACCTTCAAAAAAAACCTTAAACTTACAAATCAATGGTCGGAATTATCATGGGCAGTCAAAGCGATCTGACAATAATGGAACAGGCAGCGGATTTTCTGAAATCACTCGAAATTCCTTACGAACTGACAGTAGTTTCCGCGCACCGCACGCCGGAACGCATGTTCGAATACGCGAAATCTGCAAAAGACCGCGGTTTAAAAGTGATCATCGCCGGCGCCGGCGGCGCCGCACATCTGCCGGGAATGGTCGCAAGCTGTACCACTCTGCCTGTGATTGGCGTACCGATATTATCTTCCAATTCCATCGACGGATGGGATTCGGTGCTTTCAATTTTGCAGATGCCGTCCGGAATTCCGGTTGCTACCGTAGCTTTGAATGGTGCGACGAACGCCGGGATTTTGGCCGCCAAAATTTTGGGAACTTCAGATGAAAGTATTTCTAAAAAATTGGATATTTATCAAAATTCTTTAAAAGATAAAGTGTTGGGAACCGTGAAAGACATTGAGAAAAAGCATCCGAACCAATTCGATTCGTAGAGATAGACGGAAACATTGTTTTAATTTTTCCTTAGTTTCTTAATGGTTAATTTTTAACCAATAAATCGTCATATTAGTTTTTAGAATACGGTTGCGGCAAAAAAAGTGCACATCAGTTTTTTGCATAGAAATTTGAACTTCTTAATTTTTCTTAATTCCTTAATGTTTTATTTTTACGATGAAAAAAATGGTTGTAAATGCCACAGATCAAATTAGTTTTTAGAATATGGTTGCGGCGGAAATGTGCACGGCAGTTGTATGCATAGAAATCTCGACCCCTTAATTTTTCTTAATTTCTTAATAGTTAATTTTTAACCAATAAAATCGTTTGCTAAACGCATAGGTCAAATCAGTTTTTAGAATATGGTTGATGAAGATTAGGGCACAGTTATTTGCAAAAATGGCAATTACCTGAATTCTTAATGGTTTTTGAGCAACTGTTTCCGCGTTGCCCCTTCTCCGTAAACTTTGAATATTCACAGGGCGCAATCAAGAAAAAGGTTTTTCGCATACCAGAATAATTCAATCATAAAAAATAAAAAGACTTCGTAATGAAGCCCTTTTAGTCAATTAATTAATTCATAAAATTGGAGGATATTTTTACAAAATATTTACCTGCTGCATGCACCACTTCATTTTTTCGTACGTTCGTTTGATGTCGTGATCCAAACCGATGGACATGCGGATTAAGCCCGGCGAAAGACCCATTTCTTTTTGCTCTTCTTCCGGAATTTCCGAAGAAGTAGAACTTCCGGACGCGGAAAATAACGTTTTATAAAAGCCCAGACTCACCGCAAGATAACCGAGATTTTCCCGCTGCATTAATTCCATCAACTCGTTGGCTTTTTCCACCGTTTTCACGTCCAGCGTCATCAACCCGCCAAAACCGTATTCAACATTCATCATGCTTTTAAAAAGATTGTGCTGTTTATGACTTTTTAGTCCCGGATATTTCACGATCAAGCCATCTTCCTCAAATTTCTCCGCCAAATACTGCGCATTTTCGCTGTGTTTTTTTATTCGGATGTGAAGCGTTCTTAAATTTTTCAAAATGCTTGCCGCCCGGAAACTGTCTAAAGTCGGACCCAGCAGCATACACGCACCTGAATTCACATCTTTCAGGTCGTTAATAAATTCCGACGACGCACAAACAACACCCGCCACGGCATCGCTGCTGCCATTGATGAATTTCGTTAAACTGTGGATCGTAATATCGGTGCCCAAAGTTTGGGGCGAAACGGAAAGCGGAGAAAAAGTATTGTCGACGATCAGTTTAATATTGTGTTTTTTCGCCAGTTTCGCGAGTTCCCGCAGATCGGCAATTTCCAAAAGAGGATTGCTCACGGTTTCGCAAAAGAGGACTTTTGTTTGCTCCGTGAGGGCGTTTTCCACACTGTTCAGATCCGTAATATCCACGAAGGAAGTTTTAATTTGAAATCCGGGCAGAAAATTTTTCATAAAGGCGTACGTCCCTCCGTAAATGGTTCGGCTGGAAATAAGATGATCGCCACTTTTGCACAGTTGAAGCAGCGCAGAAGTGATGGCTCCCATTCCCGACGCGGTAACGTTGGCGCTTTCTGTGCCTTCCATTTGCGCCAAAGCTTCGCCCAGATAAAGATTACTCGGCGAGGAATGCCGCGAGTACAAGTAACAGCCCTCCGTATTTCCTTCGAACGTGTCGAACATCGTTTTCGCCGAGAGAAAAGTGTAGGTGGAACTGTCGGAAATGGAAGGATTTACTCCGCCAAACTCCCCGAAATACTGCAGATCCTGAATATTATTGGCCGCATCAAATTTTTCCATAGTTTTTTTTGTTTTGATAAATGAACTGATTTCCAGATTAAAAAACAACGGATGTCGAAAAATTTAGAAATAAAATTTATAAAGGTGGATAACTTTGGATTTTAAATTTATATTTGAGGAATAATACCGGTTTCATCCGAAAATATTTCATTCATGATCGACGAGAAAGACAAAAAATTATTGATTTTACTGCAGACCGATGCGAAGAAAACCACGAAACAGCTGGCGCAGGAATTAAATTTGTCCGTCACCGCCGTTTTTGAGCGCATTAAAAAACTGGAGAAGCAACAGGTCATTCAAAAATATGTGGCGTTGCTAAACCACGAAAAAATTCAGAAAAATTTTATCGTTTTATGTCACGTAAAACTCGCGCGGCACCGCAAAGAATACATTTCTCAGTTTGAAAACGAGATCACGCAGTTTTCCGAAGTTTTAGAATGCTTCCACGTATCCGGCGATTACGATTATATTTTGAAAATCTGCGTGCGCGATATTCAGGAATACCGCGAATTTATGGTAAGCAAACTCACGAATCTGCAACATATTGGCAGTACGCAAAGTTCCTTTATGATCAAGGAAGTGAAAAACTCCACGGTGATCGAACCTTAGAAGAAGCAGCTTTATTTTTGAGGAATTGCAGATTTTTTCGAACTTTTCCTGCCTTTCAGTTTTGAGGTCTGAAAAAGCCAGTGGTAAGCCGCACCAAATTCGCCTTTCCAGTAATTTTCATTGTGCTTTCCGTAAGCATCAATTTTGACGAACGTGTTTTTCCCGCGCAAACCTTTCTTCTGTAAATTGTTTTTCACTCTTTCAATTTCATTCACGATGGTTTTGCTTTCGCCGGATCCGGCCACAAGATAAATTCTTGTGTGGGATAAATCTGCCGCAGAAGTAGCGATGTAATCATTGAATTGTTTATCGACGATCCAGTACGCGGGACTGAACGAACCGATCTTCGAAAAAGTCTGGCTGTACTTAACGCCGCCGTAACTGGAAATCAAAGCGCCCAAAGAGCTTCCCATCAAAGCATTGAACTTTTTCCCGGCTTTTGTGCGGTAATGCGCGTCGACAAAAGGTTTCAGGGTTTCCGCTACAAACTGCATGTACAGATCGCCTTCGCCGCCGCCATATTTTTCATTGTTCCATGGCGTATATTCATCAATCCGGTCGTCGCCACCGTTGTCGATGCCAATAACGATTGTGCCGTGATCACCTTCCGAAAAAAGTCTGTTCAGCATTTCATCCACCTGCCATTCGCCCGAAAAAGACGTGGCTTCATCGAATAAGTTTTGTCCGTCTTGCATGTAAATCACAGGATATTTTTTTGTGCTTTTTTCGTAATCAGGTGGCAAATAGATCCATATTTTCCGCGTTTTGTTCAGTTGCGGAATAGGAAATGACTCGCTCAAAACATGAACATTCGGCGCTGCGGTACTTTGCTTTTTTGCAGTTTGCTCTTCCCAGGACTGAATGGTTAGGTTTAAGGTTTGCGGACTGCCCCTGAAAGTTGCGGTGCGGTTCGGCAGCGAACTTCCCGCCGCATTTCCTTCTGCCGTATTCCAGCTTCCGCGCGTAAATTTATATTCCAAAACGCCGCCCGTTTCGGGAACCGTAAAAATATAATTGCCGGATCCGTCATTCTTCATTGGCGTAGCAGACGGATTCCAGTTGTTGAAGTTTCCCGCCACGTAAATCGTTGGATTGGGTGGCGTGTCGGCGGGGAGCGATGTGATTTTCAGCGTAATCTGGGCACTAATCTGCACAGAAATCATCAACACGAAAAGAAAAAGCTTTTTCATCTTCAGAATTTTATGGGCGCTTTTGTCCATGAAACGTACCCGCAAATAAATACTTTCACGGTAATTTCCGTCGCAATGTAAAATTTAGAACTTCCTGAAATTATTTTTTTTGAAAAAATTCCATGAGATCCATGTAATTTTTCTGGTTCACGCCGTGACCACTCATGTATTCGCGGAAACTGAAAAAATAGCTCAGATCATACAAAAGTTCCGCTCCTTTACGCGCCCATTCCAGCGGAATCACCGCATCGTCGGTACCGTGCGAAATAAAGAAACGCAAACGTTCCAGCTTTTTTTTGTCGTGTACAATATCGTCCAGCAACTTTTCTTCCGCATAACAGCTCAGGCAGGCCACTTTCGAAAAGAGGTCGGGGTGGTGCAGGGCCAGGGAGTACGCCAGAATTCCGCCCTGAGAAAATCCCGCCAAATGGGTTTCATTTTCTGTTAAACCGTAATGGTTGGAGATTTTCAGAATGTTTTCCAAAATCATTTCCACCGACTTTTTCGCTTGCGGCACGTCCACGCGGTTTTCCACATTCATCAGATCGATGTCGTACCAGGAATAGCCTTCGTAGGCGCTGTTCAGCGGCGCACGAAAACTCACGATAAGCCAGTCTGCCGGCAACGTCGGCGCAAAGCTGAAAAGATCCTGTTCATTGCTTCCGTACCCGTGCAGTAATATGAGGAGCGGGGTAGAAGGTGTAATATTTTGAGGCTCGCGAACGAGGTATTTTAAATCCATTGCACAAAGATATTCTATTTTTTTAGGAGCACCAAAGGGCGTTTCTTCTCCGAAATATGTCCGGCTGTCCCCACTCGCTTCCCGGCAAGCCGGGAGAGCTCAGACAAATGCTCCCATCCGGGCTAGAATCACAGGAAGTTTTTTGCCCGAAAGATTTGGGCGAATCTTCAATTTCAAATTAAGAACAAAAATAAACGACGGGATTCTTCCTTCGTCAGAATGACAGTGGCGAAAAAATTAATATGTTAAATAGTCGGCTTCGGAAACGCAGGCGTCAAGAAAAATTATTCTTCAGCCGTTAAAAAATTTCCATGTCCGAAGCGCGCACTAATTTAACTACTCATGAAACTCTTTCCGGCCGCGCAAGTTCTGAAATTTTAGGCTGAGGAATAATTTTTTAGCCGAAGCTTCCAGCCCTTGAACTTTTGGTTCTTTTGTTTTAAGACAAAAGAACAGGAAGAAAGTTTTACTTCCGATAGATTTTTTTTTGCCAGAATGACAGTGGCAAAAAAATTAATATGGTTAAATAATCGGCTTCGAAAGGGCAGGCGTAAAGAAAAATTATTCTTCAGCCGTTAAAAAATTTCCGTATCCGAAGCGCGCATTACTTTAAATACTCATGAAATACTTTCCGGCCGCGCAAGTTTGGAAATTTTAGGTTGACGGATAATTTTTTAGCCGAAACATCCAGCCTTGAACTTTTGGTTCTTTTGTTTTAAGATAAAAGAACAGGAACAAAATTATACTTCTGGTAGATTCTTCCTTCGTCGGAATGACAGTGGCGAAAAAAAATTAATATGGATAACTAATCGGCTTCGGAAGCGCAGTCGTTAAAAAAAATTATTCTTCAACCGTTAAAAAATTTCCATGTCCGAAGCTCGCACTAATTCAGATACTCGTGAAATCCTTTCCGGCCGCGAAAGTTTGGAAATTTTAGGTTGAAGAATAATTTTTTAGCCGAAGCTTCCAGGCCTTGAACTTTTGGTTCTTTTGTTTCAAGACAAAAGAACAGGAAGAAAATGTATTATTACCGAGATTCTTCCTTCGTCAGAATGACAGTGGCGAAAAAAAATTAATATAGATAACTAATCGGCTTTGGAAGCGCAGGCGAAGCTTCCAGCCTTGAATTTTTCATTCTTTTGTTTCAAGACCAAAGAACAGGAAAAAAAATTTACTTCTGATAGATTCTTTTTTCATCAGTAAGACACGCTCTCATTAAAAAAACTTTTAAAAAAAAACCGGGCGTTAACTCGGTTTCTATTTTAATGTTCTCTCCTCACCACCGGAATGGGATTCAGTTTGATGAGCTTCATTTTATCCAGCAAAATCATAATGTAATACGTTACATCGATCTCGTGCCATCTTACGCCGCCGAAATTCGCTCTGCCACCATGTTTGTGGTGATTGTTGTGATAACCTTCGCCCATCATCAACCAGTCGAACCGGAAAAGATTTTTAGAAGTATCGGAAACTTTAAAGTTGGTGTAGCCATAAATATGCGCAAACCAGTTGATAATAACGCCGTGAATTGGCGCCATCATGTAAGCAACCGGCAATAAAAGCCATTGCCACCAGGCCGTCGCGAAAAAGTAGAAGAACGCCGTGTATGCAATAGCCCAACCCAAGCGCGATCCCCAGGAACTCGCGAACTTGTCGAAACCTGCCCACTGCGGAACGTTTTTCGTAAACTTCTCTTCGATAATTGCTTTCTGACTGTTAATATCTGCATAGATTCTTTTCGTGCGCCACATCATCGAGAACAAATTGTCGTCGTATTTCGGCGAATGCGGATCCTTTTCAGTATCTGCAAAAGCATGGTGCATTCTGTGCATTACGCCGTAACCGTAGGCGGAAAGATAGTTGGACCCTTGTGTTACCCAGGTTAAAACGAAACAAAGCTTTTCCCCGAATTTCGACATTTTAAAGGATTGATGCGCCGCGTACCGGTGCAAAAAGAAAGTCTGAAAAAACAGTCCCGAATACCACAGGACGATGATGAAAATGATAATTGTCATTAATATAATAATTTAAGGTAAAGATATGGCTAATACGCTTTTAAAACCAGCCTTTGTGAAAATTTAACGCTGTTTTACATATTAAAAAATACGCAGAAAACGCTTTTTGAGTTTTAAAAATGTAAGGTTAAACCGCTTTGATGATGAAATAATTTTTCTTGCCTTTCTGTACGAGTAAAAATTTTCCGTCGATGAGGTCTTTTTCTGCCACTTCGTAAGTTTCGCTTATTTTTTCTTTGTTCATGGAAATTGCGTTGCTCGAAAGTTCCCTTTTCGCTTCACCTTTCGATTTCAGGAAACCCGATTTCTCCGAGATCAGCTCGATAATATTGCCTTCCAGCACATCCTCTTTGGCAATTTCTTTTTGAGGTACGCCTTCGAAAACTTCCAAAAATGTGGCTTCATCCAGATTCACCAGATCTTCCGCCGTCGACCTTCCGAACAAAATTTCTGAGGCCTTCACGGCTTTTTCATATTCCTCGCGGCTGTGCACCCAAATCGTCACTTCTTCCGCCAGTTTTTTCTGCAACTTTCTTTCGTGTGGCGCGGTTTGGTGGTCTTCAATTAAATTTTCAATTTCTTCTTTGCTTAAAAAAGTATAGAACTTAATGAAACGTTCCGCATCAGCATCCGTGGAGTTTACCCAAAATTGGTAAAATTTATACGGAGAAGTTCGTTTCGCATCGAGCCAGTAATTTTCACCCGCTTCCGATTTTCCAAATTTCGACCCGTCGGCTTTCGTAATTAAGGGAACGGTTAGAGCAAACGCTTCGCCCTGAACTTTCCGGCGGATCAATTCCGTGCCCGTGGTGATGTTTCCCCACTGATCGGAACCGCCCATTTGAAGTTTTACGTTTTTCGCTTTGTACAAATGCAGAAAATCGTACCCCTGCAGCAGTTGGTAAGAAAATTCCGTAAAACTCATTCCTTCCGCGCCGCCTTCGCCGGTGATTCTTTTCTTCACCGATTCTTTCGCCATCATGTAATTCACGGTGATGTTTTTCCCGATTTCCCGAATAAATTCAAGAAAGGAAAAATCCTTCATCCAGTCGTAATTGTTCACGAGTTCGGCGCTGTTGGCTTCTGACCCGTCGAATTTCAAAAATTGGGAAAGTTGACCTTTTAAACAGGAAACATAATGGTTCAGCGTTTCTTCATCCAAAGCATTGCGCTCGCTGGATTTTCCCGAAGGATCGCCAATCATTCCTGTGGCGCCACCCACCAAAGCGATTGGTTTATGGCCATGTTGCTGAAAATGCGCCAGTATTTTGATCTGAATTAAGCTCCCGATGTGCAGCGAATCGGCCGTAGGATCGAAGCCGATGTACGCCGTGGTGATTTCTTTATTCAGTTGTTCTTCCGTTCCCGGCATCATGTCGGCAAACAGGCCGCGCCATTTCAGTTCTTCAATAAAAGCGTTCATTTTCTTAAAAATTTGGAATGGCAAAGATAAGATTTTTGAAGGGATGATATATTGTAGAAGGCGAGAAGTTTTTCCGGTTTTGTGGCCAAAACTATAGACGATTTTTAAATGTCTGATCTTATTTTTAAAGTGGATCACCATCACAGCTTTGCAAGAGAATATAAAATAGACCTTAGAATCATTTAAAAACCTTGTTTTTCACTAATAAGTGAAACGCCTTTGTTTACCTTAACTCAAAGTTTTATCTCAAGCTTTGTTTCGCCTGGCGTTTATTTAAGTTAAAGGGAAATTTATTGATCTTTTCATTTTATCAATAAAACGAGACCTCATGTGTTTTTAATTTAATATAAAAATAACCTCGCAGTCTTCAAAAAAAATAGCTCGCAAAAAGATTTCTTTATAAAATCTTAACTTTACATTCATCAATAACTTAAATTAAATTTCAATAAAATTTTTGATTTCAAGTAATTGAATTAAAAACGATAAAATCTTTTGCCTTATGATAAAAAAAGACGCCATCATCATCGGTTCGGGTCAGGCCGCAAAACCACTTTCTCAAAAATTATCCAAAGCCGGCTGGAAAACACTTATGATTGAAAAATCTGAGGCCGATCTCGGCGGTGTCTGCTTAAATGTGGGCTGCACGCCGACGAAAACTTTAATAGCCTCCGCCAAAACCATGCAGGCGGTAAAAACTGCAGAAAAGCACGGCATCAAAGTTTCCGGCCTTGCCCTGGATTTTAGTATTGCACAAAAAAGAAAAGACCAAATTGTCGCAGACTCCAAAACCGGTCTCATCGAAAGAACGGAAAAAGCGGAAAACCTCGAATTAATTTATGGAACAGCTTCTTTCAGCGGGGAAAAATCTGTGCTCATCAAAAAGCAGAATGGTGAAGAGGAGGAATATACGGCGCCATATATTTTTATTAATGCAGGATCGCGCCCCGCCGTCCCAAAAATTAAAGGTCTGGAAAACGTCAAATGGTACGATTCCACGGGAATTTTGGGTCTGGAGGAAGTTCCCGAAAAACTCATTATCGTGGGTGCAGGTTATATCGGTTTGGAGCTGGGACAAATGTACCAACGGTTCGGCAGCCAGGTTACGCTCATCGAAACATCCGGCCAGATCATGTCGCGGGAAGACGCGGATATCGCCGAATCGCTGCAGCAACTTCTCGAAGACGAGGGTCTTCAGTTTCATCTCAATTCTTCCGTGGAAAAAGTGGAAGGCGCGGAAAAAGAAATCAAAGTAACGGTGGAAAAAGACGGTCAGAAGGAAACGTTGACGGGTACGCATCTGCTTTTGGTCACGGGCCGCGAGTCCAACGCCGACGGTTTGAACACCGAAAAAGCCGGAATTAAACTGGATAAGAAAGGATATATCGAAGTCAATGATCATCTTGAGACCAATATCAAAGGCGTTTTTGCGCTGGGCGATATCAACGGCGGTCCGCAGTTTACCCATATCGCTTACAACGATTTTGTTACGCTTTATAAAAATATCATCGAGAAAAAAGACATTTCCACAAAAGACCGAATGATTCCCTACACCATGTTTACGGATCCGCAATTGGGCCGCATCGGTTTAACTGAAAAGGAAGCGCGGGAAAAAGGATTGAATGTTTCCATCCTCACCATTCCGGGAAAACGCATTACGCGCGGCCTCGAAACCGGCAGCCCACAGGGATTATGGAAAGCCGTCGTGGAAAAAGAAACGGGCAAAATTCTCGGTGCTGCAATCGTGTGTACAGAAGGTGGTGAAATAGCGACCGTCGTTCAGATGGCGATGGAAGGCGGCATTCCCGCGCAACATTTGGCACAGGCCATATTTTCGCACCCCACGTATTCGGAATCGCTGAACACTTTGTTTTCGGAATTCGAAGAGTAAAACGTTTGAGCAGATGAGTACTTTTGAAAGCGCCGTTTGCAATGTGAACGGCTACGGAATTATTAATAAAAATTTTGTTTTAAAAAATCATCCGCTTTCATTTTGAGGCGGATTTTTTTTGTTTTTTTTGAATTATTTCTATAAAATTTGAATCATTTATATTCCTGCATTAATTTTATTTTGATTCCTGCACGAACCTGGTCAAGATTTAAAACTCTGACAAGGTTTTTTTAAGAGCGCTAAGTTTTTACATAAAAATTGAGATCGATCGCTTTTTAACGACTTCGTGATAGCTAAAACTACGTCTTTATTAACTTTCTGAAAATCATCAAATTGTTGCGTTGCGGTTAAAATTTAAATCCCTAATTTTGCACCCCGAAAAAGAGATACAGATTATGAAAAGAATTGGCGAACACAGAAAACTTCTGGGTGTAGATAAAACCGCGACTTTAAAAGACCTCAAAACAATTTACCGGAATACGATGAAAGATGCACATCCGGATAAATTCGTGGACGACGAAGCCGGAAAACTCGAGGCGGAGGAGAAAAGCAAATCCGTCATCGAAGCCTACCACTTTCTGGTGAGCATCAATCCCGAAACGCAGGAAAAATACAAAGAAGAATACACCGAAACCATTTCCAACTCGATTATTCAGGATTTTTATCTGGAGAAATCGATCTTAAAAGTGCAGCATTTCAACGGCAAAATGTTCGAATACATCGGTGTTCCCAGAAATATTTATCTTAAAATGGTGAACTCCGATTCGCCCAGCCGTTTTGCAAGACGACACATCTACGGCAAGTTTATTTACCGTAAGAATGGAGAAGTGATGGCGGAATAATATCGAAATTATTAAAATTGAAAGCACAATTTTCGCGTGAAAATTGTGCTTTTTTTGGCTCGCGTTAAACTTTTCTGCGTGCTCAAAATTGGATGAGGTAAAGCTCTACGGTAACGCTAATTTTAACAAGATCGCATCGAAAAAAATCACTGGCTAGTCAACAGAGAATAATTTTTTGACTTTAGGCGTAAGCTTTACACGCTTCCTCGCATTTTCTGCAGGCTTCCGCGCATTGTTTGCAGTGTTCGTGCTCGTGTTTCGCGCATTCTTCCGCGCATTCTCTGCAAACTTTTTCGCAAAGCGCAACCATTTCGGCGGCAGATGAAACGTCCATGGCGACGAGTTTCACGGTGGTGGCACACACTTCGGCACACACAATATCAGTGCGGATGCAGTCGGCCATCATTTTTACGTTTTCTTCGCCCAAACAGGCATTGGCGCAGTAATTACACGCCGCAATGCAACTGTTTAAAGCATCAATTAAATTTTGATTTTTCATAAGAATATTTTTTGATGTACGTTTAAATATACAAAAAAATATTTTTTCACGCTGATTATGCGGAATGTTTTAACGCAGGCCCATCTTTAAAACCATCGGAATTTGCTTTTTGTCTTTGATCTCAAATTCTTTAATGTACTCCTCGGTCGCAAAACTGTGAGTGAGGCGAAAAAGTGGCACTAAAAATAATTGGTGTGGCGCCCCCGGCTCACCGCCAATGCCTATCGAGACGTAAACCTTTTCATTTTTCGTTTTTTGATAGGCCTTATAATTTCTGATCTGATAGTCTTTGGCCCACGTGATCTTGCCCGCATTAAAAGAATTGCGCCACTTACATTCCACGGCAAAAGCCGTATTGTGAAATTTGAATTTTAAATCCGGTTCGAAATTCTCTAAAGCAGACACGCCGTCTTTATGATAATCGGAAACTTTGCCAACGAATTTGATGTCGTCCTGTTTGCCCAAAAGCTGAATGATATAATCCTCGAAATCATCGCCTTTCTGTTTGATGATTTCATTGGTGGTGAGGTGTGGTGTTTCTTTTTTCGTATAAAAATAAACGGAAAGCCCGAGACAGACGATCCCAAGAAGTAAAAACAATATTGCCATTTTTTTCATTTAAAATGTTTAATGGTGATGTTTCAACCTTGTCAAAGTTCCAAACCTTCTCAAGGTTAAGCGAAGTTTCGATTAAAATTTAATTCAAGCCAAAAAAATATCTACAGATCTCCGCGTTTCAAAACCCGCCCGCGCGGTTCGTCGCCTTCAAACAGCGCAATGTCGGAATGCAAAAACTGCGCGGCAGCCGCCGAATCGCGGACTTTCGTCGCGCTGCGCGCCAACATTTCGGTTTCGTAAGCGGTTAAAACTGTATTGCGCAAACCATTTTCCCGCCAGGACGCAAAAGATTTTGCCCCTTTAGTAATTTCTCGCGCCAAGGACAGCGCATCCAAAAGCGCCTGATTGGCGCCCTGACCTTTGAAGGGACTCATCGGGTGCGCCGCGTCGCCGAGCAATGTTGCCGCGCCGGCGTTCTCCAAAAAGTGGGCGGTGAGCAAAGCGCGGTCGTACACGGGATAGCCGGAAATCTGGGCTTCCTGTGTGGCGGCGAGGATTTGCGGAATCGGTTCATGCCACGGTGTTCTTCGAAGCGCTTCCGCTTTCAGCGCGGCTGCGCCTTTCAAACTCAGATCTTTGGCGTCGTCTTCAAACATCGGAAAACTCAGCTGCCACATCACCGAGTCTGCGTCGAAAGGCATTACATAAATTCGTTCGTTGCCATTCGCCGTTTGGAAAACGGTGGCAGAATCGAGCAAAGAATGGTCGGAATTAAGAAGCGCGCTCAACGGGCAAATTCCCAGAATCACGATGCAGTCGAGATAGCGCAAAGGTGAAATTTCTTCGCCGATCAAAAAGTTTCGCACAGCGCTCCGAATGCCGTCCGCGCCCACAACAAGATCGGCTTTTGCACTTCTTACTTTTCCTCCAACCTGAAAGGCGAGATCGATTTTTCCGTCGGTATTTTCTTTAAAATCAAGGAGTTGATGTCCCCATTGCACCGCATTATTTCCGCCGAGCTGATCGAGCAGTGCCAGACGCAATTCCTGCCGCGCGATGTGGATGTTGGTGCGTTTGCGGTTGCCTTTCGGTTCATTTTCCGATTCGAGCCATTTTCGCATGCCCCATTCGCCGACGATTTTTCCCTCGGGCGTATGGACGAGATGCCGCGTGGAAATGACACCTTTTTCCAAATTAAAAATGCCGAAGCCTTCGATGGCTTTGCTCGCCTGTTGCAGCGTGAGGCCGTAGCCCTGGGAACGTTCGTTGAAGCCCGCATCCCTCTCGTACAGCGTAAACGGAATTCCGCGGTGCAGACACGCCACGGCAAGCGCGACACCGCCAATGCCGCCACCGATGATGGCAACGTGCGGATATTTTTCGGTATCGGGAGGCGGAAAGTTTTCGGCAGGAACAATGCCGGCGCCGGAACACGTGGGACAAATGTACAGTTGTGCCAACGGCGGAGCGGGCGCAGGTCCCAGACGGCCGGTTTTTTCGAAGGCCGCGAGATCATTTTGATAGCGCAGGCGCAGACTTTTCCGGATGCGACGCTTTTTTTTGCCGAGTCCCTGGCAGTCGGCGCAAACACTCCAGCAAGGTTGATCGTTCTCCGTCATTTTTATTTCTGCTTGATCCGTGATTTTTTTTGGTTTTTCTTTTTGAAGTGATTTCATGGCGATAATTTAAATCAAAACTCGCTGAAATACCGTGCTGTCTAAGCCTCGCCGTGAAGATTTCAAATATACAGAAAACGGTTTATTTTGAAAGAAATCAGTGTACGAAGAACGGGAAAATTCAAACGAACAAAAGAAAAGGGAATTGCAAGGACTTGAACTTAAAAAATCAGCGTGCAAAAATCCGCAACAAAATTTCGGGAAACATCGCGGACTGCATTTTTTTTCTTATCTTTTTTGAACTTTAAAACCCGCACTTAAAGTACGTGCTTCGTTAATTTGAATTTTATGGAAAAGCAGCATAACAAAAAATGGATTATTATCTACGCTTCGGTCGCCGTGGTGCTTGTGGCTGTTTATTATTTAATTCAGTTGCCTCTTTTTAAGACCTGGGCGGAATATGTGCCGTTTATCCGGAAACTGTGTTTGAGTTTATTTTTGATCTCCGTCATCTTTCTGCTCAGTAAAGTCGTCGAAAGGCTGGTGAACAGCCAGAATCATCTGGAAGGCGACCGGTACAATCTGCTGCGCATCGTGCGGTTTTTGGCTATCGTTTTCAGCCTGATCGTGGCAGCGTCGTTTTTATTTCAAAATCTCTATGCCGCGGCTGTGAGTTTTGGTTTGATCTCTCTGGTGTTAGGTTTTGCGCTGCAGGCGCCTATCGCGTCTTTTATCGCGTGGATTTATCTGGTTTTCCGGCGATCCTATTTGGTGGGCGACCGGATTCAGATCAAAGGATTTCGTGGCGATGTGGTGGAAATCAATTATCTGGACACGTCTATTCTGGAATGCAGCGGCGATTATTTGGGCAATGACCGACGCAGCGGGCGTACCGTTCGTTTTCCGAACAGTTTGATTTTGCGCGAAGAGATCATTAATTATTCGGGACCGCAGATTCCGTTTATCTGGAATGAAATTCCCATTCAGATCGCTTTTTCGAGCGACCTTCAGTTCGTGGAGGATTGTCTGTTGGAGGCGGCCAGACAGGATTTTAAAACAAGATATCCGTCCGTTGATATGCGAAAACATTTGCAGTGGGAGCCGGCCGTTTATTTCCGCAATAATGTGTACGCCTGGATGGAAGCCGTCATCAGTTATCCCGTGGAACCTACGGATACGACGGAACGCCGGAACCGGATTTTAAAAATAGCGTTGCCGCTACTGAATGCAGCGCAGGAGAAAGTGAAATTTCCGGAAGGTGCGGTTCGGTAAAGTTTTCCGGCGCTGGATTTCAAAAGAAATGTATTTCAATTTCAATAAAAAAAGGCGCTCAATCTGAACGCCTTTTTCTGTAAAAGTTTATATTTTTTTAATGATTTCGCAAACGGCCCATCACTGTATCGAGCGCGGTTTTCAGTTTGTCTGAGGCTTCTTTCACGGCTTTTTCCACGGTTGGGGCGTAGGCTGTAACGACAGTGGGCTGCATGCCTTTAATGCGGCCTTCGAAGACGCATCTTTTATCGTTGCCTGTGCTTTTATCGCCATTTTCGTCGCTGATTTTTACTTCGATGCGCGTTAAATGCTCGCTGAATCTGTCGAAATCTTCTGCAATAGAAGTTTTAAAGTAAGCAATCATTTCTGCGGTTCCGGTGATGTTATTATCCGTGTTGATTAAGATTTCCATATTTATTTTACATTTAATTTTGTGGAATGTTCCCTGATGGATAAAGATAATTATTCTTTCGCAAGTTCCTCAGAGAATCGCTGTATTTAAGACCAGTTTAACATATTTTTCATTTTTTTCTGAGTTTGCATTACCGCATTTCGTGTTCAATTTTGATTTGATATTTCTCCAGCAGACCGGAAACTCCGGCTGCAGAAAACCGGGCGCCTTTTAGACGGTTGTTTTCCGGATCGATGACGTAATAAAACGCCGTGCGAAAATCGGCTTTCTCCAGATTGGTATTTTGAAAAATGGCCTGAGATAAATCGCACTCCGCGAAGACCGCGCTGGTCAGATTGCTTTCGGAAAAATCGCTTTCGCGTAACTGGCAGTCTTTGAACAAGGTTTTGCGAAGATTCAGCTGAAAAAAAGAGGAGAGATTTAGCTGGCAGTTTTGGAAAGAAAATGCGAGACCAAAATCATTGCAGCGCTCGAACTGGAGGCCGAGCATTTTACAGTCTTTGAATTTGATGTCGCGCAGCGCCGTGCCGTTCAGCGGTGCCAAACTTAAGTTGCAGTCTGTAAATTCGCAGGTTGTAAATTTAAAGCCAGAAAGGTTGTGGTTCTCAAAATTGCAGTTTCGGAAAGTGCAGTCTTCATACTCTCCTTTCGCTAAAGGTTTTTGCGTAAAATCTAATTTTTCGAAGGTCTGATCGCGGACATAGGTTTCGGTCATTTTTAAATTTAATTTGGGGCTGCAATTTAAAATGTAGGCTTTTTAAATGCAAGCTTTAAGGGTTTGCGTTGAAGAAGATTGAAAGATGATTTCTTTTTATTCAGGTCAGCTTATGTTGTTGTTTAAGAGCTGGCGTGTTTTTTCATCGTCAGAACCGCCGTAATATTTTTTTAAAATTTTTGAAAATACATTTTCGTCGGATTCCTCCAGCAGAGAAAATAACGTCATCGAAGATTTTAGTTTGAGGTCATCCGGACTGCCGAAAACGGAAGTGGCGTTGTTTTCTTTCAAAGTGAGGAGAACTGCCGAGATTTCACGCAGCCGTTTTCCGAGGACGGAATGATTCAGGAAAAGTTCAGCTTCCGCGCGGTTATGAATTGCATAATATTTTGCCGTTTCGCTGAGACCCAAACCGCGAATCTGCGGAAAAATATACCACATCCAATGGCTCCGCTTTTTACCGGATTTTATTTCGGCCAGCGCCGTGTCGTATGTATTTTCCTGGGCTTCCAGAAATCGGTGTAATTCGTCTTTCATCACGTTTGTATTTCCTTCAAATTTAAAAATTTAAAATTTTTCGTTGAATTTTTAAAGCCTCAAATTTATCTGCTGCTTGTATTGGAGGTTCCGCAAAACAAGTAGAATTTGGGAACCGCAGTGTCACTTTGCAAGGCGCCCAAACCTTCAAAACAATGTTCATCGCCAAGTTCTTTAGGTTTAATCTGTTTATCTAATTTGTACATTAATTCGGAGGCCGGGAAATTTTCTCCGTTATCGGCAAACAAACGAGCCTGAATGTCGGCTTGAAATAAGCCGAATTCGCTCTTGCTTTCATCATCAAAAAAATCTTCCTCCTCCAGAAGGGTTTCGTTGTCTGCCAAAGCATTTTTTTCGATCCAGGCCATAAATACAATGTCGACCGCTTCATTTTCAATTACGATCTCATCCGGATTCCAGGACGATGCTTCTTTTCCGGTTTTAATTTGGTATTTTAAAAAATTCGCGTTAAAATCTTTTGCAGACTCATATTCTGTATCTATAAAGTTCCACGAAACGGTATTGAATAAGTCCATTTTTTTTCTTTTTTTAGAAATGTTTGAGCGTTTTGGCCATGTTTTTCTTCTGGGCAAAACAGGAAGAAGAAGGAATCTAAAAAACCTCTCCTAAATTAAATCAAGAGAGGTGAATTTAAATGTACTTTCAATTTTTAATTGCTGTAATATTTTCCAATGCCCGCAGAATCAAACGTATATGCGTCCTCGTTCTCCGATTTGTCCAATTTCTTATTAATAGTTAAAGCCCACAAAACTAGCTCTTTGCAGAAGTTTTGATCCTCTTCGCTGAAGCGTTCGGCGTATTCTTCAACAACCGCCGCAAGCGGCGTGATGCTGTTGAGTTTTTTCTTAAAATCTTTGTCGGTATCGTTGTAATTGAGTTCGATGGAGTTTTTGTTGAACCACTTGATCACATCGGTATAAGGCGTTTTGATGCCTTCTTTTTCCAGTTTCGGAATTCGTGGGAAGATCATTTCAAACTGTGTTTGAACTGCCTGATCGATAAGGAGTTTTGCAACGTGATCTGCACCTTCCTGTTCGCCCTCGTAAACGAGTTCTATTTTGCCCGTAATAGACGGTATAATGGACATGAAATCGACCAGTCTAATCGTGGTTTTATCTGCATCAGATTCAATTAAACGCAGTTTTGCGGCCGCCATTAAGTTTTCCATGGCACTGATGGTCAGTCGTGCACTCACGCCACTTTTAGCATCTACATATTCGCTGTCGCGCGCAGCAAAAGCCACTTCTTCCAGAAGATCTTTGGCAAGATCCGGAACAGTGATCTGGGATTTATCTTCCGTAGAAACTCTCGCTTCCTGCTCCGTGATCTGTTTCGCCAGGGAAATGGTTTTCGGATAATGGGTAAAGATTTGGGAACCGATGCGGTCTTTCAACGGTGTTACAATACTTCCGCGGTTCGTGTAATCTTCCGGATTTGCGGTAAAGACAAATTGAATATCCAACGGCATGCGCAACTGAAAACCACGGATTTGAATATCGCCTTCCTGCAAAATATTGAACAAGGAAACCTGAATCCGCGCCTGCAGATCGGGAAGTTCATTCAGCACAAAAATGGAACGGTTAGCGCGCGGAATCATGCCGTAGTGCAAAACGCGTTCATCTGAATAAGGAAGTTTTAAAGTCGCTGCTTTAATCGGATCGATGTCGCCAATTAAATCGGCCACGTTAACGTCTGGAGTCGCGAGTTTTTCGAAAAAACGGTCGGAGCGGTGCACCCAGGAAATCATGGTTTCGTCGCCCTGCTCTTCAATCATATCCCGTGCAAACTTCGAGATGGGGTGGAAGGGACTGTCGTTAATTTCAGAACCTTTCACAATGGGCATATATTCGTCCAGAAGATTTACCATGCTTCGCGCGATTTTGGTTTTTGCCTGGCCTCGTAATCCCAAAAGGTTGATGTGATGTCCGGCTAGAATTGCCTTTTTCAATTGCGGAACTACCGTGTCTTCGTAGCCCCAAAGTCCTTCGAAAACGGGTTCTTTAGCTTTGATCCGGGCAATTAAGTTTTCCTGAATTTCCTGACTGATGGTCTTATGCTGGAAACCGGAATCTTTTAGTTCTTTAAATGTAATATCGTTTTTCATGTATTTTTTGATGAGATTTATTTCTAAATTTATTTTAACTCGCTATTCTGATAAGGCTAATATCTAAGCGTCTGTGATTTTCAAGTCGCCAGCTTCCTAAATTCTTTTGATTCGATTTTTTTCATAATCTTCAAAAATCATTTGTCCGAGGCCGGAGAGTCCTGTTAAAAAGGCTTTTCCCTGATTTTGGGCGGTGAAAACCTCCACAAACTTCCGCAGATAAGGATCCTGCGCGATCATGAAGGTGGTAATGGGAATTTTAAGCTTTCTTGCCTGCGCTGCTTTCGTAAGACATTGAGATACAATTCTTTCGTCCAGGCCGTTGCTGTTCATATAAAATTCGCCCGTCGGCAGCTGAATGCAGCTCGGTTTTCCGTCGGTGATCATAAATATTTGCTTGTTCGTATTTCTTTTACGGCGCAAAATATCCATGGCGAGTTCGAGACCTGCCACGGTATTTGTGTGATACGGACCTACCTGTAAATAGGGCAAATCCTTAATTTTGATGGGCCAGGCTTCATTCCCGAAAACAATAATATCGATGGAATCTTTCGGGTATTTTCTTTTGATGAGTTCCACCAAAGCCATAGCGACTTTCTTGGCGGGTGTAATCCGGTCTTCACCGTACAGGATCATAGAGTGGCTGATGTCGATCATCAAAACCGTACTCATTTGGGCTTTGTGTTTGGTTTCCTCTACGATGAGGTCGTCTTCTGTTAAGCGCAGATCAGAGATCCCGTTGTTGATCTGCGCATTTTTCAAGCTTTCGGTCATGTTCACCAAAGAAAGATCGTCGCCGTACTGGAAGGTGCGGTTTTCGCCGTCGCGTTCATCCCCGACACCCACTTTTTTCGTAGTGTGGTTTCCGATGCCGCTCTTTTTGAGTTTCCCAAAGATCTGGTCCAAAGCAAATTCGCGCAAAGCGGCTTCCAGTTTAGCCGTTAAAATATTTTTACCTTTTCCTGTACCGGTATTTCCGTCTTTCGGATCTTTTTCTTCCTTAATGTAGCCGCGTTTTTTCAGATCTTCTTCAAAATCCGCGAGGCTGTACTCATCGGTAAAAATATCGTATTCCTTATCCAGCATATCCAGCCATTCGAAGGCTTCTTCAATATCGCCGGAAGTATGCGTGAGCAAGTCTTTGAAGACATCAAACACGCGATCGAAATGTGATATTTCTTCGGGCGTATGTTTGGTGAAGATAAAGCCTTTTCCAAAATTTAATTCTTTATTCGTCATTTTCGTTCTTGCATTTATTGCACGCAAGGTATAGAAATATCATTCCAATTGGCTTGGCTGAAAATAGAAAAAAGTGATGATGATTATTTGAATCAAAAAATGGGAGAAAACGCTTAATAATGAGCCAAATCCACAATTTTTCCTTTTTCTGAACTTTGCAGTGAAGCTTCTATAATCTGCATATTTTTAATAATCTCTTCACCGGGCGAAGGTAAGGCAGCGCCGAAAACGATATGGTCGTAAATGTTCTGGTAATAATCCATGTAATTGCCGGGTTCGCTTAACGTGAGAATCCGTTCTGAGTCTGAATTTTTACTTACATAATTTAGAATTCCATCTTTCTCTTCCAAAGGTTTCGTCCAGTTCTCATTGAAGGTCGGGATCGCGCCGCCTACTAGTTCTTCCTCCTGACGATCCGATCTTTCCTGCAGAAAACTGCCTTTTTCGCCCTGCAAAATATAGGCATAATGGGCTTCTTTGGTAAAAACGGACGATTTTAACCGCAGGCGCATTTCGTTCCTGTAAAATAATAGAATTTCAAAATAATCGTTCGCGAATTCCGGACCTTTCATGGAAAAAATATCGGCGAACAATCTGTCGGGAAAACCAAAAAGTTGCGTGGCCTGATCGATAAGATGAGCGCCCAAATCGTGCAGCGCACCCGAGCCATGCAGGTTTGGATTTTCTTTATGGTCTTTTGTGCTCGGTTCCGTGCGGTATCGGTCGAAGCGGATCTCCACTTCTTTGATGGTTCCCAATTTCCCTTCCGACAAGATTTTTTCAACCTGCAGATAATCGCGGTCGAAGCGGCGGTTTTGATAAACGCTGAGGAAAAGGTTTTTTTTCTGTGCTAATGATACCAGATCTTGGGCTTCCTGAACATTTATGGTAAAAGGCTTTTCGACGATGACGTTTTTGCCGGCTTCCAAAGCTATTTTAGCATACTCAAAATGAGTTTGAACGGGCGTGTTCACGACAACGACTTCAATATCAGCCTGCTGAAGCATTTCTTCAACAGATCGATAAATTCGGCTTTCGGGATAATCTGAGTGGGATTCGTTCTTGGATCTTTCTACGACTGCTGTCATGAAAAATCCTGGATGCTCTTTTAAAAAAGGCGCATGAAAAACTTTTCCGCTCATTCCAAAAGCACAAAGACCGACTTTTACAAGTTGCATAGGTTTATTTTTAAACAAATATATTTATAATAATGTGATCTGTGAACTTTTATTCAGCACGGACTTTTAACGCGACTGCCACAATTGCTGAGCGCGAACTCTATATCGAAGAACAAAATTTAGTTGCTTCAAAATAAAATCAGGTAAAAAAAGTGTACAAAAAAACTACCCTTCAAAAATTGAAAAGTAGTGGTGTGTTTTTGTTTGATTTAAATTTTCTCGGGGATCATTTCTTCCGCCTCAGCTTCGTATAAATAGCGTTCTTTTGTGTCGTTCATTTCGTCCATCCAATCGGTGTGATGTTGCGCGGCCATGGTTCCGGTAACTACACTTTGGTAAGTTTTGTCGCGGTAGGTGAGGATGTTTTCTTCTTTGTCCTGAAGCCATTCCTTCAGCATCTGTGCCACTTTATCCACACTAAAATGCGGGTAGTCGGAGAGTGCGACCAGATCTTTAATATAATCGGACTGGAAATCCACGTTGTCGATACTCGTTTCGAGCGCATCGTTTTTCTTCAGCCATTTGTCCATATCCACACTTCTTTCTGCTTCTGTGGGAAGTTTTAAACGGTCCATCATAAAATCACGTGCCACCCAGGCCTGCGCATCGAACATATTGAATGTGTAATACTGATCCTGCATTCCCAGATAAATAAGTTGGGGCAACTGATTGAAAAAGATGCCTTTATACAACTGATTGGGATAAAGGTTGTTTTTTGTTTTTAAGCGTAGCTCGTCGGGTAAAAACGGAAATTTGTGTTGATAGCCCGTACACATAATTACGGCCTCGTATTTTTGAGTGGTGCCGTCTTTAAAGAAGGCCGTGTCGCCGTCGAAATGGGTGACCAAAGGAAGTTCTTTAATTCCGTCAGGCCAGTCGATGCCGATGGGATTGCTTCGGTAACTCAGCGTTACAGATTCTGCGCCGTGCTTGTAACACTGAACGCCGATGTCTTCCGCAGAATAGCTGCTGCCGATCAGCAATATATTTCGGTCTTTAAACTGGTCGGCGCCGCGGAAATCGTGCGCGTGCATCACCGTCCCGGGGAAATTTTCGATGCCTTTGAAATAAGGCATATTGGGTGTGGAAAAATGTCCCGAAGCGACCACCAAATAATCGAGTTCTTCGGAGTAGGTTTTATCAATTTTAAGATCGTCGAGAATAATGTTGAATTTTTTCGTGTCTTCATCATAACTCACCCATCTTACGGTCGTATCGAAGCGGATGTAATCCCGCGCGTTGCTTTTTTTGATGCGTCCCTGAATATAATCGAACAACACCGGGCGTGGCGGATAAGACGAAATAGGTTTCTTGAAATGCTCGTCAAAAGAATAATCGGAAAACTCCAGACATTCTTTCGGACCGTTAGACCAAAGGTACTTGTACATGCTGCCGTGTAGCGGTTCGCCGTATTTTCCGACGCCTGTTCGCCAGGAATAGTTCCACATTCCGCCCCAGTTTTCCTGCTTCTCGAAACAGATGATTTCGGGCATGGCGTAACCTTGATCTTTGAGGGCTTCAAACGCACGGATTTGTGCCAAACCGCTGGGTCCCGCACCAATAATACCGATTCGTTTGTTTTTCATCACATTTTTGTTGATCATAAATAAAATATTTTAAGAAGAAGATCTGCCTTGTTAAAAGCACACCTTCTGGGTTAATAATAGCTTGTAAAAAGTTTCTGCGGAATGCAGAAGAAAGAGGGTTAATCTCTTTAGTTGAAATTGTAACGGACTAGCGCGAAAGATTTCTCGCCACAACAATTTCAGGAATTAAGCAATAGTGCCAAAATACGGATTTTTTTGTGGAATTCCTAATTTAGAAGTGTACAAAATCCATAGCACTGAAATTTTGAATTTAAAAATTTCAGAAAAGGAGTGAAAAAAGTATTGAATCAACGAGCGATGGAAGGTTTTACTTCTAAGATATTAAACAGTCTTTCTGGATTATTTAGGCGGCAGTGTTATGCGGGTTTAAGGAATGGGAGTTTTCGGAACACGAAGCTATCAGCCACAAAAGTTGCTGTAAAAACGGTTTCGTTGTTTTCCGTTTACTGCTTTAACGAAATTTTATTTTATTGTATTTCCGCTGTTAAAAAGTTCCTGAAGCTCTTCTGTCAGTTGTTTGCGTAGTTCTGGTCTTCCATCAAAAGTGGCAGGTGTGTTTTGATAAAGCGCAATGCAATATTCCTCTAATTCCTTAGTGACAATTAATGTTTGAATGGCATTTCTTTCGGGAATAATCTCCTTTTTGCCAGGAGGAACCATTCCTGCAACCGCCCGCAGAATAAAAATATTGGGAGCAAGAGACCGGATTTCTCTTATAATACCAACATACGAAGCGACTTTATGATTAGCGAAAATTTGATTAAGCGCATTATTAATTTGTTGCCTGCCCATCATCTGGCTGCCGTCAAATCCAACTGCATTTCCATCCTCTAAAAAAAGGTTAGCAAAATCACTTGAAAGATTATTATTCCAACTCTCTAATAATTTTTTATAGAGAGAACGAATGTTTTTTTCGTCGTTTTAGTTTTCCTGTAGTTCCCATTGGTATAACTTTTATTTAGTAATTTCCAAATTCACTATCATACTTGCGTTTTTAAAGGGGTCATTTCGCAATTACCGCTAAGGGCTAGGTATTTCCGCAGGCGGGGATTATTATAACTGATCTTGATAAATATCACAAAATGAACAATTAGCAAAAATCTTTATGATGTAAACTTCAACCCCCGCGAATAGAAATACCTCGTTATGCGTAGTGTTTTTATTCATCACTTGTTTGATTATACTTATCTCCGTATTGTCTAAATTCAGAAATTGCAAAGTCACCAAATTCGCAACATTTTTCTAAAAACTCATTATACCAGTTTCTTCTAAAATTTCAATTGGAATTCTCTCTATCACTTCTTTGTTTTCCTTAACTCTGTCAAGAAGAGGAAGTGGTGGAATTGTGTCTTTAGTCAACATTCGTGCGTATGGTGTAAAACTCATAACTATCCAACCGAACAAATCGTATTTATCCTTTAAATTAAAATATGCATCCTTGTCAACTTCATTCATTTTATCAAACCATTTTGGCAAAATTGGCTCGCTGTAAGTAAGAATTGGGTCAAGTCGTTTGGCAATTTGTGGTGAAAAATATGATTCGTACCAACTCTCAAAAAAAAGTGCTTGAAAATTCTCCCACGTCAGGAGTTCGACATTTGTATTTTCGGTAGCAGTAACTGAGCCAGATTGAAAATCACTGGTAGTAATAACATAACCTACATTGCATCCCAAATCATTAACAACTGTCCTAAAACCGTGAATTACGGTTTGTGGAATATTTGATTTCCAGTACTTGCATTCACAGACAATAGAATATTTTCTTCCTTTAATATTTTCTTCTGCGTAAACATCTAATTCGACTTTGCCTCTAACTGTCTCAGTTGTCAACTCTTTTTCTACTTTGAAACCACACTGTTGCAAAATCTCTGATACCTTTTTCTGTAAATCTTTCCAGTCTTGTGGTTGTTTAGTCGTTAGTATCATTCGTGTTTTCTGTCGGTTTAACATTACGCATAACGGTTGGGTATTGGCGAAGGTTCGGTTAAAAATACCGACTTTTTCCTATTATAACTACATTTCGGAATATCTAGAATGGTTAAACTTGCGAAATTCCCGCACTATTGCCAAAACCTGTTATCTGCTGTATTTCTTCTTATTATATTTGGGTTACAATAGGAAATTTAAAACTTGATTTAATATTTTTTCCATCTTTTTGTGCCGGAATCCAATTTCCTTCAGTTTTATAAAGTGCGATTTTGCATAATGTGTTGAAAGCATCATTTTCACCAACTGCTTCGACATTTTTGATTTTACCGTTTTCGTCAATAACAAATTTAAGTTCAGATTTTAATGTCATTCCAACTAAATTTGGAAGAAAAGGATGCTCAAATAAGTCGATGTTATTAGACATGTCGTTTCTAAATCTGCCAATTCCTCCATTTTTATACTCAATTATTTTATCTTCTTCTTGTGATTTAAATTCAGGAAATTCTTTTGAATCATTTTCATAAGCATCTTTCAATATTTTATCATACTCTGAAATTCTTTGCGTATTAATTTCCGTCGCAACTTTCCAATATTTTTGTGAAGTTTTATTTTTTACAGGAATTTGTGCAGTTTTTACGTCGTAAACACTATCAATTTTTTTGATTTCTTCAATTTGCGAAAAGCAAAATGAAAACGATAAAATTAGAGTTACTAATATGATTTTTTTTATTGTCAGAGTCTTTCCTTTCATTTTTAGGCGTGATTTTTTAATATTCTGACTAACGTTAAATTTCATCATTGATAATCAAATAGTTATATGTTTTCATTTTTTGACTATTTGATTATCCAAAATAGTAAAAATTCCTCGTTAGCGGCTAAAAACAACTTCGTTTTCGAGTAGGGGAATAGCAGATAACGGTTGGGTATTTCTGCAGGCGGGCTAAAAATACGAAATCTTTCTACTTGCTAAAAACTTAATTAATCGCTAAAATCTTCGATGAAAACTTCATACCCGCTTGTAGAAATACCGTGTTGAACTAAACCTCCGGTAGCTTTTCCTGAGGCTGTTTTATTAACTTTGTTTTTATTCAACCAAAAATAAAATCTCTAAAATGGCTACAAAAAAAAATCTCCGGAGGATTTAAGAACGAACAAAATTTTGAATCGTGCTTCAAGCGAAGTTAATGGTTTTTCGGAACTGATACAACGTTTTGAAAGAAATATTTCAATCCAGGGAAAAAGTCCCAGAACCTTTGATAATTACTCCAGGCATGTTGCCGCCGTAGCGCTTTACTTCGGTAAAATCCCTACCGAATTGGATCCGGAAGACATCAAAGATTATCTCTTCGAACTTCAACAACGCAGCAAAACACCTTCCCAAACTTACTTTAAACACACGGTTTATGGACTGCGGTTTCTTCTGAAAGCCGAAGGTTTACCCTATAGTTTTCTACACCTTCCCGCCATTCCAAAAGTCAAAAAACTGCCCACTATTTTAAGCCGTCAGGAAGTTTGGCGGATGCTTCAAACGGCGCAATTGCTGAAACACAAACTGCTCATCGGTTTGATTTACGGGTGCGGACTTCGATGTATGGAAGTAAGAAATATTGAACTTCATCACCTTGATTTTGACCGCCAAATGCTGCATGTTGTTCAGGGTAAAGGTCAAAAAGACCGTTATGTTCCATTATCCGAGCATTTAATTCGGGGACTGAAAATCTTTATTTCAGTGGAAAATCCGACTCAATATTTATTCAATGGAAATCAAAATAGAAATATTGAAGAGATTGATACTTCCACAACGCACACCAAAGATTTTGATTCCAGATACAGTCAAAGAGGCGTTCAATGGGTCATCAAAACGGTGAGTAAAAAAGCCGGAATCACCAAAGTTGTTCATACGCACACTTTGCGACACAGCTTTGCCACGCATCTGTTGGAAGATGGAGTTTCGATCATTATGGTTCAGAAACTTCTGGGACATGAAAGAATTGAATCGACCATGGAATATCTTCATGTCTGTCAGTTATCGGATCAAAAACCGCACAGCCCTTTGGATACCGTTTTCGCTTTATGCAGTAAAAATGGAAACCCGAAGTAAAGGCGGAAGTGTAGCTGATGTTCTTCGCAAAATCAATTTGTCGGCGCAAAACTTTACGGTTCATCAAGAAAAAACACTTCGCGCTTTGTCGTATTGCCGGACTGCTGCTTTGGGTGGGCATATCGATGCGTGTGATGGTTGTGGAAATCTTTCGATTAGTTACAACTCGTGTCGTAATCGGCATTGTCCGCAATGTCAAGGTCATAAAAGAGAAGAATGGATCCAGAAACGCGAGCAGGAATTATTGCCGTGCAGTTATTATCACTTGGTTTTTACTTTGCCCGAAGAACTCAATGGTTTGGCGATCTCTCAACCGGCATTGTTGTATAAAACCTTATTTGAAGCAGCGTGGGCAACATTAAATCAGTTTGGTAAAACAGAACAGATCCAGTTGGGAATGATTGCGATTTTGCATACTTGGGGACAGAATTTAAGTCTTCATCCGCATTTGCACTGCATTGTTCCGGGTGGTGGAATTGACCACAATGGCAAATGGAAAAAGAAAGTAAGAACCGATAAATATCTCTTCTGTGTAAAAGCGATGAGCAAAGTTTTTCGGGCAAAGTTCGTGGCTTTATTAAGAGCTTCCGGAATTAAAGACCAGGATTTAATGGACAAACTCTTCACCAAAAACTGGGTGGTTTATGCGAAAAGACCTTTTGGTGGTCCGAAACAAGTGATCGAATATTTAGGAAGATATACTCACAAAGTTGCCATCAGCAATCACCGCATCAAAGAAGTTACGGATAAAGAAGTTCGTTTTGGGTACAAAGATTATCGCAAAGAAGGTCAGAAAAAGGAAATGACTTTATCGAATACTGAATTTGTGCGCAGATTTAGTCTTCATATTTTGCCTCGAAGGTTTGTGAGAATACGGCATTACGGGATTTTAAGCAGCTCCTGGAAACGTGGAAAACTTCAGGATTTACAATCAGATTTAAAAATCCAAATTACAGAAGTAAAACCGAAAACTTTGCTTAAAAAATGTCGGTGTTGCAAGGAAGGAAACTTAATAACCATAGCGCTTTTCGGACAGCGTGGCCCACCTCAGGATTTTCTTGCCGTTTTTAATGCCTCGTCTGCAAAATAAATTTTGTGGGTAAGGGATTTTGTATCTTAAAAGTAAAAAAAAGCCGGTGAGTGCTTCGAAAAACGTCACCTCAGTTCCACAAAAAAGCAGTCCTTCTAAAAAACTGCTTTACTATCCTAAATTCTAAAAATGATAACTCCATAAGGTTGCCAACTGGGGAGGAAAAGCCACCGGAGATTCCGTTCAACAGGCTTTCATTTCTTGTCTTGCAGACAAAACGAAAGCTTAGTTATTAGCCGACGTTTTTATTATACATTTTCTTTAATCTTAAAAGTCTAAAATATTTATACCACAATACAATCATTAAAACAATGATCGATAAACTAAACAAATATTCAAGTGTAGAAAATATAATTGCAAAATAATCTATTTCTTTTAATTTAATTTCGGAATTAGTTTTACGTTCCGGAGTTTTTATGGTTGTATCAGTATATTTTACATTTATTGAATCATTTATTTTGTATTTTATATTATATTTAACTTTATTATCACTAATTAATTCTAATAATTTCTTCTCTGATAACTGTTTAATTTCTTCGTAAGGACTTACAATATTTGAAAATGATACACTAAAATTATCAATAAACTTTCTAAGCATGACAATTTCATTTTTATCAGTGCGGTTTTTCTTAAATTTCTCTTTTAAACTATCAAGTTGTTTTTGATTTGTTTTCTCTACCAAATTTTTTTTATTATCCCACTTTTTTTTATACTGCTTTGATAAAGTATCAATATTTATTTTATTGTTATCTAAGTAGAAATCAGTTTTAAAATCGAAACTTCGAAATAGTATTGAATCCTTTTCTGTAATTTTTTTTTCAGATTTAGCAACATATTGTAAAGTTGTATTTGCAATTTTTTCCTTATCAGATTTATAATTAGAATACAATGTAAATGAAAAAAGAAAAATTATTAAAAAAGTCAAAAAACTTGCACCAATTCTATATAGACTTAAGTCATTTTCTTTAAAGTTAATACTGCTTGGAATAATATTATATATTCTATGTCCAACGGTTAATTTATTGTTTTTTGAATCTAATAACCCAGCGAAAGAAACAAAATCATTCGATTTTAATAAACTTTTTTCAATTAATACTTTATTTCCTACAATATTAAATTTAGGTGTAAAATCGGTGCTTGTTTTTGTAATTTCAAAATGTTTCCAAATTGCATTGGTGTCTTTAGAGAATATTGTTAATTCTTTGTCAATTTCATCTGCTTTAATATCATTATGACTCTTAAAGATTATTGTTCCATTGAATAAAATTAGATTTTCATTAATGTCTGTTTCTTTATATTTGATGGAAATTCCTTGAATTTTTTTATCACATCATCATAAAGCTTAATATTACTTCTTTCTATGTAATAAAAGGAAGATCGACGAATGTAAAAAACAGCCCAAATTGTTAAGATTACTGGAATAATAAATTGAAAAAATTCAATTAGTGCACTAAAAGTTAATTTATTAAAATACTTTAAAATTAATTCAATCATGTGTTTTTTTAATGTTGGCTAACTCTCAAATATACGCAACTCAATCATTCCCTGCACTTCTTTTTTATCACTCCTTCTCGAAATTTAATGTTTTGATTTTCAATGATATATTCGATACAAACGAATACAAACGAAAATAAACACTTCTGTACCGACTAATTTTGGATCGCCGATGAACCTTTGTCCCAGAGATTCGAGGAAAATCAGTGAGACTCGTTTCTAATGTTTAACTATAAAATTTAAAGTCATGTCACTTAGAAACAAAGTTACCCTTATCGGTAGAACAGGAAAAGAGGTCGAAATCGTGAAATTCGACAACGGAAAATTAGCCAAAGTAAGCTTGGCAACCACCGATCATTACACCAATGCACTCGGCGAAAAAGTGGAGGAAACGCAATGGCACAACCTGGTAGTGAACGGAAAACTGGCCGACATTATGGAGAAATATGTCGAAAAAGGCAAAGAGATTGCCGTGGAAGGCAAAATTGTATACCGCAATTACGAAGATAAGGAAGGCGTGAAGCGCTTTACCACCGATATTCGGGTAGATCAGCTCGTGCTTTTGAGCGGGAAATAAAAGAGAAGGGAAGCCGGATTTCCGTTGATTTTCGGCTTCCTTCTTTTAAAATTAATGATAAAACATCAAATCATGAAAACACAAATATTTAAAATACGCCTTGCGGAGGAATTTATCCACGCGGATCAAAAGCTGCTCGACCGGTTTTTGCAGGAAAATAACATCCTGAAATACGAAACTGCTTTCGTAAAAGACGAAGAAAATTACTGGTCCGTCATCCTTTATTACGAGGAATTAAAAGTGCAGGTCAACGAAGCAAAACCTGAAAAATACAGCGCCGAACAGGAGCAGTTGAACCCTGATGAAATAAAAATTCTAGATTGTCTGAAATTGTGGCGCACGGAAAAAGCCAAAGAAAAAAGCCTGCCCGTTTATTTGATCGCGACGAATAAAGAATTGCTCTCCATTGCGAAATACAAACCGATTAAGAAAGAAGAGCTGCTGGACATCAAAGGTTTCGGCAAATATAAAATCGAAAACTACGGCGAGGAGATTATTGAAATCTTGGAAATGGCGTAGCTGCAACCTTTTATATCTGAAAACCGGAGAAACCTTCGGTTTTTTTCAGGAACCGCGGCGATCTTCAGATTGCTGTTGAGGTAAAAGGTCCGGAGATTTTTTTCTACATTTATAAAATGGAAATCATCATTAGAAAAATAAAAAAGTCTGATAACCCAACTTTAGCACGCATTATTCGCAGTTGCTTTCATGATTTTGAGGTTCCCACGGCCGGAACGGTTTACGAAGATCCTACAACAGATATGCTGTTCGAATTATTTAACACCGATAAAGCGGCGCTTTTCGTCGCGGAAGCGAACGGCAGTTTATGCGGCTGCTGTGGCATTTTTCCCACGGAAGGCTTGCCCGAGGAGTGCGCAGAACTCGTGAAGTTTTATATTCATAAAGATTTTCGTGAACAAGGTTTGGGCAAAAAACTCATGGAAGCCAGTATTGATTTTGCAAAAAGTGCCGGCTACAAATCCATTTATATCGAAAGTCTGCCCGAATTTTCTACGGCCGTTTCCATTTATGAAAGGCAGGGTTTCCGGTATCTAAAAAAAGCCCTCGGCAATTCGGGGCACAGTGGCTGCAACCTGTGGATGATCAAGCATCTTTAGGGATTTCGATGAATAATTTTGTATTTTTGCGCACCGCCGTAAGTTTATTGCCGGCGATTACCCATTACTTATTATTCATTATCCCAATTTATGAAGCCCAGTTTAGCCAAAGGAACGCGAGATTTTTCCGCGGAAGAAGTTTACCGCAGAAAGTTTATCACGAATATTTTACAGCAGAATTTTGAACTTTTTGGTTTCCAGCCTTTGGAAACGCCGAGTTTCGAAAATCTTTCAACATTAACGGGAAAGTACGGCGAAGAAGGCGATCGCTTGATATTTAAAATTCTAAATTCGGGGGATTACGCTGCCAAAACAAAAGACGATGACTGGACCGCTAAAAATTCGCAGAAACTCATCTCGCAGATTTCTGAAAAAGCCCTTCGTTACGATTTAACCGTGCCTTTCGCAAGATATGTTGCAATGAATCACGGACAAATGACTTTCCCTTTCAAACGCTATCAGATTCAGCCCGTTTGGCGCGCCGACCGCCCACAGAAAGGGCGTTTCCGCGAGTTCTACCAATGCGACGCCGATGTGGTGGGCAGCGAAAGTTTGTGGCAGGAAGTAGAGTTGGTGCAGTTGTATTTAAAATCTTTTTCAGAATTAAAAATTCCCGTCACGATTCATTTGAACAACCGAAAAATTCTTTCCGGCCTGGCAGAATTAGCGGGGATTTCAGACCAACTGATCGATTTTACGGTTGCGCTGGACAAGCTCGACAAAATTGGAAAAGAAGGCGTAGTAAAAGAATTATTGGAAAAAAATATTTCCCAAGCTTCGATTGATCAGTTGGATTTCCTTTTCTCTCAAAGCGACGACGCTCTCGAAAACGTATTGCAGCTGAAAGAAAAATTCAAAGGAAACGAAGTCGGAACGAGCGGCGTAGAAGAGCTGGAGTTTGTTTTAACCAATAGTCTGGAACTCGGAATTCCGCCGGAAAATTTAAAATTCAATATTACTTTAGCCCGCGGTTTAGATTATTATACGGGCGCTATTTTCGAAGTCAAAGCCAACAACGTTGCCATGGGTTCCATCGGTGGTGGCGGACGTTACGACAATTTAACCGAAGTTTTCGGCGTGAAAAACATTCCTGGAATAGGCATTTCTTTCGGTTTGGACCGGATTTATCTCGTCATGGAAGAGCTCGGTTTGTTTCCGGAAGATTCCGTAAAAACTGTGCACTATCTTTTCGCGAATTACGGCGAAACCGAATCTCTCGCCGCTATGAAAGTCATTGCTCAGCTGCGGGCAAAAGGAATTTCGGCAGAACTGTATCCCGAATCAGCAAAATTGAAAAAGCAGTTTACGTACGCTGAAAAGAAAGGAATTCCGAACTTAGTTTTCTATGGTGAACAGGAAATTTCCGAGGGAAAAATTACGGTTAAAGATTTGAAAACGGGTGAACAGATTATTCAGACAACTGAAGAGTTTCTTGGCTAATCAGGAATTAACCGTGTCAAGGTTCTAAACCTTGACACGGTTGAGATAAAAAGGATTTCCTTTTAAACTTTACTAATTGAAATCGAAGATTCCACGAAGTCAACCGCCTTTGCGTGCTAAAAAGCGAGAAAACGGGTTGTTGGGAATTAAATCTTTGTCTCGCCGGTTATAATATATTTCGGATTATATATAAGTAAGAGTCGCATTGTAACATAATTAACAACTCAAAAAATGTGGTGGATTTACGCTTTGCTTTCAGCTTTCTTTGCCGCGCTAACCGCGATTTTTGCAAAAGTTGGCGTGGAGAATGTCAACTCGAATTTAGCTACGGCTATTCGGACGGTGGTTGTTTTAATCATGATTTGGATGATTGTTTTCTTCCGAAATGAATACAAAGCGATCGGCGAATTGTCCCAAAAAAACTGGATTTTCCTCACCATCTCTGGATTTGCAACCGGACTTTCCTGGATCTTTTATTTTAAAGCTTTGCAAATGGGCGAAGTTTCCAAAGTCGCTGGCGTCGATAAACTCAGTCTGGCTTTAACCATCATTTTTGCGGTCGTATTTCTGGGTGAAAGTTTAAGTTGGAAAAGCGCGGTGGGTGCCACTTTAATCATCGCGGGAACCTTATTTTTAATCGGGAAATAAAGGAAAACTAATCTTCCCAGCCGCAAAGTTCTTTTCCTGAAGTCTTTGCTTTTTGAATGCTTACCTTGATGATGTCGGCTTTGCAATTAGACAGTCCCCGACAGGTTTTTGAATAATGGTACTTTTTGCCGCCGGTGCTGTTGCAAAGATACACATCGGTTTTTGTGACAACAGTTCCCTGCCAATTTAAAATAACGATTAAAAAGAGCAGTAAAGGTTTTTTCATTGACAGCGAATTAAATTTCGAGGGTTTATTAAATTGTTACTCTTCTAAATTACTGGTGCAAATATAGATAATACGTTGGAAACGTTTTTACCCAGATAGTTACTTCCAAATTTGTTTTTATATTTCTAATTTTACAGAAAAATCTGCCATGGAAAATTATCTCGACATCAACCGGAAACTGTGGAATGCAAAAGTAGATTCCCACCTGAAATCTGATTTTTACTTCGTCGACGAATTTCTAAAAGGCAGAACTTCCCTAAATTCAATTGAACTCGCACTCTTAGGCGACATCAAAGACAAAAAAATACTGCATTTGCAATGTCATTTCGGGCAGGATTCTATTTCGCTGTCGCGTTTGGGTGCCAAAATTACGGGCGTCGATCTTTCCGACAAAGCCCTCGAAGCCGCGCAGGATTTAGCCGAAAAATGTGGAACCGATACCCAATTTGTTCTCTCCGATATTTATGATCTGCCCAATGTTCTCCACGAAAAATTCGATATCGTATATACTTCTTACGGCGTTATCGGTTGGCTACCGGATCTGGAAAAGTGGGGTCGCGTCATCGCGCATTTCCTGAATCCCGGCGGAAAACTCATTCTCGTGGAATTTCATCCCGTGGTCTGGATGTACGACGACGATTTTACTTTTGTTAAATACAGCTATTTTAACGACGAAATAATCTCCCAAACCAGCGACGGAACTTACGCCGACCGCACCGCCGAGATAGCCGAGGAAGAAATTAGCTGGAATCACCCCACCGCCGATGTTTTAACGGGCGTACTCCAGGCAAACCTCGAAATCAGGTTCTTTCAGGAATACAACTGGTCGCCGTATCCCTGCTTTCGCCACACCGAAGAATTCGAAAAAGGCAAATACCGCCTCGCGCCTTTCGGAAATAAAGTTCCGCTCGTATTTTCGCTCGTCGCACAAAAAAAATAAAAACCAGCGAAATTTGCTTTTAAATCACAAAAATTTGTATCATTGCAAATCGAAAATTCAGCGGTCAAAACCCAGGATTTCGAGAAACGGGGGATTAGCTCATCTGGCTAGAGCGTTAGACTGGCAGTCTAAAGGTGGTCGGTTCGATCCCGATATCCTCCACAACCACTTATTTTCGGATAGGTGGTTTTTTTTGGGCGCACATTTCCGGCTTTCCACTCCAATTCCTCGCGCCCCAGCTTTGCCCTCGCGTGCTGCGGGATTTCCGTTGCAATCCGGGGCGCAGGCAGTTATCATTCAAAAAGAAGTTCTTCAATCCAGTGTATTTACGTTCTTTTTGTTAAAAAAATTAACGGTGGATGTACGCATTAAAGTTACAGGCTCAATTTATTATCCTATAAAAATTCCGTATTTTTGCCAATCCCGGAAATTCAGATTCGGAGCATAAAAATGAAAGATTCCAAAGAATATATCGAAGTTTACGGCGCCCGTGAACACAATTTAAAAAATATTGACGTTAAAATCCCCCGCAACGAACTTGTTGTGATTACGGGACTTTCCGGCAGCGGCAAATCTTCCCTGGCTTTTGATACCATTTTTGCAGAAGGCCAAAGAAGATACATCGAAACCTTTTCTGCCTACGCGAGACAGTTTTTGGGCGGGCTGGAGCGTCCGGATGTCGACAAGATCGACGGACTTTCTCCCGTTATCGCCATCGAGCAGAAGACCACGAACAAAAATCCACGTTCCACCGTAGGAACCGTAACCGAACTTTACGATTATCTGCGTTTGCTTTTCGCCAGAGTTTCAGATGCGTATTCCTTAAACTCGGGAAAAAAACTCGTGAGTTATACCGAAGATCAAATCCTCGACGCCATCACCAAAAATTATAAAGGCGAAAAAGTAATGCTTTTGGCGCCCGTTGTTCGGTCCCGAAAAGGACATTACCACGAACTTTTTATCCAGATGTCCAAAAAAGGCTACGGCCAGGCCCGAATTGATGGCGAACTGCTGGATATTGAGTACGACTTAAAACTCGACCGGTACAAAACCCACGATATCGATATCGTGATCGACCGCTGGATCATTGGCGAAAGCGCCTCCGAAAAACGCATGGAGCAGTCGCTGAAAACCGCGCTGCACATGGGCGAAGGCGTGATCGGAATTCAAAAATTGGGCAGTACGGAGATCGATTATTTTTCCAAAAATTTAATGGATGCCGAAAGTGGCCAGTCCCTCGCCTTGCCGGAGCCGAATACATTTTCTTTCAATTCCCCGAAAGGCAGCTGTCCGTACTGCAAAGGATTAGGCACCGTAAAAAAGGTAAACACCGATTACTTTGTCGAAAATCCAAAACTGTCCATCAACCAAAGCGGTTTGCTGCCTTTGGAAGACATGAAATCCAACAAGTGGGTTTTGGGTCAGATCAAAAATATTCTGGAGATTTTCGGCCTGAGTTTGGGGACACCTTTCAAAGATATCCCCGAAGAAGCACTGGAATACATGTATCACGGCTGTCACAAAGAATTCAATAAAGATCTGAAGTACGCCGGCATATCGAAAAAAATAAAAGTCAATTTCGACGGTCTGGTACCGATTATCAACGAGATGATCGAAGATAAAGAGAGCTACGATGCGATTTTGCTCGAGCGGCATTTCACTACGGAAGAAACCTGTCCCGAATGTAAAGGAACAAGGCTTCAGCCTTCAAGTTTAAGTTTTAAGATCGATGGGCGCAATATTGCGGAAATCAACGCACTTTCCCTGTCGGATCTGAAAATCTGGCTGAATGAGGTTGAAGAAACCTTCAGCGATAAAAATAAAATTATCGCCCACGAAATTCTAAAGGAAATTAAAACACGCCTGCAGTTTCTGCTCGATGTTGGTTTGGAATATTTAAGCTTAAGCCGAAGTTCGCGAACGCTTTCGGGCGGCGAATCCCAACGGATCCGGTTGGCAACACAGATCGGTTCTCAGTTGGTAAACGTACTGTATATTTTAGATGAACCTTCCATAGGTTTGCACCAAAGAGATAATGAAAGGCTCATCGCGTCGCTGAAAAATTTACGCGACATCGGAAATTCGGTGATCGTGGTCGAACACGACAAAGACATGATTATGGAAGCGGATGAGGTTCTGGATATCGGGCCACGCGCCGGAAAATTTGGTGGCGAGATCTTGTGGCAGGGAAAACCGGAAGATCTGCTCAAAGCCGATACAATTACCGCAGATTATATCACAGGAAAACGCAAAATCGAAATCCCCGAAACCCGAAGAGAAGGCAACGGCAAATCCATCGTCTTGAAAGGCGCCACCGGAAACAACCTGAAAAACGTCAATCTCGAAATTCCCCTGGGAAAACTCGTCGTCGTTACGGGTATTTCCGGCAGCGGAAAATCTTCGTTGATCAACGGAACTTTATATCCGATTCTGAACCGTCACTTCTACCGCAGCGTTCAGGAACCTTTGCCTTATAAAAAAATCGAAGGCATCGACAATATCGACAAAATTGTGGATGTCGATCAAACGCCCATCGGCCGAACGCCGCGTTCCAATCCCGCAACTTATACGGGAATGTTTACGGATATCAGAAATCTTTTTGCAGAGTTGCCCGAATCCAAGATCCGTGGTTACAAAGCCGGCCGGTTTTCTTTCAATGTGAAAGGTGGCCGGTGCGAAACCTGTCAGGGCGGCGGCTTGAAGGTCATCGAAATGAATTTCCTGCCCGATGTTTACGTACACTGCGAAACGTGTAACGGAAAACGCTTTAACCGCGAAACTTTGGAAGTCCGCTACAAAGGAAAATCGATTTCCGATGTTCTGGAAATGACAATTGACGAGGCGACCGAATTTTTCCAGCCAATTCCAAAAATTTACGCCCGCGTGAAAACCATGCAGGATGTCGGTCTCGGATATATCACAATGGGGCAGCAATCTACAACTTTGAGTGGGGGCGAAGCGCAGCGCATTAAACTCGCCACCGAATTATCGAAAAGACAAACCGGAAATACGCTGTATATTTTAGATGAGCCGACTACCGGTCTCCACTTCGAGGACGTGAAAATTTTGATGGAAGCCATTAATAAACTCGTCGATTTGGGAAATTCCTTTATCATCATAGAACACAATCTCGATGTCATCAAGCTGGCAGATTACATCATCGATGTGGGTCCGGAAGGCGGCAAACACGGTGGTGAAATCATCGCGAAAGGAACGCCGGAAGAACTGATAAAATCGAGAAAAAGTTTAACAGCAAAATATTTGAAAAAGGAACTTCAACAGGATATTTGATCTCCTTACTTAAAGGAAAAAGTTTCCCAGATTTAAAAAACCGAATCCTTTTCGGTTTTTTTATTTACTTTTACGTTCATATTAAAATGCATGAATCCCTTTGTTGATGTTGCTTTGCGAAGTCTTGCCTTGTACCTTTTTATGTTTGCGGCCATTCGGATTTTTGGAAAAAATCAATTATCGCAACTCAACGCGGGAGATATTGTTTTGCTGCTTTTGATTTCCAATGCGGTACAAAATGCCATGGTGGGATCAAACATCAGTCTGGAAGGAGGACTGGTGGCGGCGTCAGTTCTTTTCGTGGCCAATTTTGCTTTAAAAAAGGTTATTTTTAAAAATCCTAAGATCAAAAGCTTTTTGGAATCTGATCTCATTATTTTAATCAAAGACGGCGTGGTTGATAATGTGAAGATGAACCACGAAGAGATCAGTTTTGACGAGTTGGAGGAAACGGTTCGCGAACATGGCGTTGAAAAAATCCAAGATGTTAAACTCGCCGTTCTCGAAGTTGATGGCAACATTAGTGTGGTCTCCTTTGAGCCGGGAACGAATAAAACAAATTTTACGCGCCACAAAAGAAAATTTCCGCGGAAAAGCCACCGCATTTAAATTAATTACAAAACCAATGAATTACGAAATTCGCGAAATGCAAGCAACAGACGGCGATCAGGTGATCGCTATTTTTGAGGAAGGAATTGCGGGCGGAAATGCCACCTTCGATCCCACCGCACCGAATTGGGAAGGTTGGGACCAAAAATATTTTAATATCTGCCGTTTTGTTTTGGAAAACGAAAGCGGTGACATCGTTGGTTGGGCAGCGTTGCAACCCGTCAGCACCCGTGACTGCTTCAAAGGTGTCGCTGAAGTGAGTATTTATCTGGCAAATTCGGTTCAGGGAAAAGGCCTGGGTTCGATGTTGCTGAAAAAATTAATTCTCGACAGCGAGGAGCACGATTTCTGGACGCTGCAGGCCGGGATTTTCCCCGAAAATGAAGCCAGCATTTACGTTCACAAAAAATATGGGTTTAGGGAAGTGGGTTATCGCGAAAAAATCGGGGAGATGAATGGCGTGTGGCGCGACATTATTTTTCTGGAAAGGCGAAGCAAAATTGTGGGCGTTTAAAGATATTTCACGTCAATTCATATTTTTAAATGGCAAAAGAAGGAAAGCTCATTATAAAATAATTTGAAGCCGACCGTTTACTTTTAAACCTTTTTGCCCTAATTTTGCGCTATGCCAAAAGAATTTCAATTTCAAGCCTCGCCGGAAGCGGCTTCCTCGGACGAATTATTAGCCAAACAGGTTGCGAAATTCTGCAAAATAAATCCGGCCGAAATTCAGAAGGTGGTCGTCTTAAAACGGTCGGTCGACGCACGGCAAAAATCCATCAAAGTTAATCTGAAAGGAATTGCCTATTTAAGGGGCGAAAATTATACTCTTGATAAAATCGAATTGCCCGATTATCCCAATGTTGAGAACAAGCAGGAAGTCATTGTCGTGGGCGCGGGTCCGGCTGGTTTATTTGCGGCGTTGCAACTGATCGAATTGGGCTTAAAACCTATAATTATTGAGCGTGGTAAGGACGTCCGCGGTCGACGCCGCGATTTGAAAGCCATTAATGTTGATGGCATCGTTAACCAAGATTCCAATTACTGCTTTGGCGAAGGCGGCGCTGGAACTTATTCCGACGGAAAACTTTACACCCGTTCCAAAAAGCGCGGCGATATCGATCGTATTTTGGAACTTTTTGTGGCTTTTGGCGCCACGCCGGACATTATGGTTGAAGCGCATCCGCATATCGGCACGAACAAATTGCCTCAAATTATTCAGGATATTCGGGAAAAAATCATCGAATGCGGCGGCAAAGTTTTATTTGAATCGCGCGTCATCGATTTCGCTATTAAAAATAATCAAATTGAAGGCGTTCTGCTTCAAAACGGAACTGCGGTTGCTGCGCAGAAAGTGATATTAGCTACGGGCCATTCCGCGCGCGATATTTTCGAACTTCTGCACCAAAAGAATATTTTTATCGAGGCGAAAGCTTTCGCATTAGGCGTTCGGGCAGAACATCCGCAAACTTTGATCGATAAAATTCAGTATTCCTGCGATTATCGCGGCGATTTTTTGCCGCCGGCACCTTATGCGGTGGTCAAACAGATTAAGGGTCGCGGAATGTATTCCTTTTGTATGTGCCCCGGCGGCGTTATTGCGCCGTGTGCAACCAGTCCCGGCGAAGTGGTAACGAATGGCTGGTCGCCCTCCAAAAGAGATCAGCCCACGGCGAATTCCGGAATTGTGGTTGAACTGAAGCTGGAAGATTTCAAAGCTTATCAAAAATTTGGACCCTTGGCCGGCATGGAATTTCAGAAAGCCATCGAGCAGAAGGCCTGGCATCTCGCCGGCGAAACTCAGAAAGCTCCGGCGCAGCGGATGGTGGATTTCACCCAGCGCAAACTTTCTCAGCATATCCCTAAAACCTCGTACGTTCCCGGAACGACTTCCGTAGAAATGGGCCAGGTTTTGCCGGGCTTTCTTACGCAGATTATGCGCGAAGGTTTTCTGGAATTCGAAAAATCGATGAAAGGTTATCTAACCAACGACGCCATTTTACACGCTCCAGAATCCCGAACTTCTTCACCAGTTCGTATTCCGCGGGATGATTTTTCTTTGGAACATCTTCAGATTAAAGGATTGTATCCGTGTGGTGAAGGAGCCGGTTATGCGGGAGGAATTATTTCTGCGGCCATTGACGGGGAGAAATGTGCTTTGAAAGTGGCGGAGAGTTTGAAAACTTTTAGTTGATAGTTGTCGGTTTATGGTTGATTGTTGATTGTTGATTGTGGATTGTTCTAATTTCAATAAATAATAGATTAGATGAAAATTACTTTTTTTTGTTTCAAATTTTATTATTAAATTTAATAATTCCAGAAAACAAATGAATGAAAACTATTCTTAACATATTTTTACTCAACGGATTTTTATTGCTACTTAACTCCTGCGTTCCTATACAAGAGTTGGATGAAAGTTATAATCAAATGGAACAAACTTATGTTACCAACACCAATAACGTTAATCCCATTGGAATTCATTATCCATTGGAAACAAGAAATCCTTTTTATTACAAAACCACTGATGGTGGCTCTTATTTACAAGATGAATATTACCGCGATCGTGAAGGAAAAATTTACTTTAATGGCCATGTTATAGGTCAAGACAATGTTTTTGATCAACCCGCCGTTATCGGAAAGTCACAGCCAAGATTTCTTCCAAATCCTATGGGATTTTTACCACCCGTAGATTTTGATGATCCTTTGCAAACTAACATGAGTAGAGAGGGAAATTCAACTCCAACAAAACGAAGCGGTTCGAATTCAAATACTTATCCCGGATCTTTTAATCAATCAACTAGAAAATAAATCATTTTTAAGATGTTAAAAAAATGGTAAAAACTTTTTAATAAAATTTTTTGGCATCAAAATGGAAATGTTGCTTGTAACCTTAAATAGTTTACAATGAAAAATTTACTTAAAATAGCAGCACTTTCCTCATTCGCATTTTTTATGGCTTCTTGTGGATCTGCAAATGATGTTTACGGAAACAGCAATTCAAACAACGGAGTGTATCGAAGTTCAGACGGTACGGTTTACAGACAAGGCGAAATTTACCGCGACAGAAACGGAAACATTTACCAGAACGGCCGTGTTATCGGAACAGATGGTTCATACGGCAGACCAGGTGTTATTGTGAGGAATGGTGGTACAAACAATGTCTACTATCCGAAGAACAGACAAAGAAAACTTCCACCGGGGCAGGCGAAAAAAATATACGGTGGCAATGCGAGAGATTACGCGCCAGGACAGGTTAAAAAACGATCAAATGCAAATGGGAATACATATAATGGTGGTTTTAAGAATAAGGCCAAGCGCAACGAAGATCAAAAAATTTTTAAAAAGAATGAGATTCGCAAATCCGAAAATAAACGTGGCGAAGAGAAAAAGGAAGGTTTCAGAAAATGAAACAGTCTGGAACAATAAAAGAAAGCGGGAAAAATTTTCCCGCTTTTTTTTAATTGTAATGATATCGTTATCGGTCGATAGAACCTAAAACCTTCTGTGCAAAATTATTCAATGCATCTCTTTCTGCCATTCCGTTGGCTACATTAGCGTGAACTTCCAAAGCGCCACAAATGTTCGTAATTAACTCGCCGGCCACGTTTAGATCCTCTTCCGTTATTCCGCGAAACTCCGAGAAGGCTTCTAAAACCTCTAAAGTTTTTTCTAAAGTTTCAACGGTTTGAGTTTGATAAAACTGTCTTATAATTGGTAGTTTCATTAGTTCAGTTCATTAAAGAGATTGATAAGACTTTCGGCCTGGTTGGATTGTACCTGATTCACCAGTTCGCCATTTTGAAAGATCGCAAACGTAGGTAAATTATCTACATTTGCCAACTTTCGGCTTTCCGGTAATTTTTCGGCATCAACATACAGAAAAGGAATTGCATCGTTTTCCGCCGCCAGTTTCTTAAATTTTGGCTTCATGATGCGGCAGTTGCCACACCAGGTTGCACCGTATTGTACCACTACTTTTTCATTGTCTGCAACAATCTGTTGCAAGGTGTCTTCTGCTAATTCTGTGTACATAATTCTTAGTTTTGAGCGGCTAAATATTCTGCGGTGGATTTTCTGTTGGCCTGCATGGCTTCTTTACCTTCTTCCCAGTTTGCGGGACAAACTTCACCATGTTTTTGTACGTGTGTATACGCATCGATTAAGCGCAAATATTCTTTTACGTTTCTTCCTAAAGGCATATCGTTTACGGATTCGTGGAAGATTTTTCCGGTTTCATCAATCAGGTAAGTCGCTCTGTACGTAACGTTGGATCCGGTGAAAGATTCGTTTCCTTCTTCGTCATAATCAAAATCCTGATCTACAATTCCTAAAAGGTTTGCCAGCTGTCTGTGCGTATCTGCAAGAATCGGATACGTAACACCTTCGATGCCGCCATTATCTTTTGCCGTATTTAACCACGCAAAATGGACTTCGTTGGTGTCGCAAGAAGCTCCAATTACTTTTGTATTTCTTTTTTCGAATTCTCCTAAAGCCTCCTGAAAGGCGTGTAACTCCGTCGGACAAACAAAAGTAAAATCTTTTGGATACCAAAATAAAACAACTTTTTGCTCGTTTTGGGTTGTTTGTTCGAAAATGTTGATTTTTAAATCATCACCCATTTCACTCATGGCGTCGATTGCGATATTCGGGAATTTCTTTCCTACTAATGACATAATAATATGGTTTTAAAATTTGATAGTGCAAAAGTACAATGTTTTTATCAATTAAAAAACAGTTTTCGATTTATAAAATCTATAACAGTAAAATTTTGATTGAATCCTTTGTAACTCCCGTAAATTTACCAAAACTAGCCGTGAAATGCCAGTTTATTGATAAATGTCATATCGTTGAGACGCGTTCATCATATTCAGGCTTTCTCAGAAATTATAAGTAAATTCACGTTCTTAAACTTTTTCTTATGAAAAAAATTCTAGTGATCTTATTGGTCGCCTTCATCATCATTCAGTTTTTTCCAATTGATAAGAACAATCCGGCACCGACACCGCAAATGGATTTTCTAACCATCAAAAAAACGCCGGAAGCAACTTCGCGTTTAATCCGGAATGGCTGCTACGATTGCCACAGCAATGAAACTAAATATGTATGGTACTCGAATATTCAGCCCATCGCCTGGTTTTTGCAGAATCATATCGAGGAAGGCAGAAAACATCTTAACTTCTCAACTTTTGCCACCTACGAACCAAAACGTCAGGCACACAAGATGGAAGAAGCGCGCGAAATGATCGAAAAGGATGAAATGCCTTTAGATTCGTATGTTTTGGGGCATCCCGAAGCAAAATTTACGGAAGCGGAAAAGCAGGAACTGATTCGGTATTTTAAACTCGCAGAAAGCAATATCCGTTTGGAACACAATCTTCCGGCAGGAGAAAAAAATAAAGTTTATTTTAAATATGATGATTGACCACACAAAATATTACGTGTTTTATGACGGCGACTGCGGTTTCTGTAATTTTTGGGTGCAGTGGATTTTAACCAATGACTCTAAAGACCAGTTTCTTTTTTCTGCGTTGCAGTCAGAATTTGCACAACAGTTTTTAAAGGAACGAAACCTGGAAACCCACCAGCTCAGTACGCTTTATCTTTGGAAACCGAAATCTTTTTATCTGAAAAAATCGCAGGCAGCCCTGGCCATCGTCCGCATTTTAGGCGGAAAATACGCAGTCGCGGGTCATTTAAATTTTCTGCCAAATTTTATTTCGGACTTTGTGTACGATCAGATCGCGAAAAACAGAATGAAACTCGCCGCACAAAAATGCTTTGTACCTAATGCGGAGGAAAAGAAGAAATTTATTCTGTGATGAATTTTTTACATTCAGGAGGTTAAATAAGTGTTTAACAGAAACTTACCCTTATTATTAATTTTATTCTTCCATACGCAGCGCAATCCCGCGTGAGGGCGCAGGCGGAACTCCTTTTTTTTGCCAAATCTGCTTTGAACCGTAATCTTCCGAAAAAAAAGAGTGGGAGCCGAAGACCGGCCCGTGCACAGGGAATGCTGTGGCGAGGGACGCGCCCAAAAAATTAGAAAAATCCGGAACTTTAAACCTGAAACAAATTCATATATTTGCAATTATGGAATACAATACCAATAGAACACACTTACATATGCCGGAATACGGCAGAATTATACAGCAGCTGGTCGAACGCTGCAAAGAACTGGCTACAAAGGAGAAACGAAATGAAATGGCTGTCGCTATCGTCGATTTTATGGGGCAAAGAAATCCGCAGCTGCGTGATGAAGAGAATTATAAACATAAACTTTGGGACCATCTTTATATTTTAGCGAGCCACGATTTAGACGTGGATTCGCCATATCCATTTCCGACGGAAGAAGAATTGCAGGAAAAGCCCCGAAAAATGGATTATCCGAAACTGCAGGGCGATTTTAAATTTTACGGAAAAAGTATTTTACAGCTCATCGATAAAGCCATCGAACTGGAAGCAGGCGACGAAAAAGACGCCTTGATCCAGGTGATTGCGAACAACATGAAAAAATCTTATAACGTTTATAACAAGGAGCATGTGCAGGATGAGGTGATTTTCCGTCATTTGAAAGATCTCTCCGGAAACCGTTTGGATCTTACCGTTTTGGATTCGCTGGAAAAGAGTAAAATCTACTACGCCACCAACCGCAACAGCAACGGCAATAATAAGAACAACGGCCGGGGCAACCAAAACCAAAACAACAACCAGAATAAGCGCCGGAATTATCAAAATAATAAAAATCGAAACTAAGAATGAGCGGATCTTTTCAAATTAAAGGCGGCAAAAAGCTGCACGGAGAAATTACGCCGCAAGGTGCGAAAAATGAAGCCCTCCAAATCCTATGTGCGGTTTTATTAACCGATGAAGCCGTTCGCGTTAAAAATATTCCGGACATTCATGATGTCAACAGACTCATTGAAATTTTAGGTGATTTTGGCGTGAAAGTTACCAAAAACGGACACGGAGATTTCACCTTTCAGGCAGATGCCATCAATTTCGATTACATAAAATCCGCCGATTTTAAGAAAGACGGCGCCAAACTTAGAGGCTCTGTGATGCTTTTGGGGCCTATGTTAGCGAGGTTCGGCGAGGCGTATATGCCCACGCCGGGCGGTGATAAAATTGGAAGACGGCGTTTGGATACGCACTTTCAGGGATTGGTTGAACTGGGCGCAGATTTTCAGTACGACGAAAAAGAATTCTTTTATACGCTGAAGGCGAAGGAACTTCGCGGCAAATTTATTTTACTCGAAGAAGCTTCCGTTACGGGGACTGCAAACATCGTAATGGCCGCGGTTTTAGCCAAAGGAACGACAAGTATTTACAACGCTGCTTGCGAACCCTATCTGCAGCAGTTGTGCAAAATGCTGAACAGAATGGGTGCCAACATTTCCGGCATCGGTTCCAATCTGCTCACCATCGAAGGAGTTTCGCACCTTGGCGGTACAGACCATACCATGCTTCCGGATATGGTAGAGATCGGCTCCTGGATTGGCCTTGCCGCCATGACGAAATCTGAGATCACCATCAAAAATGTAAACTGGAACGAACTGGGTGTAATTCCCAATACGTTTCGCAAACTCGGCATCCACCTGGAGCGTCGCGGCGACGATATTTACATTCCCGCGCAGGAAAATTATAAAATTCAAAAGTTTATCGACGGTTCCATTTTAACGGTTTCGGATGCGCCCTGGCCAGGATTCACGCCGGATTTGCTCTCCATTATTCTGGTGGTGGCAACACAGGCCAAGGGAACGGTTTTGGTTCATCAGAAAATGTTCGAATCGCGGTTGTTCTTCGTCGATAAACTCATCGATATGGGTGCGCAGATTATTTTGTGCGATCCGCACAGAGCCACCATCGTAGGGCTGAATCACGAATATCCGTTGCGCGGAACAACCATGATTTCCCCCGACATCCGCGCCGGAAATGCCATGCTCATCGCCGCACTTTCAGCGGAAGGAACCTCCACCATTCACAATATCGAGCAGATCGACCGCGGTTATGAAAACATCGACGGACGCTTAAAAGCCATCGGCGCCGATATTGAGAGGATTTAAAGCCAAAATTTACGCATAAAAAAAGCCATTTCACTTGTTGAAAGGGCTTTTTTTAGGAGCGCGAAGTCCGGTCTTCTTCCCGAAACCGTACCCGCTTTCCACTTTATCTTTTTATTTTTTGGCAAAAATAAAAAGGATGCCGTTGCAATCGGGGCTACAAGAAAGGACTTTTTTATATTTTAAAATTATTATAAAAGGGCTCTTTCTCGTCTTTTGATAAAGCTTTCAAAATTTACTGTCGTTAAAAAGACAATCCTTTATTAAGTCGCTTAAAAAATGCTTTCTGAATGTCAGCTAACTCTTTAAATATTTTCTAAACACTTGTATTTTACCAGCCGCCACCACCGCCGCCGCCGCCGCCACCGCCGGAAAAGCCACCACCACCGGATCCGCTGCCGGAACTCGAAGGTTGTGTGGAAGAACTAGCGATCGATTGCGAAAGCGACGAATTGAGCGAACTTGCAAAATTCATATTCATCAGCGATGCGCCGACAAACCAGTTCGATTGGTAGTGATCATTTGCGCCAAGAGCGGATCTTTTTAACATGCTTTGGAATTTTTCTCCCCAAATTTTATCCACGCCCAAAACCATGGCATAGGGCAGCATTTTTTCAAAAACCGCCGGCGTCATCTCAGGCGGATTATGAAACTGCAGCGTTTTTTCTTCCGCCGTTCCCAAATACATTTTAAATCCTTCAATAAGCGATTGTGTTTCCTGTTTTTCCGGCGAAGGCTGTTTGATGAGGTATTGAAAAATCACCATTGCGATAAATCCGAAAATCAAAAAGCCGTACGACGCGTAGAATCCCACGTTTTCGTTTCGTTCCGCATCGGCTGAAAAAGACACGATCGAAAGGAAAATAAGACCCACCGAGACCAGACCGAAGCTCCACTTTATGAGTCGGTACCGCTCAAATAAGAAGGAAAAAAGCACGGCGAGCACCAAAGTGAAAACGCCTAAAAAAATTCCTATTCCTAAATAGGAGTCGTTGTAACTGAGGCGAAAACTAAAAAAGAGTCCCGCGGCATACAAAATCAAAATCGATAATGCGGGGAAAACCAATTTGCCGGTATTATTGCCTTTTTTTAAAAAAGCGTCATGTTGAAATTGCAGACTTGCCTTAAAATCGTTAACGGCATTTTCGATTTTTGAGCTGTATTTTCCAGTGAAAGAAACGGTTTTCGCTTCCCCCGGAAAAAACGTGTTCATCAGGTTGATTTCCTCTTTGGGTAAAGTTTGGTCGGGTTCCTTCGTTTTTTCCAGCGTGTATTCCTTTCCGCCAAAAATTCCTAAAATCCTTTGGTCGTCTTCGATAATTTTAACGAAACCTTTAACGCCCAGACTTACAATGGCCGCAGAAATCATGTGATTGGAGTAATATTCGTTATCCAGATAACCCAACGAAGCGGGAGAAAGATTTTGTGGTGCGTTGAACTGCGGGTAAACCACCGGTTTCACAGGATCGATGCCATATTTTTGCCAACTAGTATAAAAATAGGCAGAAAGTCCTAAAGCGGCCAGAAGCAGAACAGCCAAAACGCCGTATTTCTCCAGTAATCCCGGTGGTGGCGGTGGCGCAAATATTCCTTTGTTGAAACCGACTGCAATCGTTAAACCTTCATTCTTCTGCAGATTTGTGGCAGCAAACTGAATAGCGGTTTCGGAAATTTTTTCGCTGGTGCAATTAGAAGAAGTGGAGCCGTATTGTCCCGTGTAGCAGGAATTTTGAACAATTTTCGCACCTTCGGGTAAATTTACGGTAGCCGAAACTTCGTCGACTTCATAATCCCACAAAGCGCCGTTAACATTCCAGTAAAATTCATCGTAATTTTGGAAAAAGCCAATTTGGTTCGTCGTCGTGTAAGTAAGATCGTAGTCGTAAACGCCGGGCGTTAAAATGTGGTCTTTCTGTCCAAAATAAATGGCGTAATCGGCGCCGGAACTTTCGGTGTGATAAGTTTCTTTCTCACCATCTCTTTTAACTGAAACAATATCGTACTTGATGCGTGTTTTCTTGCCGTTGATCTCTCGCCACAAAGGCAGTGTGCGAAAAATTCCGCGGCGAATGTTTATGCCGGCAGCGTACACTTTTATCTTTTCGTGCACCGTTACAATAGCCTCCTTCGAGATATCGATATCGGAATGAAAGGAGAGGATGTGTTCGTAATTATTCTGCGCGGTGGCGTCGAACGACACGTCCTGTGCAGATCCGAAACCGAAAGTCAGCAGGAGAAAAAGAAAAATAAAACGTTTCATTTTGTTAGAATTTTACAGTCGGCACGGCTCTTTCTGCAACATTATCCAATTCAAAGAAAGTCGATTTTGTAAACTTGTACATGTTCGCAATAATATTGCTCGGGAAGGTTTCTACCAGAATATTATTTTCCCGCACCGTTCCGTTATAATATCTTCTGGATTTTTCGATGTCGCCCTCCAAAGCTGAAAGTTCGGCCTGAAGTTGAAGAAAATTGGCGTTCGCTTTCAGATCGGGATACTGCTCGGCCACTGCATTTAAATTCATCATCGCCTGGTTCAGGTTTTTTTCTGCAGCTTCTTTCTCCTGTATGGAATTGGCGGACATGGCTGCGGCTCTTGCTCTGGTTACGCTGTCGAAGGTTTCCCGTTCGTGCGTGGCATACCCTTTCACGGTTTCGATAAGGTTCGGAATAAGATCGTGGCGTTTTTTCAGCATCACGTCAATACTGCTCCAGGCTTCCTGAACCATTGTTCTCAGCTTCACCAAACGGTTGTAGATGGAAATTCCATACATGAAAAACACCACAAGCAGTGCGATAATTATTAAAAAAGCAATCATAATTATTAATTTTTTGTTTAGATTTTTAACGATTTCAAAACCTACCGATAAGTAAGGAATTGAGGCGAGAAGTTACAAAATATCCAGGCAAAAAATTCTACAACAAAAAAAACTATCTTTGCAAAAATTTTTGGGCTCGAAAAGTTCGAGTAACCCATTAATAATGTCATTATTAAACAAAATTTTATGTCGAATATCGTCGCCATAGTAGGACGTCCCAATGTTGGGAAATCCACCCTTTTTAACCGGTTTCTCGAAAGACGCGAAGCAATTGTAGATTCCACGTCCGGCGTCACCAGAGACCGCCACTACGGAAAATCCGACTGGAATGGGGTTGAATTCACCGTGATCGACACGGGAGGTTATGAAGTAAATTCCGAAGACGTTTTTCAGGGAGAAATCACCAAACAGGTCGAGTTGGCGGTTGATGAAGCTACCTCAATTATCTTTATGCTGAATGTTGAAGAGGGCTTAACAGATACTGATCTGGAGATTCACGAAATGTTGAGACGCTCCAATAAACCAGTGTACATCGTCGTTAACAAAGCCGATTCTGCGAAAGAAGAACTGGCTGCCACCGAATTTTATCAGCTGGGAATTTCAAAATATTACACCATGTCTTCTGCCACTGGTTCCGGAACCGGCGAATTGTTGGACGATATTGTAAACGATTTCCCCACAACCGATTATAAAGACCCTTTCGAAGGTTTACCGAAAATCACCATCGCAGGTCGTCCGAACGTAGGAAAATCCACTTTAACCAACGCTTTGCTGGACAAAGAACAGAATATTGTAACCGATGTTGCCGGTACAACACGTGATTCAATTCAAACTTTATACAACAAGTTCGGACACGAATTTGTTTTGGTGGATACCGCCGGAATGCGCCGAAAAGCCAAAGTAAAAGAGGATCTGGAGTTTTATTCGGTAATGCGGTCTGTTCGGTCCATTGAATATTCTGATGTGGTAATTATCATGGTGGATGCCACTTTAGGGTGGGAATCTCAGGATATGAATATTTTCGGATTGGCTCAAAAAAACAGAAAAGGAATTGTAATCGTTGTAAATAAATGGGATTTGGTAGAAAAAGAGACCAATACGACGCGGGATTTCGAAGCACAGATTAAAGATAAAATTGGTCAGTTTACCGATATTCCCGTCCTTTTCATCTCCGCTTTAACGAAACAGCGAATTCTGAAATCTGTGGAAGTTGCCATGGAAGTTTACGAAAACAGAGCGAAAAAAATTAAAACTTCCAAACTGAATGAAGTGATGCTTCCCGTTTTCGAAGCTACGCCACCGCCGGCCTTGAAAGGAAAATATGTGAAAATTAAATATTGTGTGCAGTTGCCGACGCCAAGCCCGCAGTTTGTGTTTTTCTGTAATCTGCCACAATATGTGAAAGAAGCATACAAAAGATTTACTGAGAACCAACTTCGAAAACATTTCGGTTTCACCGGAGTGCCGATCGAGGTTTACTTCCGACAAAAATAAATTAAAAAGCCTTTTAGAATTTTTCTAAGAGGCTTTTTAGTACTTAAATTTTTCCCGACCTTTGCGACCAAATAAACATCTATGGTAACCATCTTATCAGATCAATTTTCGCTTGTCAATACGTGGATTAACGAACTTCGAAATGTAGAAATTCAGACCGACCGTCTAAAATTCCGTCGGAATATGGAAAGAATTGGCGAGATCGCCGCTTTCGAGATCAGCAAAGGTTTAGATCAAAAAGAAATTGAAATTACCACGCCTTTAGATAAAATAAAAGCCAGAGAAGTTGCCGTACAACCGGTCATTACAACGATTTTAAGAGCCGGAGTTCCTCTGTTTCAGGGGATTCTCAATTATCTCGACAAGGCAGATTGTGGCTTTGTAGCCGCCTACAGAAAGCACGATGCCAACGATTATTTCTCCATAAAACAGGATTATTTAACCTGTCCCAGCATCGACGGCAGACCTTTAATCGTTGCAGATCCGATGCTGGCCACCGGCGCCAGCCTGATTGAAGCCATTAAAGATCTGTTAAATCACGGCAAACCTACGCAACTTCATATCGTCGCCGCCATCGCTTCAAGACAGGGCGTCGAAACCATTCAAAAAGCCTATCCCGACGCAAAAATCTGGGTTGGTGTCATCGATGAAAATCTAACTTCCAAAGGTTACATTACGCCGGGCTTGGGCGACGCTGGCGATCTTTCTTATGGCGAAAAATTACAGCGATAAAAATTCTCTGCGCTAAAAGAATACGCTTTGATAAAAATAAACGCGCTCAAGTCCCTCTCCCTTGGAGAGGGATTTAGGGTGAGGACTTCAGCAGAAACGGGTTACTCTAAAAAAGCTTACGAGTTCCTCTCCATCGAGAAGGATTTAGCGTGAAGACTAATCCATCGCCATCACCAACACCGAAACCCTGTTCTCCGGATTTTTCAAAATTTCCCAAACCACATCGCTCATTGTCTTTCCCGTCGTGAAAACATCATCGATAACGAGGATATGTTTGCCCCTGATTTCTTTCGTGATGCTGAATGGATTTTTGCTTTTATCGCGCTGCGCCTTATTCTTTTTCGCCTGCGCTTTTTTGTAGAAATTTCTTTTGATTAAAGAATGATCGCACGGAATCCCTAGATCTTCAGATAAAGTATCGGCAAACAAATGAAGCTGATTGTAGCCTCTTTCTCTCAGTTTCCGGCGGTGAAGTGGCACCGTTACGAGGAGATCGGGTTGCAACTCTTTCAAATTTGTTTTCTCCAAAACCCATTGCGCCAAGGTTTTTCCAACTTTTGGGCGGCCGCCATATTTTAACTGGTGAATTATTTTTCGGCTCAGACTTTCATCTTCAAACTGCATCAGCGCCACGGCGCTTTCTACAGGAAAAAGAAGCTGGCAGCGTTCCTTCAGCAAATTAGTCTGATCAAAATGATGATGCGTAAAATAAATCTGGTCAAAACACGCTGCGCAAACCACTTCATTTTGATGAATGATACGGTTGCAGTCCAGACAGCGGTTCGGAAAAAGGAGATCTAGGAAAAACATACTCTGTTTGTTTACTGAAAGTTACGTTTTTCCCTCTTATTAAATTATTCTTTAAATTTTCGGACTGTACTTTTTTATGTTGGTAGCACCAGGTTCACAGCGAATGTTTCGATATCATTAAAAAAGATTAAACTTTCTTTATCTTTGCAGCATGATACGCATCACCAAGATTTTCACTTTCGAAACCGCCCACGTTCTTTACAATTACGACGGCAAATGCAAAAATATGCACGGACATTCCTATAAACTGTTTGTTACCGTAAAAGGAAATCCCGTCAACGATCTGGACCATCCCAAAAACGGAATGGTCGTCGATTTTGGCGACATCAAAAAAATTGTTAAGTCAGAGATCATCGATGTTTGGGATCATGCCGTGATGCTTAACGGAATTTCGCCACACAAAAAATTGGGCGAAGATTTAGAAGAAAAAGGGCATAAAGTAATTTACTGCACTTATCAGCCGACGTGCGAAAATATGCTTTACGATATCGCCGCAAAAATAAAAAACCTGCTGCCGGAAAGCGTTACTTTAGCTTATCTCAAACTTCACGAAACCGAAAACTCGTACGGAGAATGGTTTGCAGAAGACCAAAATTAATTTGAGAATTATAAAATTTGAAAATGTGTTAATTCGCGTAATTCGAAAAATTCATGTAATTCTTAAAAAAAATGAAGATCACTTTAGAACCCAATAAAAAAATCTATTTCGCGTCCGACCAACATTTTGGTGCGCCCACGCCGAAAGAAAGCAAGATCCGTGAGGAAAAGTTTATTCGCTGGCTGGAGGAAATAAAAGCTGATGCGCAGGTTTTGTTTCTCATGGGCGATCTCTTCGATTTTTGGCATGAATGGAACCACGTCGTTCCGAAAGGTTACGTTCGTGTTCTAGGAAAATTAGCCGAATTAAAAGATTCGGGAATTGACCTTTACATGTTTGTTGGCAACCACGATTTGTGGATGAAAAATTATTTCGAAGAAGAGATTGGGTGCAAAGTTTTCTTTAACAAGCAGTATTTCGAAATCAACGGTAAAAATTTCCTTTTGGCGCACGGCGATGGATTAGGTCCGGGCGATAAAGGCTATAAAAGAATGAAGAAACTTTTCACAAATCCTCTTGCGCAGTGGGCTTTCAAATGGCTTCATCCCGATATCGCCATGAAAATGGCCATCTATTTTTCCACGAAAAACAAGATGATTTCCGGCGAAGAAGACAAAGCTTTTTTGGGCGAAGACAAAGAGTTTCTGATTATTTATTCCAAAGAAAAACTCAAGACCGAAAAGATCGATTATTTTATTTACGGTCATCGGCATTTGCCCATGGTTCTCGAGCTGGAAAACGGCAAAGCGAAGTACATCAACCTGGGCGACTGGATTACGTATTTTACGTATGGTGAATTTCAAACTGAATTTCAGCTGAAATCTTTTAAACACGGCGTCTCAGAGGTTTTCACGGAGCACACAGATTTATCATAATGCTGCACGAAAATGAAATATCGCAAATCGTGTTTGATTCAGGACTTAAGATTCATCGAAATTTAGGACCTGGACTTCTTGAAAGTGCCTATGAAGAATGTCTTTTTTACGAGTTATCAAAAACAGGTTTGTTAATAGAAAAGCAAAAAGCAATGCCTTTGGTCTACGAAAATGTAAGATTAGATATCGGTTATAGATTAGATCTGATGGTCGAACGAAAGGTGATTATCGATGTAAAATCTTGTGAATCTTTAAATGATGTCCATCTTGCACAGGTTTTAACTTATTTAAAATTAAGCGGCTGTAGACTGGGTTTGCTTATCAATTTCAATACAAAATTATTTAAAAACGGTTACAAAAGAATTCTCAATGGCGATGTTGCTCTTTAGATCTCTGTAAACTCCGTGCAAAAACTCCGTATCTCCGTGGTTAAAAACATTTTCAACATACAAACCGAAGCCGGTTTCCAGCAAAAATGCCTGGAAACTTTCCGCTATCAATATCAAAATATACAAGTTTACCGCAAATTTGTAGACTATTTAAACATCGATCCCAAGAACATTCACGAAGTTGAACAAATCCCTTTTCTGCCCATCGAAATGTTTAAAAATCACACGATTTTAGATGAAACAAAATCCACGGACCTTTTTTTTCAAAGTTCCGGCACCACGCAGATGAATCTTTCCAAACACTGGATCGCCGACGAAAATTTATATCGCGAAAGTATTGCGAAAAGTTTCGGACAGTTCATCGGTCCGCCCGAAGATTATATTTTCCTCGGTTTGCTGCCGAGTTATCTGGAAAAGCAGAATTCTTCTTTAATTTACATGGTCGATTTCCTGATGAAGAAATCCGGGAAACCCGAAAACGGCTATTTTCTTTACAATCACGCCGAACTTTTGGCCCTTCTGCAAAAACTCTCCGCCGAAAATAAAAAGGTAATTTTATTTGGAGTTTCTTTCGCGCTGCTGGATTTTCTCGATTTCGTCGAAGCAAATCGGCACATCATCTCCTCTTCACAACAACTTACAATCATCGAAACGGGCGGAATGAAAGGCCGGAAAGAAGAAATGACGAAAGACGAACTCTTAAAAATTTTTCACAAAGGTTTCGGTACCGATAAAATCTACTCCGAATATTCCATGACCGAATTGCTCTCCCAAGCCTATTCCTTAGGTCAAAATATTTACGAAAGTCCAAACTGGATGCGCATTCTCATCAGAAATACGGAAGATCCTTTTTCTTATGTTGAAGCCGGCAGAAATGGCGCCATCAACATCATCGATCTGGCAAACCGGCATTCCTGCAGTTTTATTGCGACGCAGGATTTGGGCAAAGTCCTTGCAGATTTTGAGATTCCTCACTTCGTTCGGAATGATAAAGGAGTTTTGTCGAATCCATTTCAGGTTTTGGGAAGGATCGATCATTCTGATATTCGCGGGTGCAGCCTGCTCGTCTCTTAATATTTAAATTTCATGCTAAAAGTAGAAGAACTTACCTATAATTATATCTCCAAATTTTGCGATTTCGAGAAGGATCTTGTTTTAACAAATCATTTCCACTCCGATTGGGAAGCTGATATTTTAATAATTAATGAAAAAGGTTTCAGCCACGAAATAGAAATTAAATTTTCGAAAGCTGACTTCAAAAATGATTTCAAAAAAAAATATCAGAATCAGCAAACGAAGGAAAAATTTTTAAAACACGACAAAATTTCCTGCGGCGATTATCCCTGCAACGAATTCAGCTTTCTGCTGCCGCAGGGAATGATCGAGGCGGCGACAATCCCCGAAAACTGCGGAATTATCGAGTTCGATCACAATCCGGATTCCTGGGAAACGGCTTTTTACGTTGTTCGTAAACCCAGGCGCGTTCACGACGATCCTTTCTGGAAATTCTTCGATAAAGATCTGATGCTCAAAATAATGGCGCGAAATCTATATTTTAAAAAATTGGAAGTGAAGGGAAAGTTCGAGGAACTGATTTTGCCGCCCACCTTTCTGGCAAAGAAATAAAGCCGAGGCGATTTTTCAAAATTCCTATCTTTACATAAATTAAAGCAGATGAAATTCAATAAAATAAAAACAGCGTTGTGGTCGGTCGGAATTTTAATGGTTATTTTCCTCGTTTTTTTTCTCTATCAAATGACGCAAAGCGAATCCATTAATTCTATGATGACGATTTTGATGTTGCTTTTAGGTTTGATTTTGGGTGGCGTGATCGCTTTTTTAGCTTCGAAGAAAATGACTGCGCAACCGGCAATGATCACAGAAAGTTCGCACACCATTGCGGAAAGCATGCGAAAAGTGTTTAAAGTTGTGGCGGCAGAAGGCCATTTCAACGAAATCTATAATTACGAGGAAACCACCAAACTTCTCAATTTTATTCCGTCCAAGAAGAAAGCTTTGGTCATTATTCAGGCAAAAGTTTTAATTGGGTACGATTTTGAAAAATTCCAGTGGGAAGTTGATGAGCAGAACCGAAAAGTAAAGCTGCTGAATTTTCCGGCGCCCGAAATTCTCTCCACGGAAACCGATTACAAGTATTACAACATCGAAGAGCAGTTTTTCAATCTATTCAGCAAAGATGATCTTGCCAGAATTCAGCAGAACGGCAAAAGGCAGGTGATCGAAGCGGCGAAAAAATCGCATTTGCCCGAAGTTGCCGCCGAACAGATGCGCACGTTGCTGACGGAACTTCTGGAAGGCAAAAATTTCCTTCTCGAAAATTCCGCTAAAATTTCGGAGAGCAAAAATCAGATCGATTACAGCGGGATGAATAAATCGCACGAAAGTACTTCCATCTGATGCTTTTAATGTCTCATAATGATTGATTATGAATAGGTTATAAATCAAAAATAAATACAGGCTTTTGAGTTTTATACAGGAACTTTATTTATTTTTACATCCTAAACTGATCAAAATGAAATATTTTTACTCGCTAATTTTAGCTGTGCTGTTACCTTTCGCGGCCTTTGCACAGCAGCAGATTACCTATTCTGTAAATCCGCCCACGTTTAATGAGACCGAAGCCCTTACCATTACTTTTACGGTAAATGAAACCGCTTTTGGCGTGGCCACCTCGCATTCGCTTTATCTTTGGGCCTGGTCTGTGGACACCAGTAATTCGCAGGCTGATTGTCCGACCAACGGCTCCTGGACCGCTTCGGATCCTGTAAATAAACTGACTTACGTTTCGAGTTCGGGCGCAACCGGTACTTACACTTATACAATGAATACCGTAAAATCTTTTTACGGGAACCGCCCAAATCCACTCGCAAAAATTGGCTTTCTCGTTAAAACCGTTAACGGAAGCGCTCAGTCTCAGGATATTTTGGTGAATGTCGGTCGATTTCAGTTTAATTTAACAAATCCGGTTCCGGGAAGCACGAATATCGTCAATGCGGGAACCGTGATCAATATTACCGGAACATCGTCACTACCCGCCAACTATGTGGTTAAAGCCAATGGAACGCCGGTGTACACAAGTTCTTCGGCGTCCACAACTTTAAATTTTCCTTACACGGTAACGCAGGATGCTACCATCGATGTGGTGGCAACGAGCGCGGCAGACGGCAGCGAAGTTGTAAAATCTTTCAGCGTTTCGCTTGCAATTCCTGTGGAAAGCGCGCCGGTTCCCGCCTATATGAGACAGGGAATTAATTATGATCCTGCAGATCCGACGAAAGTAGGGTTGGCTTTGTATGCGCCCGGAAAAGCGTACGTCCACGTCATCGGAAGCTTTAACAACTGGACGGTCAGCGGCACCTACCTCATGAAAAAGGACACTGCCAATCCTAATTTATACTGGACGGAAATCACGGGTTTAACGCCGCAACAGATTTACACATTCCAGTACAGGACTGCGGACGGAATTAAGGTCGCGGATCCTTATTCGCCATTGGTTCTTTCCCCGTACGACGATCAGTACATCAATCAGGATGCAATGGTTTATCCGGATCTTCCGGTTTATCCTGCCGGTCAGGATTTCGAAGTTTCCGTTATCCAAACGGCAAAATCTGCCTACAACTGGACAGTTACGAACTTTGCCAAACCTGCGAAAGAAAATTTAATTGTTTATGAATTATTGGTAAGAGATTTCACGACCCAAAAAACTTGGCAGTCCCTGATTGATAAGATTAATTATTTAAAATCTTTAAAAATTAACGCAGTTGAACTAATGCCTGTTATGGAATTTGACGGCAATAGTTCCTGGGGTTACAACACGGCCTTCCATTATGCCCTCGATAAAGCCTACGGAACACCGGAAAAATTTAAAGAATTTATCGATCTGTGTCACCAAAACGGTATCGCCGTCATTTTAGATGTTGCTTTAAATCACGCTACGGGCAGAAGTCCCATCGAAAGAATGTGGATGATCGATCCGGATGGAGATGGTTTCGGCGATCCGGCGCCAGATAATCCTTACTTCAATCAGGTTGCGAAACATTCTTACAGCGTGTTTAATGATTTCAACCATTCCAAACCCGAAACCAAATATTACGTGAACCGCGTTTTGGAACAGTGGATCAAAGAATATAAAGTAGACGGTTTTCGGTGGGATCTCACCAAAGGTTTCACCCAAAACTGTACCGCCGGCGACGATGCCTGCACGAACGCATATCAGCAGGACCGCGTGAATATTTTGAAAGGTTATGCCGATAATCAGTGGAGTTACGACCCAACGTCCTATATCATTTTTGAGCATTTAGGAACAGATTCCGAAGAAGCACAGTGGGGCAATTACAAAGTAAACGAAGGAAAAGGCGTGATGATGTGGGATAAAGAAACAACGCAGTACAACCAAAACACAATGGGATTCTCCGCGAACAGCAGTTTTAACCGCGTTAATTACAGCGCGCACGGTTTTTCCGACAGACGCGCGATCAGTTATGGCGAAAGTCATGATGAAGAAAGAATCATGTACAAAAACATTACGTTTGGCGCGGAAGGCGCGGGCTACAGCACAAGAGATCTTGCGACTGCGCTGCAGCGACAAAAAGCTTATGCGGCAGTTTTCCTGACGGTTCCCGGACCGAAAATGATCTGGCAGTTTGCAGAGTTGGGCTTCGATAAAAGTATTTATACGTGCGAAAACGGTACGGTGAATACGGAAGATGATGCCACGCCGGGCGACTGCAAACTTAGTCCGAAACCGTCGGCGTTTGGTTTGGCATACGATGTGGATGCCGCGCGGAAATCGGTCTACGATACCTGGGCAAAAATCCTCGAACTGCGTCTGGCTAATGACGTTTTCAACACGAAAACATTCACCGTAGAATCCGGAAATTTAATGCCGAGAATTTATATTAATAACGCCGCCGCTGCAAATGCTTTAAAAAATGTAGTGATTCTGGCGAACTTTACGTTAACGTCTCAAAATATTGTTCCGAACTTTCCCTACACGGGGAATTGGGTAAATTTAATGGATAACTCCGGATTTTCTGTTTCGAGCACAACTACGCCGATTACCATCGAACCGGGCGGGTTTAGGATTTTTGGAAATGCGTCGGCTTTAGGTACCGACGAAATCGGTCAAAATAAAAACGCCGTTTCCTTAGTGCTTACGCAAAATCCGGTTATGAACGGAACCGCCAATATTCGCTACACGAACGCGAAAAACGGTTGGGTAAACATTTATGATCTCGCCGGAAAATTGATCAGGACTACAAAAGTTTCGAAAGATAATGGCGACGAAGCGATCCCGCTTAAGGGTTTAAAAACCGGAATGTATCTTCTTCAGCTGAAATCGGAGAAAGGAGTTGCGGTGACGAAAATGATCGTGAAATAAATTTTAGCAATTATTATGCATACAGCGCTTCACAAATTTTTGTGAAGCGCTTTTTTTAATAATGAAAATCTTTGGGCGTGTGCTGAATGTAATCTGCCAAAACCTTGCGCTGCTGCCCGTCTCCCATTTCGACGAGTTTTTGATATTGCGCCGGATTCCGAAGATAAATTTTTTGGAAGACCAAGTTTCCTTTCACAATGATTTTCGGAAATAAAGAAAAAACGGCCGCAGGTTTCGGGATTTGAAGACGTTCGATAATGTCTTTATCGAGCAAAAACCAGTTCATGCTTCGATGCAGATTGAGCAGCATTTTCCGCTGAAACGGATGTTTGTAAATGGTGTTTTCTAAATTTTCCTGAAGCAGTGCTTTCGCCAGTTCCGCAGAGCCTTCGTCGCCCTCAACCTGAACTTTCGTCCACCAGTAAAACTGTTCTACAGCTTCCGGACGGTTATCCGGTAAAAATTCCGCCGGAATGCCGAGCAGATAACCAACATATTTCCAGAGGTGCAACACGCCCTTTTCCTCTTCGGCGGAAATTTTTATTCCTAATTTCATCAAACCCTGCATAAACACGAGAGAAAATCCTGTATAAGTAGCGATCATATCCCAATGATTGATGGGTTCGCCCCATTTCTCGTAGTCCCAATCCGGTGTTTTTTCTTTAATTTTTAAGCGCGCATAAGAATGCATCAAACGCGTACGAACGATGAGTTGATAGGCTTCGGAATTCGGTTTCAAAGCATTTTCCCGCGTCACGTGAACCCAAAATTCCAAAGTATCTTTAAGCCTTTTTACGGGGCTTTTCTTTAACAGTCCTGTTAAAACCAAAGGTTTGCTAATGTAGGCGAAATCATAACCACCCATCAAACTAAAATCGCGCAGCGTAATTAAACCGTTCGCGCCGGTCCGCATACAAAATCTGGCGCCTTTATTGGCCAAATCTTCGTCGAACCACGCCGGGATTTCCTGCATCTGAAGAAACATCTTTTGCACATGTTCCGGCGCGGCATCTCTTTCGGAGATTGGATTTTGTGAGTATTTTTCGATGAGCGCACCGGCGTCTTTGTAAGGCAGTTTCCGGTAAGTTTCTTTAACAACCGCATCGCCAAGATCGTCGATCTGGTGATAAAGGGGCGCAAATTTTTGAAAGATCTGCGGATTGGGTTTTATCTGTGCCCAGTCCAGCAGTTCTTTTCCGTTTCCGCGTGTCCAGTAATTGTTGAATTCGTTATTGTTTGGAAGTTTTGCTTCTATCTTCATTATGCCTTTTGTTAAAATCAATTCTGCGCAAAAAATGCAAAAACTGAACTGCAATCTTTAAGCCATTGGAGGTTCTCCTTAGAAAAGCAAACGGTGCAATTCTGAATAGATTATCTTTGCGGAAACAATATCGAAATTATGTCTTTTGAATCTCTTGGCTTATCACACAACATTATCAAATCCGTTCGGAAACTGGGTTTTCTAAAACCTTTTCTTATTCAGGAGCAAACCATTCCGGTCATTTTATCCGGCAAAGATCTCATAGGAATTGCGCAGACGGGCTCCGGAAAAACCGCGTGTTTTGTGATGCCGATTCTGGAAAAAATTCAAAACGAAGATGTGAAAAAGGACCGTAATATCCAGGTTTTGGTGTTGGCGCCCACGCGGGAACTCGTGATTCAGATCGACGAGGTTTTTCGGGCGTTTACGGAAAATTTAAAAAGAGAAATCCGAACGATGGCGGTTTATGGTGGCGTTTCTATTAATCCCCAAATGAAAGGCCTGTTTGGCGTCGAAATTTTGGTTGCAACACCCGGAAGATTGCTGGATCTGATCGAGCATAAAGCTTTGAGCATTTCGCAGATCCGCTATTTGGTTATTGATGAAGCCGACAAAATGTTTCAGTTAGGTTTTGAAGAAGAGATGAACAAACTTTTCGCCATGATGCCTGCGATGAAACAAACGACCATGTTTTCCGCGACGTTGAACGAAAAAGTGGAGGAGATTAAAAAACGTTTGACGATTGAGCCGGTTTTGGTGGAAATTAAGCAGCAAGAAATCAATATCGATCAAATTGAACAGATCGCCTATCACGTTACGGACGAAACCAAAGGGCCTTTCCTGCGTTTTTTGATTAAAGAACAAAACATTAAGCAGGCTTTAATTTTTACGTCTTCCACAAGAATTGCAGATCATTTGGTTGAAAAACTGAAGAAAAATAAAATTCCAGCCACGGCGATTCACGGCCAGAAATCACAAGGTGCGCGAAGCACGAATCTGAAAAACTTCAAAGAGGGAGAAACTCAGATTCTGGTCGCCACCGATCTTATCGGACGCGGAATTCATATCGAATCTCTAAACTTCGTGATCAACTACGAATTGCCTCGGTCGCCGTTAGATTATGTTCACCGAATTGGCAGAACGGGCCGCGCGAACGAATCCGGAACCGCAATTACGTTGGTGACGGACGGTGAACTGCAGCACTTTCGGACCATTCAAAAAAAGATGGGCAAAAAAGTGGACCTGATTTATACCGACAACGTGGATCTGCACGGTTACTAAAATTCAAACATAAAAAAAACCTCCCGAAATTCGAGAGGTTATTTTTTTAGTAAAATTCTGCTTACAAAGAAGCTGAATGTACCAATAAATCAGCTAATTTATTAGAATATCCCATTTCGTTATCGTACCATGATACGATTTTTACGAAGTTTGGCGACAACATGATCCCCGCATCTTTATCGAAAACAGAAGTTCTTTTTTCGCCCACGAAATCCTGAGAAACTACGGCATCTTCGGTGTAACCTAAAATTCCTTTCAATTCTCCTTCGGAGGCTTTTTTCATTGCGGCGCAGATTTCTTCGTAAGAAGTTGCTTTTTCGAGTCTTACCGTTAAATCAACTACAGAAACGTCTGCGGTTGGAACTCTGAAGGACATTCCGGTTAATTTTCCGTTCAGGGAAGGAATTACTTTTCCTACAGCTTTTGCCGCACCAGTGGAAGAAGGAATGATGTTGTTCAAAGCAGAACGTCCACCTCTCCAGTCTTTCATTGAAGGCCCGTCGACTGTTTTTTGTGTCGCAGTGGTTGCGTGAACGGTGGTCATTAAACCTTCCACGATTCCAAAATTATCATGCATTACTTTTGCAATCGGTGCCAAACAGTTTGTTGTACATGACGCATTGGAGAAAATCTGAATATCGTCGGTCAGTTCTTTATGGTTCACACCCATCACGAACATTGGCGTATCGTCTTTAGACGGCGCGGAAAGAATTACTTTTTTTGCACCGGCTGTAATATGAGCCTGCGCTGCTTCTTTCGTAAGAAATAGACCCGTAGATTCTACAATGTATTCTGCACCTACTTCATTCCATTTCAGGTTAGCAGGATCTCTTTCAGCGGTTACCCGGATTTTTTTTCCGTTTACAATAAGGTCATTTCCTTCGACGGAAACATCTCCGTTGAACTGGCCGTGTACCGAATCATATTTTAGCATATAGGCCATATATTCGGCGTTGATGAGGTCGTTAATTCCGACAACTTCGATGTTTTCTCTTTCGGCCATTGCTCGGAAAACAAGACGACCAATTCTACCGAATCCGTTAATTCCTACTTTGATTGTTGACATAAAATTTATTTTACTTATTATTTATTATTTTACTTTTTAAATCGCTAATATTTCTGAGATCTTCAGTAAATCCTGATCCATCTCGTTATGTTTTTTGATGGCTTCCTCAATAGGTGTGAAAGTGAGCTTATTCGACTGCATTCCGGCCATTACGTTGGTTCGGCCGTCCATTAAGCCAATTACGGCGCCATAGCCTAAGCGGCTTGCCAAAACGCGGTCTGCACAGCTGGGTGAACCACCTCTTTGGATGTGTCCTAAAACCGCAACGCGAATATCATAATCCGGAAAACCTGCCTGTGTTGCCTTTGCGATGTCGTAAATCGTTCCGAGTTTTTCGCCTTCTGCTACAACAACGATGCTGGAAGCTTTGCCGGCTTTTTCTGCTCTTTCAAATCTCATAAAAAGATCTTCGATGCTGTCTTTTTTTTCCGGAATCAAAATACCGATGGCTCCGGTGGCCAAACCACTGTTGAGCGCGATAAATCCTGCATCCCGACCCATTACTTCCACAAAGAAAATTCTGTTGTGCGACGTTGCCGTGTCCCGAATTTTGTCGATGGCTTCCATGGCGGTATTCAGTGCCGTGTCGTAACCAATTGTATTGTCGGTACCAAAAATATCGTTGTCGATGGTTCCGGGTACGCCAATTACCTGAATTCCATATTCCTCATTAAAAACTTTTGCACCGCGGAAGGTTCCGTCGCCGCCAATGCAAACAAGACCATCTACGCCGTGTTTCACGCAGTTATCGTAGGCTTTTTGGCGGCCTGCTTTATTTTTGAATTCCACCGATCTCGCGGATTTCAGAATGGTGCCGCCTTCTGTGATGATGTTCTTCACAGAGCGTGGTCCCATGCGCGTAAAATCGTTGTTAATTAAACCGTTGTAACCTTCGCGAACGCCGTAACATTCTATATTATAGTAATTTGCAGTTCTAACTACGGCTCTCAGAGCTGCGTTCATCCCGGGAGCATCCCCGCCCGATGTAAAAACTGCAATTTTTTTTACAGCGCTTTCTTTCATACATTAAAATTTCAGCACAAATTTACGAAAACAAGTTTAAAGATTAAAGCTTTGTAGGGTAACATTTGGCAAAAAAGACTTAGTTTTGTAAAATGTTATTAGGAAAAAAAATCAGAAAGATTCTTGCCGCATTTTTTGCCGGTGTTTATCTTTTCGTGGCTTTATTTTCTCAGAATTTCCACGATCACGGAAGCGGGGAGGTTTTCAAGGATTTTCATTTTAAAAAATCCGAAAAAACCTATTCCACCAATCACAGTGCAGAAAATTATTCCGACTGTCTTTCGTGTCATATTCTGCATGCCGGCAGCTCGCTGGTGCCGCAGGATTTTCAATTCTCTTTCGTTGCAATTGACGATTTTCAAAAACAGGTTTTTGCTTACGAGCAAAGATTTGCAACCTGTGAGCAACTCTTTACACAACTCCGGGGTCCGCCAGTTAATTTCATTTAAAAGCATTTTTTCTTCTTAAAGAAACCAACAAAGAGTTCATTTAATTCTTTGTGTTTCTGTATCGCTATTTAAACGAAATTAAATTTACAATGAAATTTATCTTAAATGTCGTGTTTTTCCTTCTGGGAATTACATTCATCAATGCACAAAATACCTACAAAATTACGGGCAAGATCCTCGATAATCACGATCATACGCCACTGCAAAACGCTACAATAACCGTCGGAAATTCGATGGCACACTCCAATGAAAACGGTGTTTTTTATCTTAGTAAGGTTCCAAAGGGAATATATACCGTGCAGGTTTCCCATACCGACTGCAGTCCGGTAACCAAAAAATTGGTCGTCGATAAGGATTTAGAGTTGACTTTTCAATTGGAGCATCATGTTCAGGATATTGAAACCATCACCCTTCATGGAAATCATAAAAATTCGGGCTCCATGGTGGTGAAAACCTTAGACCAAACGGAGATCGACCGAAATTCCACCGAAAATCTCGGCAATCTTCTATCTAAAATTTCCGGAGTTTCCACCTTAAAAACGGGGAATAACATCTCCAAACCCATCATTCATGGTTTATATGGGAGTCGCATCGCAATTATTAACAACGGGGTGAAGTTGGCGGAGCAGGAATGGGGTGTAGAACACGCGCCGAATGTGGATGTTAATAATTTTTCCCACATTGATGTCATCAAAGGAGCATCCGCGCTGAAATACGGAAGTGACGCCGTAGGTGGCGTAGTGGTTCTGGAACCCGAGATTTTTCGTGCAAAAGACACTCTGCGAGGTTCGGTAAATCTCTCCGGAATTTCCAATGGCAAAGGTTTAGGCGTTGACGTGGCTCTCACGAAAACGTGGAAAAGTGGATGGGCCTTAAAATCCGGCGGAAGTGTGAAAAAACTGGGCGATCAAAAAACGCCCGACTACAATCTGGAAAACACCGGAATGGACTTTTCCTCCTTTAATTTTACGGTTCAGAACAACACGTTTGAAAAAGGCCTTTCTTTCGATTACTATCTGACGAATCAAAATATCGGGATCTTCCGGGGATCTCATGTGGGCAATTCCTCGGATTTTTATAACGCGATTAATTCGCAAGTTCCGGCTTATTTAGGCGCGTTTTCGTACGACGTCGATAATCCGAAGCAGGTTATCGAACACCAAATCGCAAAACTTTCGGCTTTTAAAAGGTTTGAAAACTTTGGGAAAGTTTCCGCAACGTACAGCTTTCAGTACAATCACCGCCAGGAATACGACGTGAGAAGGGGAGATTTAAAGCAAATTCCGTCTTTAGACCTGGCGTTGATGACGCATCAACTTAACATCAGTAATTTGTTGGAACGCGAAAAATTCAGTCTGGAGACCGGGATTGACGCTTCTTTTCAGAACAACTATTCCGATCCGGCCACGAAAGCGCGCCGTTTGATCCCGAATTATGATCAGTATTCTGCCGGGATTTTTTCTGTTTTTAAATATAAACTGTTACCAAAACTTAATGCAGAAGCCGGAGCAAGATTCGATTATCGCTTTTATGATGTAACAAAATGGTATGATAAAAACGATTGGGAAAAAACCTACGCTGACCTATATCCGCAGTTTTATGTACGGACGAACGCGAACCGAATTTTAACCCGCCCGAAACTCGATTACCAAAATCTTTCTCTGAACGCGGGATTGGAATATCATCCTTCGGGAAATTTTAATTTGAAGTTTAATTATGCAAAAGCATCGCGAACGCCAAATATCGCGGAACTTTTTTCAGACGGGTTGCACCATTCTGCTGCCGTAATCGAAATTGGTGATTTAAATTTGCTAAACGAGACAAGTCACCAGTTTAATCTGATTGCCGAGGCGAAAGCAAATGTTTTGAAGGGATTGCAGATTTCCTTAAACCCGTATTATTCCCTTAACAGAAATTTCATCAATGAAATTCCAACGGGCGTACAGAACACAATTCGCGGCGTTTTTCCGGTTTGGACTTACCAACAAATCGACGCAACTTTGTTTGGAGCTGATCTGGACATCGATTTTAAATTAACCGATCGGTTTTCCTACAAAGGTCGCGGAAGTTATGTATACGGACAGGACAAAACGAACGACGAACCGCTAATTCTGATGATGCCGCCGAATTTTTCGAATGCCTTACAATTTAATTCAAAATGGAAGAATTTTTACCTGACGGCAGAAAACCAGACTTTTTTGAAACAAAACCGTTTCCCCGTCCACAACAGTGAAGTTACTTTTTTTGAAAACGGCGAAGAAGTTGTAAAAACCGTGGATTTCAGCACGCCGCCAAAAGGATATTCGCTCTGGAATCTGCAGGCCGGGATCGATGTAGCTAAGAATTTTTCGGCGGGACTCGTTATCAACAATGCCTTCGATGTTACGTACCGCGATTATTTGAACAGAATGCGGTATTTCGCCGCAGAAACCGGGCGTAATTTCATTTTAAATTTCAGATACCGTTTTTAGTTCGAATCTTTCAACACTATTTTATCAAAACAAATTTCAACAATTTTTAATTCAAACAACATGAAAAATATATTCAAAACCAACCGAATTTTTACTTTAATCGCTTTATTTATTTTATCATTCACCGTGTTTTCCTGCCAAAGGGACGACGCGGCAGAAGATGATATTCCGCAGGAAGAACTCACCAATATCGTCTTAAACGTGAAAAACCTCAGCACGCAGGAAACTATCTCTTATAACTATAGCATCGGTGCGGGAAGTCTGCCTAACATTCAGCTGACAGATGGGGTTTCCTACGAAGTGAGAACCGTATTTTTAAATGGATCCGAAGAGGTAACGCAGGAAATCAAAGATGCAAAAGACGAGCATTTCCTGATTTTTGATTTCCCCAGATCGGAAATTACCTTAACAAGATTAGACACGAGCGAATCTACGGGAGTTAACGGAAAAGTAGGATTAATCACACAATGGGACGTGGTGAAAGCTGCAAGTACACCTTCGCCTTTATTGCAGTTAACCCTGATTCATGAACCGGCAAGTGCCAGCGAAAGTCAAAACGGAACTGTGTGGGGTAGTGTAACGGGTGGCGAAACCGATGCAGAAGCAACTTTCAGTCTCTCCAATTAATAATTTTAACTGTTAAATAATGCCTGCTTTCACAAGAAGCAGGTTTTTTATGATTTTTTGTGATTTATTTAATTTTTTAAATCCGACGAAAATCCCTATTTTTGCAACCTAAATTTCAATTAATAATAATGAACGTTACCGCTACAAATCATGACGACGTAAGTGCATTGCTTACCGTTACATTAGATAAATCAGATTACAAAGAAAAAGTTGAAAAACAGTTGATCAACTACGCGAAAAATGCGCAGGTTCCCGGATTCAGAAAAGGGAAAGTGCCCTTGAGCATGGTGAGAAAACAGTACGAAGCAGGAATTGCTTTCGAAGAAATCAACAAACAGGTTTCTGAAGCGTTGAACAATTATGTTAACGACAACAAATTAAGATTGGTGGGGCAGCCCGTTCCGCAACCTGTGGAAGAATTAAACCACAATGCAGAGCAGCTTTCTGTCGCTTTCGAAGTAGGTTACGAACCAGATTTCAAAATAGATCTTTCTAAATATGAAGCGCCCCACTATAAAGTGGAAGCTTCAGAAAAAGAAATCGGGCAGTCGATCGAAAATATGCAGAAACGTTTCGCCGAGCAGGTTCCACAGGATGAAATTGTAGACGATTCAAACATCGCTTTGGAGATCAGCCAGGTTGTTGAAGAAGGCGCAGAAGGAGAGCATCAGCATCCGCCAAAAAACATCACGATTGATGCGACCAAAAAAGAAGCTTTTAACCTGGTTAAAGCTTTGAAAATGGACGAATCGGTTAAAGTTTCAAAAGCAGATTTAGAAGCGAACGAAGAATTGGCGAAAGAATTAAGTTTCAACAAAGAGGAATTAGCGCACCTGCACCACGATCAGATCGAAGTGAAAGTGAAAGATTTTTTTGGTCTAAACTTAGCGGAACTGAATCAGGAATTATTCGATAAAGTTTATGGTGAAGGAAATATAAAATCTGAAGACGAACTGAAAGAAAAGGTGAAAACGGAACTGGATGAGTATTTTCAGCAGAACGCCGATGTTCACTTCGTGAATAAAGTTTTGGAGCAGGTTAATGAAAAAGAGGAGGTAAAACTTCCGGAAACCTTCCTCGTAAAATGGTTAATGCACAGCAACGAAAACATCAACGACGAAAATCAGGCTAAAGAAATCTTAGAAGCCGAAAAAAATCAGTTGAAATACCAGATTTTAGAAGGTAAACTGATGAACGACAACGACATCAAACTGGAATATACCGACGTTCTTGCGCAGGCAGAACAACTGGTGAGAAATCAGTTGGCGATGTACGGAATTCATCATTTGGCCGACGAAGAAATTCAGAAATACGCCGTGGAAATGTTGAAAGATCAGGAGCAGGTTCGTCAGATCTCCGCTGAAGTAGGAATGGCAAAACTGAAAGACGTTATCTTGGAAAAAGCTTCTAAAAAAGAAACCAAAATCTCTCACGATGAATTTTTGGAAGAAATGAAAAAGTAATTTTCTTTACATATCGAAAATCCGACTCAGCAATGGGTCGGATTTTTTTATGTTTAAAAGTTTATTTTAATAACTGAAAGATTCAACTTCCTGATGGTTGATAAGATAGTTTTCTAATTTTTCCATTTCTTTCGTACTGATATGAATATCTAAACTTACCACGAAATAATTGCCAATCTTCTCTAACGAAACTTCTGTAACATCTTTCGAGAACTCTTTAAGATCTTCGATAATGAGTTTCTTCTTAAAAAAATCCTCCTTCGACAGGTTGAATTTCAGAAGCTTATTATGAAACTGAGGTAAAAAATATTTCGTTAAATATCTTGCGGAATAAATAATAATCAGGGCAGAAGCCAGAAAAGTAAATGCGATGTAAATTTCTCCAAACCCGATCGACATTCCGATCGCCGCTGCAATCCAAATAATTCCCGCCGTAGTGAGTCCGTGAACATTAAAACCGACTTTAAAAATAACGCCGGCGCCTAAAAAACCGATGCCACTTACAATGTACGACGCAATTCTGGTAGGATCGCCGGTCCCCGCCAGTTTATAAGACAGAATTGAAAATAAAGTGGAACCCAAAGTGATGACGGTAATGGTTTTTAAGCCCGCCGATTTATCTTTCATTTCTCTTTCAAACCCAAGTATTAAGCCGGCGAGTAAGGAAACGAAGGCTTTGTAAACATCCAGAAGTTCAAAGTGTTCCGACATTTTTTATTAAAGATAGAAAATTTTTAAGAACCGTATTCAATTTTCCATTCATCGGCGGCATCGCACAGCGTTTGGTAAAATTCTTCGCCGTATTTACGGATCAAAGGCGTTTTCAGAAATTTGTAAACCGGTACTTTCAGTTCTTTTCCCAAAGCGCAGGCGGGCTGGCAAATTTCCCACTCATGATAATTGAGAGCGATAAAAGAGGAGTATTCGTTCACCCGAATCGGATAAAGATGGCAGGAGATGGGTTTTTGCCAATCTACAGCGCCGTCTTCATATGCTTTTTCGATGCCGCATTTGGTGATTCCTTTCGCATCAAAAATAACGTACGCACATTCTTCGCCGTTTACCATCGGTGTTACGTAATCGCCGTCGTGCGGATCGATGGTCCACGTTCCCTGTTCTTCCAGCGCTTTTACGCCTTCAGGACGCAGATAAGGTTTTACCTGATCGAAAATGCGGTCCAGAATCACCGTTTCCGCTTTGTCTAAAGGCGCGCCCACATCGCCTGCCACGCAGCAGGCACCTTTGCATTTGCTGAGGTTACACACGAAGTCTTCAGAAAAAAGATCTTCAGAAATTAATTTATCTTCAATTTGGATCATGATCGTTCTTAAATATTAAATTTAAAATAGTTGGCCAGTTTAAAAAGGAGGAGCGAAAAGATAATAAGCCACAGCCCAATTTCCTTCATCCAGTATTTCGGCAGAAATCTCAGCATTCTGCTTAAGATGATAGACGCCGGAAGCGCAAGCAAAAGTAAGTATTCATAATGATTTCCCATGTATAGAACAATGGTAATTAACTGCGCCAAAGAAAAAATGAGCGTGAAGGTGTACTTAAACTTACTCGTCGGGCTTTTTTTATTAAAATTTTTGAAATGATCCATCAAGGCGTGAACCAGCATGAGCGCCACGGGCAGAAGCCACACCAAATTCAGCAGGTCCTTGGAAGGTTTGAGAGGAGTGAAGGGAAAATAGGCCGGATTCCAGCTATTCATTCCTAAAAAGTACGCGATGCCAAAGTAGGAGAGTGCTACCAGCAGAATTCCATAAAATAAACGGAAAATATGCAGCGCAACCTTATCTGAAGTTCCGATAATGTGCAGAATCACAAACAGCGACATGGGCCAGGTAGTGGGTAAAAAGATAAAGTTTAAGGCCAAAATTGCACCCACCAGAATATAGGAATTCTTCCGCACCACCATATCAATATTGCTTAGAAGCAACAAAATAATTGAATTCGTAAAAATAGACACGGCGATGCCGATATCAAGATCGCCCAGATAAAGGGAGAAAATAATTACGGTATATAAAAATAGCGGCAGATGCGTTTGGTAATTTAAGGCAATGGCATTAAAGCAGAAGTAACCCAGCGCAATCCCGGCAAATGTAAAAATCGCCGAAACCACATCTAAAGTATTGAAATCGAGGAAGTTGAATCCGATCACAATTAAAAGAAGAATACCAATGTAAACCGGTATCGAAAATATATTGCTTTCTTTAGAAAGTAATCGAAACATTTTTTATAAATTTGTGCAAAGTTAATTTAAAAAAGGAAAATAATGACGTCTATATTTCTATTAATAAGCAGGTTCTTCAAATGGTCTTTTGGCTTTTTTGACTTCGCGGCAAATTTCGTAAACTGGATTTTATTCCTGGTTGCCACCGTCTTGTTTTGCTATTGGTGTTACGTTTTAATTGCAACTTTAGGCGGCGACAAAGACAAAGAATATTATTCGCCAACCGAAGGACACCACCCCTATTACGACCCGAAAATTTACAATAAAGAGACTAAATAATTGATACGTATTTAATTATAGAAATCCCGAAATTATTACAATTTCGGGATTTCCTTTTTTTAAGTTTCTTAAGGGATTAATGCACCGGAATTACCAGCACAGGAATCGGAGACCTCCGCGTCAATTCTTTTGTTAAACTGCCCACGAAAACATCGTAAATTCCGCTTCTGCCGTGAGATCCCATTACGATGTAGCCCGCGTTCTGTTCTTTCGCGTAATCCAAAATGATATCTCCCGCGATGCCCTGTTTTAAAAGATGTTCGCAATCAATGCCTTCTGCCAAAATACGCTGTTCGATGCTGTTAAGACGGAGCAGTTCTTCTTTAATCTCATTTTGTTCCACTTCCGGGAAATACTGAAATCCCATATCGCCAATCGCAAAACCAATATCTGCCGGCGCCACGTGGATGAGGCAAAGTTTCCCTTTGGTTTCGTTCGCAAATTTTATAGCCCCTTTTATAAGTTGATCTGTAGAATCCCCGAAATCTACAGGTAAAATAATGTTGATCATGATTGTTATTTTTGTTGCTTAAAGTTACAAATTATTTCCGGTTATAAAAAGACGCAGCGCAGTGTGCAACCTGATTTTTGTTGATAAGGCTTTACTGAATTCTTAAACTGAAGACTTTTTTATCCTCCAGAAAAGCTTCCAGAATGTCGTTTTCCGCAACTTTCCCCACGCCTTTTGGTGTGCCCGTAAAAATAAGGTCGCCAACGCGCAGCGTGAAATATTGCGACACAAATTCGATCATTTTATCCGGCGAAAATATCATCATCGACGTGTTGCCGTCCTGAACTTTTTCGCTATTCTTTAAAAGGGAAAAATTGAGATTTTTCAGGTCGAAATCTTCTTTTTTGTAGAAGTCGGAGACCACCGCGCTGCCGTCGAAACCTTTCGCAAGTTCCCACGGAAGGCCTTTTTCCTTTAATTTGCTTTGAAGGTCGCGCGCCGTGAAATCGATTCCCAAACCAATTTCATCGTAATGGTTCGCCGCATTTTCGGGTTGAATGTATTTTCCGCCTTTGGATATTTTCAAAACCACTTCCAGTTCGTAATGGATATCGTTTGAGAATTCCGGAATATAAAAATCGCTGCCTTTTTTTAAAATCGCCGTATCGGGTTTCATAAAAATGACCGGACTTTCCGGGATTTCGTTGCCGAGTTCTTTCGCGTGTTCTGCGTAATTTCGGCCAATGCAAATTATTTTCATACGCTCTTAAACTTTTAATATTTTATTTTATTTTGAATTTATTTTTGATGATCACGCGCGAAATTTATTACCGCAATAATAACAGTGGTAAAGATGGCTTTTTGCTTTAATCGGAAATCCCAGAAAGAGAAGAGAAATTCCAAACAAGCCGCCCGGATTTTCGTCGCGGTAGAGGTGGTTCGACCCGCATTTCGGACAAGTAAAATCGTAATCCGGGTCTGCAATGGTGTGGTCAACTTCCAGCGAAGTGTGTTCGTTATCCAAAAAGTTTTTCAAAATTTCCTGCGCTTTCTCCACTTCATCCTCAAAAACCTGAAGCTGAATGCCGCCCAAAGCCTGGGACAGCAACCAGTCGGATTGAATGGTCTGTTCGTTCGCAATAAAACTTTTCAAACCATTATTCGCAAGAATCTGCTTGTCGCGGTTGGCTTCCAAACTGTTTGCGTAATATTTAAATTGAACCAGTGATGCCATGATAACTTTTTACCGAAAGCTACGATTTTTTAGAATTTACTCCGCAACTGAATTCCCGTTAAAACTTTCTTCGTGTACAACGGGAAATCGGCGTTCTGAATCCAGCCGTAATACCCCAAATCTTTCTGGAAAACGTCTTTCACACGCTGGCCTTTGTACTTTCCGAAACTGAAAATTTCTTTTTCGTCTTCATCAAAAGCGATAAATCCGGCGAGATCTGCAAATTTATGATGGAAGGAAATTTCACTTAAACCCGCTATATCATTCGGAAGTTCCGGATAATGGCCAACCTGCGCATCTAAAACTTCAAACGTCGCCAAAACATCGGCTTCGGCAGAATGCGCGTTTTCTAACGTTTTTCTGCAGTAAAACTGATAAGCGGCCGTTAAATTACGCGGTTCCATTTTGTGAAAAATAGTTTGCGCATCCACGAGTTTAAATTTGTTCAGATCGAAATCGATTCCTGCACGCAAAAGTTCTTCGGCCAAAAGCGGCACATCAAAACGGTTGGAATTAAATCCGCCCAAATCGCAACCCGAGATCATTTCCAAAATCTTCGCGGCAATTTCTTTGAATTTCGGTACATCTTTCACTTTTTCGTCTGTAATTCCGTGAACGGCTGTCGATTCTTTCGGAATGTACATTTCGGGATTTACCAGCCAGGTTCGCGTTTCGCGCGACGCGTCCGGATTTACTTTTAAAATAGAAATTTCAACGATGCGGTCTTTGGCAACATTGGTTCCCGTGGTTTCCAAATCGAAAACGCAAAGCGGTTTATGGAGAATTAAGTTCATTTATTTTAAATTGTTTGTAGGGACAAATCGCGACCTGTCCAATTTTATTTCAGATTAAAAGTTATTTCAGTTGCTTCTGGAAAATAAGCGAAATCGCCATATAATAAAGAATGACCAGTGGAATCCCAACCATTCCGAAAATGATCAAAATCAAAATGGCACCAATTAACAAAGCCAGTTTCGGATAATTATCTGCGAGTTTCATCGATTTAAATTTCATCGCAATCATTTTGATGGGCGAAACCAGAAGCCAGGACGAAAGCACGATGGAAAGTATCATTAACAAAGGATTTTCAAACAGAAACTGAAAACTTCCCTTTTCTAAAAAAGCATAGTACAAACCGAAGATCAAAATGGTGTTCGAAGGCGTATTTAAACCTTTAAAATAATAAGTTTGTTCCTCATCCAAATTAAAAATCGCCAGCCTTAAGCAGGAGAAAAGCGCAATGAAAAGGCCGAAATATTTAAGATCGAAAGGCAAATCCATTCCGAAAATCTCTGGACCGAACGGTTCCAGCGCTTTGTACATCACAATTCCGGGCAGCAGACCAAAACTCACCATATCGGCAAGCGAATCGAGTTGTGCACCTAAGTTTGAATTTGATTTTAAGGCCCTCGCGATAAATCCATCGAAAAAATCGAGGATCAGAGAAACGATGATACAAAGAGCCGTGATGTGGTAATTCTCCGTGATCATACTGATAACCCCAATACTGCCGGAAAATAAATTGGCCAACGTGAAGGCGTTTGCCAGATTGTTTTTAATGAAATTCATAATTCCACAAAAGTAAGAATACATTTTTATATGCGGATTGTTTATATTTGTCGCATGAAAGATTTGACGCTACTGGAAAAAATTATTGCCGCTTTTCTACTGTTAACGGTAATTTACGGACTTTATATTTACGCAACCGATGCGGCGAAATTCGATTTTTTGGTGGAGGAAGACAGCTTTTACGAAAATCTGACGTCCATCTTTTTATTTTTTGCGTCGTTCACTTTGCTTTATAAATTTTTTACGTACCAAAAGTTCTACGGACTTTGGTGGAAAGTGGGGATTCTGCTTATGGCTGTCGCCTTATTTTTTGGCGGTGGCGAAGAGATTTCCTGGGGGCAGCGTATTTTCCACATCCAGTCGTCCGAATTTTTCAAAGAAAATAACGCACAGGCCGAAACAAATCTGCACAATATGGTGGTAGACGGCGTAAAACTGAATAAAATTATCTTTTCAAATCTGATGTCGATTTGTTTCGGAATTTATTTTCTCATCGTACCGATTCTTTGGAAAAAATCGCCAAAAATGAACGCTTTGATCGATCGTTTTGGGATTTCCGTGCCGCGACCGATTCACGTTATCGGTTTCATTATCATCACTTTATTAATTCTCGTGCCCATTCACCACGGCAGAAAGTGGGAAATGTGGGAATATGCTTTTGCGCTTGTGATGTTCCTCATTGTTTTCAATCCGTGGAATTCAAAAGAAATTTTTGCTAAATCAACCGCCCAAAAAGATCTCTGATCCTTTTTATTTCTCGACTTTGTAAACGTAATGAATTTTTCGCCCCGCATTATTTTTTGAGGGTGGCGCTTCTTCGTTGTCGTCAAATTTCGAAATGAAGGTTAATTTCCAGCCCAGCGTTTCTAAATTTTTGAGGTTTCCGGCGCTGTTATCGTTCGTCGCGACGTAAAATACATTTTCGTCTGGAAAAGTTTTCGGCTCATCAATCTTAATCTCCGGCAAAACAGCCTGATAGCGGAACCAAACTTCCGGCGAGTAGGCGGAGAAAATGTACATTGTTCGATGCTCTTTTTCTACCTGATTTCTGAACGAACGCAAACTGTGGAAATCTTTATTGTTCTGAAGCGTTCTGTCCAGAACCGGAATTCCAAACAAGCCCGTAGAAACCATTAACGCAATTACTGCATAAAAAGCGTATTCAAAATTCAGTTTTCTGTAGATAAAATAAAAGAGAAAACCTGCACACGCGAAAGCCGCGAGGGAAAATAAAACGGTGTAAAAGCTGAGGCTGGCGGGCAGAAAATAAACGCCGATGGCAATAACCAAACTGACGACGCCTAGAATGGTAAAAATGGTTTTGTTCATGTTTTTCTCCCATTTTTTAAGAGAAATCGCTTTAAATATAAAGTAGAGATAATACGCCGAAGTCGCTGCCAGCGGAACCATCATCGGGAAAAGATAGCGTTCCTTTTTCGACGGAATCAAAGAGAGCAGCAGCAGCGCAAAAACCGTCCAGTAGAAAAAGAGCATATAGATTTTTGGCGCCGAGGTTCTTTTTTTAACCAAAGGAAAAATTAAGCCCAACACGCTGAAAAATACCCAAACTCCGGTTTGTACGGGAAAACTCAGATATCTTGTAAAGGGTTTTACATCTCTGTTTTCGCGCGCTAGAGCTTCTTTCTGCATAATGCCCAAAAAGGTTTGGGGATCGGCCGCGTAAATGTAAATATACCAGGAACCGCCGATCAACAAAGTAAGGACGCCGCACACCGCAATTCCGGGGATATCTTTCTTTTTCGGAAAGCCAAAAGTGAGTACATATGCTGCAAAAAATGGAATCAGAAAAACGTAAGGTCCGGTCGGACCTTTGCTTAATAGCGACAAGCCAAAAAGAAGACCGGCTGCCACATAATTTTTCATCCAGTGGATGCGTCGCAGTGCCAGCATAAAATAATAAATCCCGATCACCATAAAACTATAGCTGTAAATATCCCAGTTGCCGCGCCGTCCCACGTAAATAACAATAAAATTCGTGATTAAAACCAAAGAAGAGATGAGAGCGAGTTTTTTATTTTCGGAGAGAAATTCTACAATTTTATAAAAATAAACGACCAAAAAGAAGCAGGAAAGTGCCGCGGGAAAACGCAGTGCTCCAATATTTTGAAAGGTAAATAATTCGCCCATCCAGGCCGTAAACCACGTGGGAAGTGGCGGTTTTTCGTATCGGGTTTGGTTATTTAATGTCGTAAAAATCCAGTGTCCTTCTTCGGCCATTTCGCGCGCAGAGACAAAATTCCGCGCTTCCATGATATCGACGTAGAGTTTCCCAAGATGTGCAAATAAAAGAACGGCACAAACTGCTAGGAGAATATAAAATGGATCGGTCTTTTTCATAGCGAAGAGTTTGTGCAAATATAAAGGCAACAATTGAAATGCAGAGAAGGCGAGCAACATAAATTCAATTATATTTGCAGAACAATTTTCTTAAACTATGGATGCAAGCCAATTTTACTCTGTCGTCGTTCCTTTATATAATGAAGCTGAGAATGCGCCGCTGCTCATTCAGGCCGTCCATGATGCGTTGAAAAATTACCCTTACGAACTTATTCTTATTGATGATTTCTCCACGGATGAAACCGTGAAAGTGGTGAAAGATCTGGCTGCACCGAATGTTGTCCTCATCGAGCTGAAAAAAAATTACGGACAAAGTTCCGCGCTCATGGCGGGAATCGATTATGCCTCCGGCGACTATATCATCACGATGGATGGCGATATGCAGAACGATCCGTCGGATATCCCGATGATGATTGAAAAACTGAACTCGGGCAGTTATGATCTGGTGGTCGGCCAACGGCAAAAAAGGCAGGACAATCTCTTACGCACATTTCCGTCGAAAGTGGCGAATTTCATCATCAGAACAACAACGAAGCTTAATGTGAAAGACCACGGTTGCGCGCTGAAAGTCTTCACGAAAGATACAGCGAAAGAACTCGATCTTTATGGCGAAAGTCACCGTTTTATTACGCTGCATGCGCACATGAACGGAGCACGAATTGCCGAGGTACCTGTAAAGCATCATTCGCGGAAATTTGGCGTATCAAAATATGGCATCGGGCGCACGACGAAAGTCATCAACGATCTTCTACTTCTGTTGTTTAACCAAAAATATCTGCAAAAACCTATTTATCTCTTTGGCAACATCGGAATTCTTATTTTCGGTTTGGGAATGCTTATTAATTTCTACCTTTTAATTCTTAAAATTCTGGGCAATTCCATTGGTGGACGACCGCTTTTGATTTTAGGAATTTTATTGGTATTTGTGGGAATTCAGTTTTTTACCACGGGAATCATTATCGATCTCCTAATGAAAACCTACTACGAGTCCCAGAAAAAGAGACCTTTCAACATTCGCAAAATCTCTTCTTTTTGAAAAAGACAAATAAAATAATCTTCACGGTTTTTAAAGTGGGCCTCAGTATTTTGTTGCTCTATTTTGTTTTTAAAAAAATTCCTTTTGCCGAAGTCTGGGGGATTTTGGAAACGGGTAACATCGCTTTTTTAGCTTTGGCACTGATTTTATTCGCGCTTTCGCAGTTTTTTTCCGCGGAAAGATTAGGGCAGTATTTTGGCGCGCTTCAGTTTAACCTTCAAAAAAACGAGAACCGGAAACTTTATCTGATCGGAATGTTCTATAATTTTTTTATTCCCGGCGGTATTGGCGGCGATGCGTATAAAGTGTATGTGCTTCACAAAAAATATGATTGGGGCGTCAAGAAATTGTCGGCGGCGGTTTTGGCGGACCGGCTTTCAGGTTTGCTCGCTATTTTGGTCTTGATTCAGCTTTTGGGAATCTCCTTTCTTCCCGCGAATTATAAATTTTTAATTATTGTTTCTGTTGCGTTGACCCTTTTTCTGGCAAAATTGGCTTTTACTGCTTTTTTTCCGTCTTTTAAAATTATTTTTTTCCGTACGCTGCTTTTTTCTTTTCTGATTCAGGGACTGCAGTTGGCTTCGATTTTCTGCATCGTGAGTTCATTTGCCGCTGTAGAAAATATCTGGACGTATTTTCTCGTCTTTCTTATCAGTACGGTTTTAAGTGTGCTTTCCTTTTCCGGTATCGGTATTCGAGAGTGGGTTTTTATGAAAGCGGGGTATTATTTACATTACGATGTGCGAATTTCGGTGGCAACTGCCATGATATTTACTTTGATGACGGCTTTTGTTTCGCTCTTCGGGATTTATTTTCAATTAAGAAATTCGGATCTTCTGAAAAGAAATTTGGAGGCAAGGAAGTAAAGTTAAATCTCCTGTTTTATTTTTGAATTATGTGTTATACCTTATGGAAAGTATGGTACTAATAATTAAAGATTTGGTGTTTAACTTTTTTTAGTTACATTTATCCAACCAAAAATTAAAACAATTTTAAAATGAAAAAAATAATTTTCTCTTTTGTTGCGCTTATGTTTGCAACGCTTTCCTACGCTCAGATTGAAGGAAAATGGAAAACCATCGATGATGAAACCGGGCAGGCAAAATCTATCGTAGAAATTACGAAAAAATCCGACGGTAAATATTACGGTAAAGTGGTTCAGCTTTTAATTAAACCGGAACATGCCACCTGCATCGATTGCAAGGACGACCGCAAGAACAAGCCAATTCTCGGCATGGAGGTGATTAGAGGAATGAAAAAAGAAGGTGGCGAATTTACAGGTGGAACCATTACCGATCCGAAAACGGGTAAAACTTACAAGTGTAATATTACGAGAGAGGGAGATAAACTGGATGTAAGAGGTTATATTGGATTCTCTTTTGTGGGAAGAAGCCAAACCTGGTATCAGGTAAAATAATTTCCAAATATATTATAACAAGAGCAATTCGAAAGAGTTGCTCTTTTTTGTGGGCGAACCATTAGCGGTTTGCGAAAAAATCTTTACTTTTGTACTTTAATTTTTCAAACGATTATGAAAGAATATACTTTTAGAGAAGTAATTGCACAGGCAATGAGCGAGGAGATGCGCAAAGACGAATCCATTTATCTGATGGGTGAGGAGGTTGCCGAATATAATGGTGCTTACAAAGCTTCTAAAGGAATGTTGGATGAATTTGGTGCAAAACGAATTATCGATACGCCCATTGCAGAACTCGGTTTTACGGGGATTGCAATTGGTTCGGCCATGAACGGAAACCGCCCAATTGTTGAATATATGACCTTCAATTTTTGTTTGGTAGGGATTGATCAAATTATCAATAATGCCGCGAAGATTCGTCAAATGACCGGCGGCCAGTGGAATTGTCCGATCGTTTTCCGCGGCCCGACCGCTTCGGCAGGACAATTAGGGGCGACGCATTCTCAAGCTTTGGAAAGTTGGTTTGCCAATATTCCCGGTTTAAAAGTGATTGTTCCATCTAATCCATACGATGCGAAAGGTTTATTGAAAAGCGCCATTCAGGACAATGATCCCGTAATTTTTATGGAATCGGAACAGATGTACGGTGATAAAATGGAAATTCCGGAAGAAGAATATTACCTTCCGATCGGAAAAGCCGACATCAAGCGCGAAGGAACCGACGTAACTTTAGTCTCGTTCGGAAAAATAATGAAATTAGCCATGCAGGCAGCAGAAGATATGGAGAAGGAAGGGATTTCGGTAGAAGTGATCGATCTTCGTACTGTGCGCCCTTTGGATTTCGATACTGTAATTAATTCTGTGAAAAAAACCAACCGCCTGGTTATTCTGGAAGAAGCCTGGCCGTTTGGTTCGGTTTCCTCAGAGATTACATATATGGTTCAGCAACTGGCGTTTGACTATCTCGACGCGCCGATTAAAAGAATTACAACACCGGATGCTCCGGCCCCTTACTCGGCACCTCTTTTCGCAGAATGGTTCCCGAAGCTGGAAAAAGTGAAAGAAGAAATTAAAAAAGCCATGTACGTTAAAGCATAAACACAAACTCTCGAAAGAGAGTTTCTTTTTTTGCGTTAATTTTCAAAAAAAAACCTTTTCGGGATTGCTTTTTAATCTAAATTTACACCCTAAAATTTATTGAATGTCAGATACAATCGAAGGCGGTCAGCATTTTGATACGAAAAAGCTTACCGCAGTTGGCGTACTTGTTTCCCTCGGAATTGTTTTTGGAGATATTGGAACTTCGCCGCTGTATGTAATGAAAGCGATTGTAAATGCAAGACGCGACGGGGGTAATATGCCCTTCGACGAATATATTGAAGGTGCTCTTTCCTGTATCATTTGGACTTTGACGCTTCAGACAACCCTCAAATACGTTATTATCGCCTTAAGAGCCGATAACAAAGGCGAAGGGGGAATTCTTTCTTTGTATTCCCTTGTAAAAAGACTCAAGAAAAAGTGGCTGTATGTTGTCGCTATCATTGGCGCGTCGACGCTTGTGGCCGACAGTATCATCACGCCTTCACTTACCGTAATGTCTGCAGTAGAAGGTCTTAAGATTTTTTCTCCAAGTACGCCTGTGGTTGCGATTACGTTGGTTATTTTGGCTGTCGTGTTCATGGTTCAGCAGTTCGGAACTTCCTCCATCGGAAAGCTTTTTGGACCCGTTATGGTTTTATGGTTTCTGGTTTTAGGAGGCTTTGGTTCGGTACATATTTTAGAGAATTTCGAGATTTTAAAGGCTTTTAATCCTTTTTATGCGTATCAACTTATCACGCATTCCCCGAGTGCAATCGTCATTATGGGTGCTGTTTTCCTTTGTACCACTGGTGCCGAGGCTTTGTATTCGGATCTAGGACACTGTGGAAAGAAGAATATCCGCGTGAGCTGGGCTTTTGTAAAAACAATGCTCATTCTAAATTACTTAGGTCAGGGCGCCTGGCTGCTGGATAATCCAACCAGCGTTTCAGAAGGCGTGAATCCAATCTTTGGAATTATGCCAGAATGGGCAATTTTGCCCGGCGTAATTCTTGCGACTTTTGCGGCAATCATCGCAAGTCAATCAGTCATTACGGGTTCCTTCACCATGTTTTCGGAAGCAATGTCGGTTACTTTTTGGCCGAATCAGCAGATCGATTATCCTTCCGGGGTGAAAGGTCAAATGTATATTCCCCGAATTAACTGGGGTTTGATGCTTTTGTGTTTTATCGTCGTTATTTACTTTCAAAAATCCGAAGCCATGGAGGCCGCTTACGGCTTAACCATTACCATCACGATGTTAATGACGACAATTCTTCTGTTTTTCTGGCTCAGCCGAACCAAAACAATGAAGGTGTTTGCCATTGGTTTTATTGTCGTTTACCTTTTTATCGAACTCGGATTCTTTTACGCCAATGTTATTAAATTTTTCGATGGCGGCTGGTTAACAATGGTCTTAGGCGGATTTATCGCGGTATGTATGTATGCCTGGTATAACGGCAGATTGATAAAAGCCAAATTTATCAAATTTGTGAAATTGGATAAATACATTTCGATCATCAAAGATTTAAAATTAGACGAAACAATTCCGAAATATGCGACCAATCTTGCCTTTTTAAGTCGTGCGAAAAGGGAAAATGAGATCGAAGCAAAAATCATTTACTCCATTTTGCGGAAGCAACCGAAAAGAGCGGATCATTATTTTATCTTAAATATTGTCAATCAGGAAGATCCTTTTACTTTTAAATATACTGTAGACGAAATTATGCCCGGAACAATTTATAAAATCAGTTTCATGCTGGGGTTTAAGATCGACCGTAGAATTAATGATTACTTCGACCAGGTTTTAGCCGATATGATGGAGGAAGGTACAATTCCGACGAGGAGCAGCCATCCGTCGCTGCGTGCGCACAACATTCCGCCGGATTTAAAATATGTCATTATCGACAATACGTATATCAATGATACCTTATTAACGATAAAAGAGAAAATGACCTTAAATATTTACAATTTTGTAAAATATATCGGCAGCGATGACTTCAAAGCCTGGGGTATTTCTTCCCATAATGTTGTGGTGGAGTCCGCACCAATACTGGATCAAAAGGTAATTACCAAAAAAATACAACAGGTTAATTTCCGGCATTGCAAATAAATTTTTTCACAATTTCGGTGCGGCATTCATTAATAATAAATTCGATAAATTTGCACTTAAATATTTTTGATGGACGCTAAACATAAGGAACTTAATATCACTACAATAAAGGACGTTTTAAGACAATACCTTCAGCAGAAGGGTTTTAGAAACACGCCCGAACGCTATACGATCTTAGAGGAAATTTATATGATGGAACATCACTTTAATGTTGATGATCTCTATCTTTTGATGATGCAGAAGAAATACCACGTTTCCAAAGCCACTATTTACAACACCATCGAAATCTTTCTCGATGCCGGGCTTATCCGAAAACATCAGTTTGGAGAAAAAACCCTCACGTCTTCCTCGTATGAAAAATCTTATTTCGATAAGCAGCACGACCATTTGGTTGTCTATAAAACGGGTTCTGATAAAGAGATCGCAGAAATCATTGAGTTTTGCGACCCGCGAATCCAGGGCATCAAAGAATCCATTGAAAGTACTTTTGGGGTGAATATCGATTCGCATTCTCTTTATTTTTACGGTACCAAAAAGGAGTAATGAAAGGTTTTTTCGTTGTTTTTCTTTTCTGGAGTATTACTATTTTTGCGCAGATTCCTACGCAGCCGAAAGATCCTGCTGTTAAAGACCCTTTCTTTAATCAGACGGCGGCCAATGCGCAGGGTGAAAAAGTGCAGCTTATACACTCCGATACTTTTGGGATTGTTAAAGGAAAATATGACGATAACCCGTTCTTTTCCGGCAATGTTCAGTTTTTTCATCAAGGCTCCACGCTGACTGCGGATGAGGTGATCTTTTATCGCGAACAGAATTTCGTGAGAGCGATCGGAAATGTGAAACTTCAAAATGCGGATGGCTCTGTAATTACTTCGGGAGAAATGGAGTATGATGGTAACACTCAGAAAGGAATTGCGAAAAAAAATGTAGTTCTAACCGATCCCGGACAAACCATTAAAACCGAAACACTGTACTACAACCGGCTCTCCAACAACGCTTATTTCAACACGGGCGGTACCATTTCGAAAGATGGAAACATCATGTATACAAAATCTGCGAACTACGATCTCAACAGCCGAATTATCGATTTTACCGGCAGCGTGAAGATTGATAATCCCGAATATACGGTAGAAGGAGTAAATATCATCCAGAATCAAAATACAAATACGGCCACTTTCAACGGTGCGACCACCATCACCAACAAAAAAAATCCCTCCAACCTAATCTACACGGAAAAAGGAACTTATAACATGAATTCCAAAGAAGTGTATTTAAAGAAAAACTCGCGCATTAATTATAATGGAAAAATTCTTACGGGCGACGATATGTACTTTAATCAGATCACCGGATTCGGAACGGCGAAAGGTAATGTAACGCTGCGCGATCCGCAGGAACAGCGTTATATGAAAGGCGGTTACGGCGAAATATTCGAGAAAAAAGATTCCGCGATGATGACCGACCGTCCCTATGCCGTAAAGATTCTCGAAAAAGATTCCATGTATTTTTCCGCTGAAAGAATTTTAGCTTATCAAAAGCCCGATGCGGAAAATCCTGTGAAGAAGAAAAGTTTTCTGCGCGCTTACAAAAAATCGCGCATGTTTAAAACCAATATTCAGGTCCGTGCAGATTCGCTCAGTTTTAACGAAACCGACGGAATTATGCATCTCGATGGCAATCCTATTGCCTGGAGTGGCGAAAAGCAGGTTACCGGAGATAAAATAGAAGCATATTTTGATACAGAAAATGAATTCATCGATTCGCTGCGCGTTATCGAAAATGCTTTTGCCATCAGCAAAGCCGATTCGCTGAATATGAAAGACGAATTTAATCAAATCAAAGGAAAACTTATGATTGTTTATTACAATCAAAACCAGGTCAATCTTGCGAAAGTTATCGGCAATGCGCAGGCGATCACTTACGCAGACGATCAGAACGAAAAAACAAAAGAAGTGGAGAGAATAGGTGTCTCTTTGTCCACGTGCGGAACGATTGAAGCCGAATTTGAAGATAAAAAAGTACAAATTATTTCCTGTAACATTGGTGCGAATACCGACATTTATCCCATGAGTTTAATTTCGCGGGAGAAGCGGTTTTTCCCCGATTTCAACTGGAATACGAAAGACCGCCTGCGGAAATGGGAAGATATCTTCCTTGATTCGCCCGCTTATGAAGAAGTTAAGTACGAGTCCGACGACGCCTTATACAACGCTGCACAAAAAAGCATCGATGATGCCAAAGCGAAAGATGAAGCCCGGAAACCGAAGCGCGTCCGCAAATAATTCGACATTGGAAGCACTTTAATCGAGCTTAGTCATCATTCAAAAGTCGAAGACTGTCTTTTTATAGTTGTTTTATCTCTTAAAAAAGAACGCCAAGTTAGGTATTGGCTTAACACAATGAAAATTAGGCTTTAAAGCTTTTAGACTATTTTCGTGCAATTTTAGTAGGATTGATTTTCAAATTTGTGCTGGAGCGATCTATCAACAAAATGATAAAAAAGTATGCAGTATGCAGCTCTGGAGGAGCGACCACTTAATATAAATTATTCACCAAAAAAAGGAGCTCCGGAGGAGCGACCCCTTGGTAGAAATTTATACGCTAAAATAGTGAGAAGCTCCGGAGGAGCGACCTATTGGTAGAAATTAATAATGCAAACAGACGCTTAGCTCCGTAGGAGCGGCCCATTGGTAGAAATTTATACGCTAAAATAATAAGGAGCTCCGGAGGAGCGGCCCCTTGGTAGAATAATTAAAGCGGTTGCAGTATGCAGCTCCGGAGGAGCGACCTGTTATTAGAATGTAAAGCCAAAAAATGGAACCTAGCTTCGGCGCCCAATCGGTAGAAATTAATTCACCAAAAAATAAGGAGCTCCGGAGGAGCGACCAATCGGTAGAATTATTTAAGCGTTTGCAATATGCAGCTCCGGAGGAGCGACCTATTGGTAGAAATTAATAATAGAAACAAACGCTTAGCTCCGGAGGAGCGACCTATCAATAGAAATTAATAATGCGAACAAACGTTTAGCTCCGTAGGAGCGACCCATTGGTAGAATAATAAATTCGCATGAAGAACGAAACTCCGGGCCACCGGTCCATTGGTTAACCAAAACGCGATAAAAAATCGTAGAATTCATTTGTAAAATCTGAACCACGCAATAATGCAAAAAGACTTTTTTAAATACCAGGCCCAAACCACGCAATTCGCCGCCGGTTTCGAGGTCGAAAAAGCTGCCGGGAGCTACATCTACGGCAAAGACGGCAAAAAATATCTCGATTTTGTCGCCGGCGTTTCAGCAAACACTCTAGGCCATTCGCATCCGAAAATTGTCGAAGCCATTAAGACTCAGGCAGAAAAATATCTGCATGTGATGGTTTATGGGGAATATGCTCAGGAGATGCCGGTGAAATTATGCCAACTTCTCGCCGAAGCCACGCCGGAACCTTTGGAGGTGACATATCTCGTTAATTCCGGCGCAGAAGCTATTGACGGTAGCTTAAAACTTGCAAAACGCTATACCGGTAGAGAAGAAATTATTTCTTTCCACAATTCTTACCACGGAAACACGCACGGGGCGCTGTCGGTTTCGGGTAACGAATATCATAAGCGGGAATTTCGTCCTCTTTTGCCGATGGTGAATTTTATTCACTTTAATAAGGAGAAAGATTTAGCAAAAATTACCGACAAAACAGCCTGTGTTCTTTTGGAAACCATTCAGGGCGCGGCAGGATTTCTGGTTCCGGATAAAGATTACTTAAAAAAGCTGAAATCACGCTGCGAAGAAGTGGGTGCACTCTTAATTTTAGATGAAATTCAACCCGGTTTTGGCAGGACAGGAAAACTTTTTGCCTTCGAACATTTCGGCATTGTGCCGGATATTCTGGTGATGGGGAAAGGCATGGGCGGTGGCGTTCCCGTGGGTGCTTTTATGAGTTCGCACCAAATAATGGAAGCTTTATCGCATTCGCCGAAACTTGGTCATATAACAACTTTTGGAGGCAATCCTTTAATCGCCGCGGCAAGTTATGCGACGCTGAAAGAAGTTTTGAACAGCGGCTTGATGGATGAAGTTGCGGAAAAAGAAAAATTATTTCGTGACCTTTTGTTTCATCCGAAAATTAAAAATATCAATGGTAAAGGTTTAATGCTGGCTGTAAATCTGGGGTCGCCCGAATACACGTTAGATGTCGCGAAGCGTTGTATGGAGAAGGGTTTGGTGGTTTTCTGGCAGCTCTACCGAAACGAATATATGCGCATCTCCCCACCGCTGACTTTATCGCTGGACGAAATCCGCGAGGGGTGCGAGATTATCCTCAGCGTTTTAAACGAGGCCTAAAAATAGTCGAAAAACGCACTTTCTTTTCTTTTGGCCCCGATGGCAGCGGCATCCCCCGATGATAAATGTCATATAACACAAATCCCCTCTTCGAAAGCGGGGATATAGCGTACAGCGGGTAGGATATTGGCAGAAAAAACATCGTTTCGGGCTTCTGATTTTCACGATGCATTTCGAGGAATATATTGTGGATTTTAGAAATTAATTTATATATTGCGACACATTAAAAATAGGGGCGAAATGGCGAAAACTAAAGTGCAATATGAATTTCCAATGCACTGTCAGTCGGAGATTTTATACGAATATATGGCAAGTGCAGAAGGACTTTCTGAATGGTTTGCAGACGACGTGCTGGAAAAAGGCGACGATTTTTTCTTCAGCTGGAACAGTGGTCCGGGAGAGCAGGCGACGCTTATTCGTTATAAGCCGGAAAGTTTTGTGCGTTTTCGCTGGGAAGAAGATGAAGGAACGAAAAACTATTTCGAAATGACCATCGTTATTGATGATATTACAGATGATCTTGCTCTGATTGTAACCGATTTTTGCGAGCCGGGCGACGAAGAAGAGAACCGTCTTTACTGGGAGAATTTAATAGAAAACCTAAGATTGAAATTAGGCGCAACCTAATTCTTTATTAACGCAAATAACATGATGAACGATTTTTTTTCGTTCATTATTTTTTTAATCTAAATCCTAATTTATTTTGGACGCTTTAATTTATACCTCCGAAAATTTTCAAAGCCGAAACCGCGCTTTTCTTTGGGGCGATGCTGTTCGGGTATCTTTTTTTGTCCGCGCTTCGCGAGTGATTATGGCAGAGGAATGTTACTTTTTCCTTATGGCTTCCATGCGAAAAATGCGCATGAACATCCCGCTTTCCTACACGCTGGAATTTTTTATGAATCTTTTTGAGGAGAAGGTTATACAGCACGGCGTTTCCGATGGAATCATCCATTTTTTGGTGTATCGCGATGCTGTAAAGGACAGCAGTGCCAAGTCCGACGTTTCCTTTTATTTCGAGGTTAAGCTGCTGAATGACGTGCTGGCAATTCAGGGAAACAACGAAATGGATCTCCTCAAGGAAATCAGCGTGGGCGCTAACTTTCTAAATACCATTCGCACGCACTCTCCCGAAAATATCTACGCCGAAATCTACGCCACAGAAAATGATCTGGATGATGTGATCCTGCTGAATCCGAATAAAAAAATTGCAAGGAGTATTTTCGGCAATCTTCTTTTTTTGGAAGGAAACACCATTAAGATCATTAAAACTACGGAAGGAGCCTATATTTCGCCTCTGATGGAAAACTTCGTAACCTTTGTGCACAAAAGTAATCTGGCCGAAATACAGGAGGTTGAAATGATCGCCTTTGAATCTCAAAAAGCAGAAGAAATTTTGATGATCTCCGACGAGAAAGGGATTTTTTCGGTGACCAAAATTAGAAATAAAACTTTCGAAACAACGAGATTTACCGGGATCGTGGAGGAGTGGAAGATCGCTTTCGGCTAAAATTGGCAAACCCGGGAAACAACCTTTGCAAGTCCTTTACCGGGTTTTTAGAGAATAATCTCTTAGAATTATTTTTAATAAAAAACAGAGGTAAAAAGATTTTTTAATCCCATGTTTTCACCTTTCAAAAATAACGAAAGTAATCGTATAAAATTTGATAACGAAAACTTAAATAGTGCTAAACTTTTGTTAAAGTGAATTTGGAGGGTGAGCGAGCGAAGCGAGCGCGCTAAAAGTCAAAGTTGAAACTGCACAAAATGGCGACAGGAAATTTAATTCATCGAAATGTTATCGGGTGCATTGGCCCAAAGCAAAAATTCGCCGCCCAGATTCTGCATAATATTTTTCCAGAGCGTTTGATCATTCGGTAAAGTATAATCCAAATTATACACATCCACTACCGTCCACATTTTTCGGCGCACTTCGTCCTCCAGCTGCTGGCTTCCCCATCCCGAATAGCCGGAAAAAACTTTAATCTCATCAACGCTGATCTGCTCGTCAATAATTCCGGAGATCACATTTTCAATGTCTTCGGTGAGATAAAATTCATTATTGATTTCCGAAAAATGCTCCGTTACTTTTTGTCCTTTGTTGATGAAGAATATCTTTTCATTTTCTACCGGACCACCCTCATAAACGTCGACAGTAAAGCCAAAAATATGCAGCAAACGGCCGCTCATCTTTTTGTTCTTTTTATTCAGGATGAGTCCGAAAGCACCTTCCTCATTATGATCGACAATCAAGACTACAGAGCGCGAAAATATATCCCCGGAGATATCCGGCGTGGAAATTAAAATTTTACCTTTGTACGAATAATTCATCTGAAAGTAGAGGTTCAATAGAAAAACCTGTTTCAAATGTAATAAAAATAAATATGGAAAACCTGCACGATAAAAGAAAAGTTTACGAGAAATCTCAACTTCTTGAAAATCAAATAAAAGAAAATCCTGTAGAACAGTTCCGTAATTGGTTTCTGGAAGCAGAGGAAAATCCTGCGATTTCGGAGGCGAATGCAATGGCGGTTTCCACTGTGGAAGAAGATGGTTGTCCGCGAACACGCATGGTCCTCTTAAAGTCATACACGTGGGAAGGTTTTATTTTTTATACGAATTATGAGAGTAGAAAAGGCCACGCAATAGAAAATACTCACAAAGCCTGTCTCCACTTTTTTTGGCCGAATATGGAACGGCAGATTATTATTAAAGCCAATTTGGAAAGGATTCCCGATAATCTGAGCGATGGCTATTTTCATTCGCGCCCTAAAGGCAGTCAGTTAGGCGCCGTGGTTTCGCCACAAAGTAAAGTAATTCCCGATCGTCAATTTCTGGAAGAAAAATTAAAGACGCTCCAAACTGAGTATCAAGATAAAGAAGTTCCACGTCCCGAAAACTGGGGTGGTTATATTGCCAAACCCTACGAGATCGAATTTTGGCAAGGGCGCCCAAACCGTTTGCACGATCGTATTCTCTACGAGTTGCAGGAGGATCTGGACTGGAAAATTAGTAGGCTTGCACCGTAAAGCGAAGAGTTGATTTGAGGTATACTAAAAAATCCCGCACCGGCGGGATCTAATTTTTTCAATATAATCAAAAGATTATTTTTTCTTTTTCGTATTCATGCTTTCCATTACTGCTCCTGAAAGATCAGCACCAGCTTTGAATTTAGCGACTTTTTTCGCTGCAATTTGAATTGGTTTTTTAGTTGCAGGATTAATACCTTGTCTTGCGGCTCTATCTGCTACAGAAAAAGTACCGAATCCAACTAAAGAAACTTTACCATCCTTTTCTTTCAATGTAGCAGTTACGTTAGAAATAAAAGATTCTAAAGCAGCTTTTGCGGCAACTTTAGTAATGTTCGCGTCCTTAGCGATAGCGTCGATTAGTTCAGACTTGTTCATAATTATAAATTGTTAGGGTTAGTTTTATGTTAAAGCAAATATAAAACATTTTTCATATTGTGCAAATTTTTTGGAAATATTACCGGAAAAATGTATTAAAAACTTGAAATTAACGAAAAGTTATAAATCCGAACTTGCACCAAGAATCGATGTTGCAGGTTGCTAAAATCATGCCAAAAGCAGTGGCAGCGTTGTTTTGAAGAAATGTACCTTCTGTCTTTCCGAATTATGAATTACCTAATATTACCGTATCTGTTAAATTATAATGAATTTATTTCCTCTTTTTTATTTAAAACCTCCAAAATATAAAGCAACAATCTGTCTGTGAAGGAATTGCACTATAAAAATATTTATTGCTGCTTCTTTATATTAAAATATTTAAATTTGCGCCATGCTAGTTGAAGTTTTTAAATCCAAAATTCACAGAGTTCGGGTCACAGAATCTGATCTTAATTATATCGGCAGTATTACCATCGACGAGGAGCTTCTGGAAGCATCCGGAATCATCGTTGGCGAACGCGTATATATCGTTAATGTTAACAATGGCGAACGTTTCGATACCTATGCCATCAAAGGAAAAAGAAAGTCCGGGGAAATTTGTCTGAACGGTCCCGCTGCGCGGCGCGTTCAGAAGAACGATATCATCATCATCATGTCTTACGCGCAAATGACGCCGGAGGAGGCAAAAACGTTTCAGCCCAAAATTATTTTCCCGGACGAACAGACGAATTTGCTTACTTAATTTTCGGAAAAATTTGCCGTTTTGGAAGAAACCACAAAATCAAATACTTTAAAAACCTTTCTCACCATTGCAGTTTCCTTTGCAATAGCAGCGCTCTTCATGTGGTTTGCCCTGAAAGGAATGGAATTTGAGAAAATTGCCGGCTATTTCGAAAAAGCCAATTATTTCTGGGTTTTTGCGGCCGCAGTTTTTGGAGTTTTAGCCTATTGGTTTCGCGCCATCCGCTGGAATTTATTATTGGAGCCAATGGGGTATCAAATCTCCAATTCCAATGCTTTCTGGACGATCTCGTTTGGATATTTAATGAATCTCACGATTCCCAGAAGCGGCGAACTTGCGAGATCCACCGCGCTTTTTGGTGTAGAAAAAGTTCCCGTGGAGAAATCCTTCGGCACCATTATTCTCGAAAGGGTAGTGGATTTAATTTGCATGCTGGGATTTTTGGGTCTGACCTTAATTTTCAAATATAAAGCCATCGTTTCTTTTTATCAATACGTCACCGACGAAAAGAGCAAAACCGCCGAACCTGCTTCCAATTCAAAATGGTTCGTTATTTTAGGCGTTATTGCCCTTTTATCGATCCTCTTTTTTGTGCTGCGGAAGAAATTGGAAAAGTTTGCTATCTATCAGAAAGCGCTCAATTTCGGAAAAGGAATTTTCCACGGTTTGACTTCCATCTTTAAACTGAAGCAAAAAGGAAAGTTCATACTGCTCTCGCTTGCGATCTGGATTTCCTACTATTTAGCGGCTTATCTCGTGTGTTTTGCCCTGCCCGAAACTTCTAATTTCAGTTTTTCGGATGGGTTTTTCATCATCGTCGTTGGAACATTAGGAATGATGGTTCCGGCTTCAGGCGGAATAGGTGCTTTTCATCTGGCGCTGAAATTCGGAATTATGGCCCTCTTTCTTTCCATGGGTAAAAATCCCGAAGAAGGCGGCGAAGTCGGTCTTTCCTACGCTTTTATTTCGCATACAATGCAACTCGTTATTATGATTGTTTTGGGATTTATTTCGATTCCGATGCTGGCAAAGGCAAGAAATGCAGCCTCCAAAAATCTTAAAAAATAGAAGCGCTCCTATCCGAAGCGCTTGCAATTTGTTTTCAAAAAAAATTACTCAAAAGATCTGCTTTCTCGGCAAAATCTTTAGGAGCATATTAAATTTCTTATCCAAAAGCTCTTTTCAGCAAACTCTCCACTTTCGGTTCGCTGCCTCTAAAATTTTTATAGAGTTCCATCGGATCTTTTGTTCCGCCGGAAGAAAGTAAGACTTTATATTTTGCCGCGATTTCCGGATTGAAAATTCCGTTTTCCTTGAAGTACTGAAAAGCATCCGCATCCAAAACTTCCGCCCATTTGTAAGAATAATATCCCGCCGAATATCCACCCTGGAAAATGTGGGAAAAACTCGTACTCATAATGGTTTCCGGATTGCTCGGATATAAATTCGTGGCTTTTGTTTCTTCCACCTCAAACGTTTTTACGTCGCCGACTTTGTCCGCATCGGTGTGGTAAGCGATATCTAAAAGGCCAAAACCGACTTGCCGCATGGTTTGATAACCTTCCATAAAATTTTTGGAATCCGAAATTTTCTGAATTTTGTCATCAGGCAAGATTTCTCCCGTTTCATAATGTTTTGCGAAGTTTTTTAGAAATTCAGGTTCGTAACAGTAATTTTCTAAAAATTGCGACGGCAGTTCCACAAAATCCCATTTCACGGAAGTTCCGGAAAGATTCGGATAAGTTGTATCTGCCATAACGCCGTGCAAAGCGTGCCCAAACTCATGAAAAAGGGTTGTTACCTCCTGAAATGTGAGTAGACTTGGTGCATCGGTCGTTGGTTTGGAGAAATTGCACACCACCGAAATATGCGGCCGGTGATTTTCCCCATTTTTCTTAAACTGATTTTTAAAACTCGTCATCCAGGCGCCGGCGCGCTTTCCTTTTCGTGGAAAATAATCCGCGTATAAAAGGGCTTTAAACTCACCGTTCTCGAAAATTTCGTAGGTCTTAACTTCGTCGTTGTATTTTTGAATTTCGTCGGTTTCCACAAAATTTAATCCGAAAAGCGTCGACGCCAAACCGAAAACCGCTTCCTGAACTTTCCCCAGGGGGAAATAAGGTTTCAGTTCTTCATCATCAATATCGAATTTTTGCTTCCGCAGTTTTTCTGCGTAGTAAGCATGATCGTAAGATTCCATTTCATCGATGCCGTCGGCTTTTGCCAGCTTTTTCAATTCCTCTATTTCTTTTTCGGCGTAGGGTTTTGCTTTTTCCAGAAGTTCATTTAAAAATACTTTTACTTTCTTCGGCTCTTTTGCCATACGCTCTTCCAAAACATAATCAGAGTAAGTTTTAAATCCGAGAAGATAGGCTTTTTCCTGTTTCAGTTTGATGATTTCCTTGATCAGATTTTGGTTGTCGAACTCATTGTTATTGAAGGATTTTTTGCCGTTTGCCAAAGCCAGTTCTTTCCGCAGTTCCCGATTCTCGGCGTACGTCATGAAAGGCAGAAAACTTGGATACTGCAACGTCACCACAAAACCTTCCGAATCTCGCTCTTTCGCTTCTTTGCGGTACTGCTGAAGAATCGCGTCCGGAATTCCGGCCAGATCCTTTTCCTCCGTGATATGTTTAAAATAGTTATTCGTTTCCGCCAAAACATTCTGCCCAAACTGCAGCGATTTTTTGGAAAGTTCGATGCTGATGTTTTTGAATTTCTCTTTTTCGGCGTCATTCAGCAGCGCGCCGCTTCGTACAAAACCTTTGTATGTTTCGGTCAAAAGCATTTCCTGCTCTTCATTCAGCCTGTATTTTTCTTTCTCTTCGAAGACTTTTTTAATCTTTTCAAAAAGCTTTTCGTTTTGGGAAATCTTCGCGGAATATTCCGTTAACAGCGGAGAAACTTCCTGCGCTATTTTTTGAATCTCGTCATTGGTTTCGGCAGAATTTAAATTGAAAAAAATGCTGGAAACAGTCTCCAACTGTTCGCCTGAAAAAGCCAGCGCTTCGATCACATTTTCAAAATTTGCTTCCTCGGAATTGTTCACGATTTTGCCGATTTCTTTTTCTGAAACCTCGATGAGTTCTTTAAAAGCGGGAAGAAAATGTTCTTCTTTAATTTCGTTGAAAGGTGCGGATTGATATTTGGTAGAGAAGGGTTTTGTCAGAATATTTGTCATATTATAAGGAATATTTGAAAGCCAAAAATACTAATATTCTTTCTGATAACCTATTCCGCGGACAAGCAGTAGAGCCGAAAAGATTTTCAGAAGCCATTGCTGCAAGTAAGTTAAACCAATTGACAGCAGCCAAAGGTTTGCCGACCGCGATTTTTTTCGAATGTACGAAAGACTGTTAAAATAATTATAATGTTTGAAACCATCAGAAATAATTACCTTAAATTTGTCGTTCGTTCCTGAAAAAACGCATGTTTTTAGGATTAAATGTCAGAAAAGAAAATTATTTAATGAAAAAATTCACAGCCGTTGCGCTCCTTTCCATAACCTTAATTTCTTGTAAAAAAGAAACAAAAACCGTTAGCAAAATAGACCCGGCCACCGGAAAAACCATCACCGTAGAAGTTCCCGTTACCGACTCCACAAAAACCGCAGAAGAAGTCGCAGCTGTTGCCTCGCCCGCCATCAAAGATTCTTTGGGCGTTTATACGCAGTCTTTTAAACTTGAAAAAGGAAAAACCTATCCTTTAACAACCTATCAAAAAGATGTTCAAACGATGACGGCCCCGGATGGAAAAACGCAAAGCGGAACCAGCGAAACAACCGATGAAATGACGTTTACCGTTAATAATTTCGAGAATGGAATTTATGATGTTTCGGTAAATTTATTAGGAAAAAGAAATTCCCAGAACGCGAACGGAAAAGCAATTTCAATAGATACAAAGCTGGCTGAACCGAAAGATGATCAGTTAAAAATGATGTGGAAGGTGAATAAAGCTTTGGTCGGAAATCAGTTAAATTTGAAAATGGACCAGACCGGCAAAGTACTCTCGATTACGGGTTTTGAGCCAATTTACAAGAAGGTTTCCAATTCCGTTTCCAGTGTTATTAAAGATGCCAAACAGAAAGCAGCTTTTGAGAAAAGTTTTAAACAAAGTTTTAACGAGAAAGTTTTGAAAGACCAGTTTACAAAAAATTTGGTTTTGATTCCCGCGAAAGGCGTAAAAATAGGAGATAAATGGACGCAAACTGAAAGCGCCACGCCCGACGGAAAGGTAAAACTCTCCACCAATTACACTTTAAAAAGTGTTGGAAATGGCGTCGCGGTCATTGGCGTTGCCGGCGGAATTCCAGCGAAAACCGACAAAAAAACCTCGGAAGGCATTACAAGATCTATGAGTTCGGAACTTTCGCAAAACGGAACCATCACGCTGGACCAAAATACAGGCTGGATCAAGAACCAAAATATTGCGGTGAAAACCACCCAATCCGAGACTTTATCCGACGGCAAGCAAAAACAAACGATGAAAAGCGTTTCTAATTCGTCCGTCATTGTTAATCCAAATAAGTAAGTTGCCGCTAATTTTTCATTATTAGTACCTATTAAAAATGAAGTTTATTTTTGAATTAATTTTCGTCGTTGTTGTTATATTTTTTCTTTGGAATATTCTGAAGCGCATGTTTTTTACGGCTTTTTACAAATTTCCAAAACCGGGTAACGATCCGAAAAGCACTGCCGAACGATCGAAGAAAAATCTGGACTCGAGAATAAATTGGGATGCGGAAACAGTGGATTACGAAGAAGTGAAGGAAAACAGAGAAACAAATCAATAACCAAAACCTTTCGGATTTTAAATATTCGAAAGGTTTTTTATGGAATATCATTCAGCATGTTAAAAAACAAAAAATTAATTTTCATCATTGGAAGCCTCGTGGCTTTTATGGTTTTGGCCTTGCTTTATGCAAATCCGGTTTTGACGGGCAAACAGCTTTTTCAGCACGATATCGTGCAGTACAAAGGCGGCGCAAAGGAACTCCTGGATTATCGCGCGCAGAATGGCGAAGAAACCTACTGGAGTGACTCCATGTTCGGCGGGATGCCTACATACCAAATGGGTGCACAGTTTCGCGGCGACATTATCAAAACGTTCGACGATATTTTAAACTTTTTACCCAAGCCTGCAAACTATATCTTTCTGTTGTTCTCCGGCTTTTTTCTGCTCGGAATGGTGGCGGTCCGAAACTGGAAATATGCGTTTTTAGGCGCCACTTTTTTTGGCTTGTCAACGTATTTCTACATTGCTTTAGCCGCCGGACATAACGGAAAAATTCATACGGTCGCCTATTTCGCGCCACTTTTAGCGGGAATACTTTTGGTCTACCTCCGCAAAAAATATATCATTGGCTTTATTGTCACGGCGCTTTTTATGGGACTTCAGATCGCGGCGAATCACCCGCAGATGACGTATTATCTCTTCATTGCGCTCGGTTTCTTATTTCTTTCAGAACTATTCCGTGCATTTCAGGGCAAAACAGCTTGGAAGCATTTTGGAATTTCCACGGGAATTTTAGCTTTGGCATTTGTCCTCGGCGTAGGTATGAATTCCCAGCGGATTATGGCGAACTCCGAATACGTGAAGGAAACCGTTCGTGGCAAGCAAATACTGGATAACGACACGCATTCCTCCGAAAAATCGGGCATGGATAATGAAAGGATTTTAATGTGGAGTTACGGCAAGCTCGAAACTTTAAACCTGTTTATTCCGCGCCTGATGGGCGGTTCCAGCAACGAAGAAGGTTCAGAACCGATGATGAGCCAGGTTCAGGAAATGGTGCAAAGCAACGTCACTTCCCAGGAAGAGATGGATCAGATTTCCAAAGGTTTCGGCTCACTAACCTATTGGGGCGAACAACCTGGAACTTCCGGACCTGCTTATCAGGGCGCAATCGTGTGCTTTCTGGCAATTCTGGGGTTTTTCTTTGCCTGGAAAAAATACCGATACTGGATTTTAAGCGCTTCAATTCTCACCATATTTCTCGCGTGGGGAAGCAATTTCATGGCGCTCTCCGATTTTTTTATTGATTTTGTACCTTTCTATAATAAATTTCGCGCACCGAGTTCTATTTTGGTCGTTGTCGAACTGTTGTTTCCTTTGATCGCAATTGTTGGCCTGTACCGCTTTCTTAACTCCAATGAAACGACCGAAACTTCTCCGGAAAATATTCTGACGGAGGAATACAAAAAGAAGATTCTGATTTACGTAAGTGCTGGCGTTCTCGGAATTACCTTTTTATTATTGTTTTTCGGAAAATCGCTTTTAGGTTTTTACACGCCGACGGAAAAAACATATCTGCCGCCCTATCTTCTGGATTTTTTGGTAGACGAGCGCTTTAAAATGTTCCGAATTGACGCCATTAAAGCGATTATTTACGTAGGAATTGCTGCTGCAGTTTTATTTTTGAGTTTAAAGAAGAAGGTCAGTCAGAATGTGGTGATCGTGATCCTTGGTTTGGTAAGTTTATTCGATTTGTGGAGCGTGAATAAAAGATATTTGAACAACGATAATTTCATCGATAAAACCTTCACCGAAAATCCTTTCCAAACAGAAAATTCCGACCTGCTTATGCAGAAAGTAGGTGAGAACCAAAACCTGCAGTCGCTGCTCGCCAATTCGACGGTGAATAAAACTTTGGAAACCATAGCCGAAAAAGATAAAACGCATTACCGGATTTACAATCAGGTGTTGGGAACATTCAGCGAGACGAATACGTCTTACTTTAAATCTTCGGTCGGTGGTTATCATGCCGTAAAACTCCGCCGCTACGATGATCTGATTAACGAATATTTTGGCAGTATTGATTCTGTAAAAGTTCCGCGAATCCTGAATATGCTGAACGCAAAGTATATGATTTTTGGCGAGGCCCAAAAGCCTGACGCCGTCATCAATCCGCAGGCCAACGGAAATGCCTGGTTTGTATCCGACGTTCAGTTTGTAAATTCTCCGAACGAAGAAATCAAACGAATCGGCGAAGTTGATACGAAAAGAATCGCAATCGTTTCAAAGGACGATCAAAAATATTTTGAGGGAAAAGCCATGCAGGCCGATTCTACAGCTTTTTTAAATTTAACAAAATATCAACCGAACGAACTGGAATTTAAGACCCAGTCGAAAACGCCGCAGTTGGCAGTTTTCTCCGAAATCTATTATCCGAAAGGTTGGAAGATGTTTGTGGATGAAAAAGAAGTCCCTTACATCAAAGCCGATTATTTATTGCGCGCAGTGCACGTTCCGGCGGGAAATCACACGGTAAAAATGATCTTTACGCCGGAGGTTATCGCAAAGGGGAAATTAATTTCGATGATTGCGTTTGGAATCTTCCTGCTTTTAAGTTTGGGCGGAATTTATTGGGTTTACCGCAAATCCGTGGGGAGCAATCGGGAGCAGATTGAAAATTAAAAAATTCGCTTTTATTAACACGAATTTTAAGGATTAAACGAGTCAATTTAAAACCCTCGATTTTTGGACAAGTCTCGACTTGTCACTACGTTCACGAAATGATCGACAACAAAAAAATACTAATCATCACGTATTACTGGCCGCCGGCAGGCGGGCCCGGTGTGCAGCGGTGGTTAAAATTTGTAAAATATCTGCCCGAATTCGGCTGGAAACCCACGGTTTTTATTCCAGAAAATCCGAGCTATCCAATTATTGATAAGACCTTGGCGAAAGAGGTTTCGACAGATGTAGAAATCATTAAAACCAAAATTTGGGAACCCTATCAAATCGCAGAGTTTTTCGGGAAAGACAATAAAAAATTTAAAGCCGGCCAGTTCGATGTAGGCGAAAACCAGTCCTGGAAATCTAAACTGTCGATTTGGGTGCGCGGAAACTTTTTTATTCCGGATGCCCGCGTTTTTTGGGTAAAACCTTCCGTAAAATTTCTGAAAAAATATTTAGCAGAAAATCATTTTGATGCGTTTGTGACGACAGGTCCGCCACATTCGATGCATTTGATCGGTCTGAACCTGAAAAAGGAATTTCCGAACCTTAAATGGGTGGCCGATTTTCGGGATCCCTGGACGGAAATTTCGTACTATAAACATTTGAAACTCACCAAATCCGCAGACGAAAAACATAGAAACCTGGAAAGGGAGGTTTTCAAAACCGCTGATATCACATTAGCTACAAGTTATTCCGATGCCGAAAATTTTCGTAAAAAAGGCGCACACGCTTTTTGTATAACCAATGGTTTTGATGAAGTGAAACAAATGTTTCAGGCACAGCAAAAATCTAAGGATTCAAAATTCACTTTAAGTTATATTGGTGTTTTGGAGCAGCTTCGAAATCCGGAAATTTTGTGGAAGGTTTTGGCTGAATTGATGCGCGAAGATGAAAATTTCAAAAACAAGTTTGAATTGAAATTTGTGGGACGGATTGATGGGAGAATCCTCGAAAAAATAGAGCGGTCCGCGCTGAAAGATGCAGTTAAAAATTTAGGGTATCTGTCGCATTCGAAGGCCAATAAAGAAATGCAGCAGTCGGATCTGCTTTTGATAACGAACTTTCCGGATGCAGGTTCCAAAGGGATTATCCCGGGAAAGATATTCGAATATTTGGCGACCGGCAAGCAGATTATTTCGTTTGGTCCGCCGGAAAGTGACGTGAAGAAAATTCTGGACGAGACCGCCGCCGGAAAGCACTTTATTTATGATGGTTTTGCCGAAGTGAAAGAGTTTATTTTGGCGCAGTTTGAGCAATGGCAGCAAGGAAATATTTTAACGAAGCCGCAAAATATCGAACAGTTTTCGCGACGAAACCTGACGAAAAAACTGAGTGAAATTTTATAACGGACCTGCGTGAGGGAGGAGGCGGAAATCCTTTTTTTTTGGGGGGGAAGCGGCGGCGAAGCCGCCGCTTCCCCCTAAAAAAAAGATTGGGAGCCGGATACCGACCTAAAAGCAGAAGCAGCGCAAATTGAAAATTTGCGCTGCTTCTGCTTTTAGGTCACGCCCAAAAAAATTTAAAGCCAGCCCTGTTCCTTCATCCAATCGTCATTGTAAACCTTCCCTACATACCGCGAGCCGTGATCATGCAAAAGCACCACGATAACATCGTCTTTCGTAAACTGATCTTTCATCTGAATGAGCGATGCAATGGCACTTCCCGCAGAATACCCGCAGAAAATTCCTTCTTCTTTTGCCAGTTTGCGCGCGTAGATGGCGCCGTCTTTGTCCGTCACTTTTTCGAAATGATCGATGATCGACATGTCGAAATTTTCGGGAATAATATCTTCGCCAATACCTTCCGTAATGTACGTGTAAGCGTGATCATAATGGAGTTCGCCGGTCTCGTGGTATTCTTTCAAAATGGACCCGTAAGTATCCACCCCGATTACTTTTATGTCTGAATTTCTTTCCTTGAAAAACTGCGCGCAACCCGTAACAGTACCGCCGGTTCCGGCGCCGGCAACGAAATGTGTTAGTTTTCCCTCCGTTTGCGCCCAGATTTCTGGCGCGGTAGATTCGTAATGGGCGAGTCTGTTCGATAAATTATCGTACTGATTTACATACCAACCGTTTTCGGTTTCTGCCGCCAAACGTTTGGAAACGGAATAATAGGAGCGCGGATCGGTGGGTTTTACGTCGGTGGGACAAACGATAACTTCTGCACCCACTGCACGTAAAATATCACATTTCTCTTTGGACTGTTTGGAGTTGGTTACAAAAATACATTTATAACCTTTAACGATTGCGGCCAAAGCCAAACCCATTCCCGTATTTCCGGAAGTGCCTTCGATAATGGTGCCGCCGGGTTTTAAGCGCCCGTCTTTTTCCGCATCTTCAACCATTTTTACGGCCATCCGGTCTTTTACTGAATTTCCGGGATTAAAGGTTTCTATTTTTGCTAAAACCAAAGCCGGAAAATCGTCGCCCAAAACTTTGTTGAGTTTTACAAGGGGCGTATTTCCGATGGTTTCGAGGATATTTTGTGCGTATTTCATATCTTGGTTTAAGGGACTTTTTGTTCTTGAAAATTTTAGTGATTTCGTAAAAATAAATCAATTTATTACGAATGCGCAAAGATACAAATTTTAAAAATTAATTGTATTGAATGGCTTTGACCGGAGAAATTTTACTAATCAGATAACTTGGTAAAATTAAAGAAAGTGCCGAAACTAAAAGGATTCCGAGGGAGATGGCGAGGATATAGAAAATATTAAGATCCACAGGCACAACACTGAGATAATAATTTTCGGGATTCAGTTTAATAATTCCAAAATATTTCTGCAGCAATAAAAAGCCAAGTCCAACTAGATTTCCGATTATTAAGCCGGGCACCATAATCATCAAGGTGTAATTAATAAATATGGCGCGGATTTGTCCGTTACTTGCGCCTAAAGTTTTCAGCATTCCAATCGAATTCGTACGTTCGATAATTAAGATGAGCAAAACCATTACAATGTTGATGATAACAACCACAAGCATTATGATGATGATTAAAGCAATGTTGGTATCAAAAATAGCGATGAAATCCATGATCTGCGGATATTCGTCGGTTGCTTTAACGGTATAGTTTTTATAGCCCGCCAGTTTATCGATTTTGGGCGCATCTTCGTCAATATCATTAATGTTGTTCAGAAAAACGTCGACGCCGCCAACTTCGCTGTTTTTCATGCCCTGGATTTTCCGCGCATGGTTAATTCCGCCCAGTATAAAAAGATCATCGATCATTTTAATGTCGGTCTTATAAATCCCGACAACCTTGAATTTTCGGTAAAGTGGGCTTTGATTTTCTTTCGAAAAGATGGCCACAATGCTATCTTTTACGTTAAGATGCAGGTCCGTTGCGATCTTTTGAGAAATGCAGACGTCATAATTATAAGCAACTTCGGTAATCGCCGGCGTGGTTCCTGCAACTAAAAACTTTTTAAATCTTGCAGCATCGAAATCTTTACCAATTCCTTTAAAAATGATCCCTGCAAAATTATGCTCGTTGCGTAAAATTCCACTTACCGATACATATTTCTGCGTGGATGCAACGTCGGGCAGGGCTTTTATTTTATCGAGTTGAAAACCCTCGGTGGTCAGAATGGAAGAATTGTAAGAATTATTAGACTGCTTGGACTTGATGGAAATGTGTCCGGAAAAATCGGCCATTCTTTCCTTGATGGCTTTTTTGGAACCCAAGCCGGTCGAAACGGTGATGAGGGAAACGATGACACCCAGAGCGACGGAAAGCCGGCCGATGAAGACGATAATCCGTGAGAGATTATTTTTATTATCTTTGGAAAAAGCAATTTTTTTGGAAAAATATAACGGAAAGTTCAAGCGGATGGGTTTAAAGATCAAAATTAAAGATTTACTTCTAGTTGTGCTAATTTATTTTGGCTTTTGCCAAATGGGTTTCGCGCAGAACATTGGAAAAAACTGTTTCAAAACGGGTGCCGACCGCCCGGAATTGTACCTGCCGCTGCTCCAGAACAAAACGGTTGCCGTCGTCACCAATCAAACAGGTCTGCTCAGCGATAAATCTTTTCTTGTTGATTTTCTTGTTAAAAAAAACATCAAAATAAAAACCATTTTCGCACCCGAACATGGCTTTCGCGGCGATGCGGATGCTGGCGAACATGTGAAAAACGGCGTCGACCGCAAAACCGGAATCCCGGTTATTTCACTTTATGGCGACAATAAAAAGCCGCGCCCCGAGCAGTTGAAAGGAATCGATATCGTGGTTTTCGATATTCAGGATGTTGGCGTGCGCTTTTACACGTATATTTCGACGCTGACGTACGTGATGGAAGCCGGCGCCGAAAATAATGTGGAAATTATGGTTTTGGATCGGCCCAATCCGCACGACGGCTATATCGACGGTCCCGTTTTAAAAGATCAATGGAAAAGTTTCATCGGAATGCATTCGGTTCCCGTGGTTTACGGCCTAACGATCGGCGAATACGGCAAAATGGTGAATGGCGAACAATGGCTGAAGAAAGGAATTCAGGCAAAATATACGTTGATTCCCATGCAGAACTACCACAAAAAACAGCGCTACGGCGTGTCCGATAAACCTTCGCCTAATCTGCCAAATGATGTGGCCATCAATCTTTATCCAAGTCTGTGTTTTTTTGAAGGAACGCAGGTTTCTGTCGGTCGCGGAACCGGTTTGCCCTTTCAGATCTACGGCAGTCCCTGGACGAAAAATCTGCCCTACGAATTTACTCCAAAACCTTCTGCCGGCGCGAAAGATCCTTTTCTAAACGGTAAACTGTGTTTTGGTGAAAATCTTTCCAATAAAAATTTAGATCTGCGCGAACTCGACATCGATTGGTTATTAAAGGCCTACAAAAATTACAAAAATCCGTCGCAGGATTTCTTTCTAAAAAATCTTTTCTTCGATAAACTGGCCGGAACCGATGAGTTTAGAAAACAAATTGTCGCGGGCAAAAGTGCGGATGAAATTAAAAGTTCCTGGAAAAAAGGACTGCAAGATTTTCAGAAAATCCGGGCGAAATATGTGGTTTATCCGGATTAATAAAAACGTAGGGACAAGTCGCGACTTGTCCAATTCATAGTCGCGACTTGTCCATTCACAGTGCGACTTGCCCCATTCCGTAAAAATTTAAAAATTAAAAACTTGCCTTCACCTGCATCGATCCGATATGAATTGTTCTGTCGCCCGAGTTTCTGCCTTCATAATTGAGATTCAGCTGAATAAAAGAATTTACCGCCTGCTGCAAAAACACTGACCAAACCTGATTTTTGCCCGGCTTTAAACCATCAAGCATTTGATTTCCCACAATCGAAAAGTTATTTCCCGTGAAGTCGTTATTGATGAAGGAGAAATTTCCGCGCACGGAAGTTTTCTTCCAGTCCCACTGTAAACTGCCCGTCAGATCGATGGTTTTTAAAAATTCTTCGCCGTCTTTCCGCGCTTTTTGGCGCAGCGCAGAAGAAAGTTCAGCCTGCAAAGTTTCGGTAAATTTGTACGTCGCTTTCGGTTTGGTTTCGAAATTATTCAAAATATAATCCCTCGTGCTGAAGAGTTGCGACGCATTTTCGATGTGATGAACGGAGTTTTCCCAGTCCACGCGGAAATCTTTGCTAAACCAATAGCCAACATTTAGAAAATTCGAAGTTTGGGAACGTTCTTCGTTGCTGAAATTGGCGTTGATGAGATTGTCATTCGCGATGAAACGGTAGTTTCCGTTCCACCCGGACTTGTCGGTCGGGTTGAACTGCGCAGAAGCCAGAAGATTTTGATTTTTCAAAATTTGGTCTTCATTTTTCTCGAACGGATTCAGCACCAACACGCGGTCTCTTTTGTAAAATGAGTTTTGCGAATTCAGGGAAACATTAAAATTCCAGCGTTTCAGAAATTCATTTTGCGAGTTGAAAATGACCGAAGGATTTACAAATAAAGCGAGCTGAACTTTATTTTTGTTGGACGGAATGTAGTTCACCGTATTCGTGTAAACCCTTATATACTGGGCCAAATCTACATATTCGGCAATTTCAAACTCATCGGTCTGCTGAATGCCGTCGCCATTGTAATCGGTCCATTTGTAGACGCCCTGCCCATCTGTAACTTTAATATACTGAAACTCGCGCTGCGCTTCCTGGCCGTTTCCAAGTTCATAAAAAGCCTGCAAACGCATGCCGTTTCGAAAGAGCTGCTGGTTGTATAAAATATTTCCGACCACAAAATCCTGGTTGAAATTGGTGGCGAGATCCTGATTTTGATAATAAAATTTGCGGTAATGAATTAAAGCATTCAGCGTGGTTTTTTCCGTTTTGATGATTTGGCTTTCCGCCATGATGCCCAAAATATGGTTCATGTTTTCCAGAGAATTGTTCCGCACCGAATCGTTGTCGCGAAAATAAACGCGGGTCAGTAATTTTGTACGCGCAGAATCGCCGATTTTTTTCTGAACGAAAACTTCTTTCCAACTGAAACTGGTCACATCCAGCTCCTGCGTTTCGTTGAAAGTTTTCACATTGTGTTCCATATTTCCACCGACGGCCCAGCTTCCGTTTGCCGTGGTGTACTCGGAGATCACGCCGCCGCGTACAAATTTCGTGTTTTGGAAAGTGGCTTTCGTATCTAGGTAAGAGAAATTTCCTTTTGTGTTGAATTTTCCTTTGATCCAGCCGAAATCGAGATCGTTTTTAACGCCGCGGTAGGTGTCTTTTTCATCCAGATAATTGAGTTTATAATTCAGAAACGAGCGGTTGTTCCATTGATTTAAAAAGTTAAAAATGAAGCGGTTTTGCGTAATCTGATTGAATTCCTGCGCCAGATTAAAATCGCGGGAAAATTCAACATCATTAATCCGGTCCAGAATATGAAACTGCGAATTGATATGTTGATATTCAAAACTCGGCGTTCCTTTCCAGGAGTTCCTTGTAAATGTTTTATAGCCGAAAATTCGCGCGGCATAACCTGTATTTTGATTCGCATCTTTGGAGGAAAAGAGGTTGACATCATAATTGCTGAGGGAGGCGTCGGCTCCGATTTTTCCCTCTTTCAACAAAAATTCAGCGTTACCCGAAAAAACCTGGGTTTTTTGAGGCGCAGGAAGTTTTCGTACGGCTTTGTAATCGCCCATGTTCATTCCTACATATTCAAATACACGTCCATTGTTTGTGGTCTGTGTCACCCGGTAATCGCCGAGATTCTGACCAAAAAAAGTGAAGGCCACCTGATATAAAGTTAGAGACTGGTCCGTGGAGAATTCGTAATAACTGCCGTTTGGAGTGGCGACCAGTTGATACAGAATCTTGTTGACATCGTACTCTGCAACCGTTCCGGAAGGCGCAAACATTAAATTTTGGTCATTTCCTGCATTTGCCAAAATCTGTTCGTCTTCTTTGCTTAAATTTAAAGAAAGCGGCGCATTTTTATTGTCGTTCTCCAGAAACCAGTTAAAGCCGAATTTTACTTTTTCCCTTTCTTGCTGCACATTTCCGGTGACGAGAAATCTGGAGTAGTTCCGGTTCGCGTAATTGTAAGAGATGGTGATGAAGTTCTGTTTGAAGATGGGTCGAAAACTTGTAAACGTAATTTCGCCCGTGTTGTAGTTGATAACGTAATCTTGGTTTTCGCCCCTTTTCATCAAAATTCCGTCGATAAAAACCTGTTCGGAGCCGGAAATAATGGTGATGAACTGTTCGCCATTTTTTCCCGTTAAACGGTACGGCCCCTGATTGCCTTCGACGCCCTGAAAACGAATTCGGTAGAATTCGCTTCGCGCCACCCCGGCGGAAACATCCACAAAAGTTTTGTTTTCCGTGCCGAAATTGGTCTGAAACTGCAAACCCATGCTTCGGCGCTGGTACCTGCCAAAATAGGTTTTTTCGTCGAGCAGATCCAGATGTCCGGCGCGCAATATTGAGCGGTCTTTGATGTTGAGCTGCATGTAAATCTTATCGAACTCTTCTAAGGTTTGGGTGTAACCATCGGCCTGAATGGGCAGATTATGATCGGAAATCGAGGCCAGCACGGAAACATCTTTCGAAAGTTTTCCGGAGATCTGCAGGTCCATAGAGCTTTGCACGCTTTGTCCCTGATTGTTTCCGAATGTAATTCCACGGATGATGGAACCTTTCGAATTGAGATCGCCCAAAATCTGGGAGCGTGGATTTTTAACCAAAATACCCTCGTCGACGATTATTTTATTCTGCATTCTGATGAAATCCAGCGTGTCTTTTGAGAAGACATCTTTATCGATTTTGGACGCGAGAATGGAGTCTCTTTTTGAGGAATCACTGGGGATATTGGGGTTTTTCCATGTGAAGATTTGGGCATCCAATAAATGTAATGCTGAAATCATCAGGAATAAAAAAAATATTTTTCTCGCCAAAGTAACTTGTAAATCGTGTGTAAAAGTAACGAAAAAGTACTTTCAAAATTGTTACTGCAGAGTTAACCATTATTTAATGTTATCAATATGATCTTTATAAAAAAGACCGTATTTTTGCGCCTCAATTTATTAACAATTAAATTTTCGATTATGAAAAAACTTTATTCTTTAATCGCGGTAGCGATGTTTTCTGTTGCAGCAATTGCACAAACCACTGTTTTATCTGACGACTTTGCTTCGGCAAGCGCGGGAGACAATACCTCCACCAACAATAACAGCATGGCGTGGCCGGGTGATGCGAACTTTCCGGACGGAGGTCTTGTAAAAGCTTTCCAGGCTGGCGGTGCCGTGAAATTAGGAACAGGATCTTTAGTAGGCTCCATTACTTCAAAAGCTTTAGACTTTTCTGCAGATGGTGGCCTTTTTAAGGTTTCTTTCGATGTTAAAGGCTGGTCTGTTGTAGAAGGAGATATTACCGTAACCGTAAGTGGTTTGGCTCCTCAAACTGTTACTTACACGGCGACAAGAACTGATGCCTTTCAAACTAAAACAGTTTCGTTTACCGGTGGTACTGCAGGTTCTACTGTAACTATTGCAACAACTGCAAAAAGAGCTTTTATTGATAACGTAAAAGTTATTACAGACCCTGTTGTTTTGGCAGTTGGTGATGTAAACGCGACAAAAGCGAATCTTGTGAAAAATACGGTAGTTGCGAACAACATTATTTTTGCCGCAAAAGCAAAGGTACAGGTAATCAATGCAAACGGGCAGGTCGTAAAAACTGCCTCTGTTGACGAAAATACTTCCTTAGAAGTTTCCGGACTTCCAAAAGGAATGTACCTCGTTACAGGAAATATAAACGGTCAACCGGTTTCTCAAAAAATCATCAAAAAGTAAATTTAACAAATTGTTAAATTTGAAATACTTCTCAGCTTGAGAAGTATTTTTTTTGTAATTTTACCTCTAAATAAAAATTTATTATTATGAAAAAAATCTTTACAATTTTAGGATTAACCGCAATCGCTACGATGAGCAACGCGCAGATCGTAATCAGCGAGGTTTATGGCGGCGGCGGCGGCGCTACTGCAACTTTCGCAACAGATTATGTAGAACTTGTAAATCTGGGATCCTCCTCAGCTACGTTAAGTGGTGCTACGTTGCAGTATGCGTCGGCAAGCGGTAGTTTTAATTCTTATGCTGTTTTACCGAATATTACTTTAAACGCAGGTCAAAAATATTTGATCGAAATGGCACCGTCTAGTGCGCCAACTGCCGGCGCGGCTCTACCAACACCGGATTATATTATAGCAAACAATACCTCTTTCAGCAATGGCAATACCTACACTGGTGGGTTTAATATGTCCGCTTCCAACGGAAAGATTGTATTGGCCAATGCAGTAGTACAGATTACGGCTCCAACAGATGCCGCAGTTGTTGATTTTGTGGGATACGGTACTGCAAACATTTATGAAGGCGCAGGAGCAGCACCGGCTTTAGATGCTACAAGTTCTGCGACCAGAAATGCAGGAGATACCAATAATAATGCTGCAGATTTTGTGAAAGCAGCACCAACACCTCAAAATACCGCCAGTTTAGCAGTATCTGATGTGAACGGAATTAAAATTAACCTGGTTAAAAATTCGAATGTGAATAACACCATCGTTTTCGGTGCCAAAGCTAACGTTCAAATCATCAGTGCAAACGGACAGGTTGTAAAAACCGCTACTGTTTCCGAAAACACAAACTTAGATGTTTCTTCTTTGCCAAAAGGAATGTACCTCATTTCTGCGGAAGTAAACGGACAAAAAGTTTCTCAGAAAATTATGAAGAACTAATAGTTATCAATAAAAACTAAGAGCCGCCTTGTTCACCAACAAGGCGGCTTTTTTACGCGCTGGTTCCAGATTTATGAAGGAGCGAACACCATCGAAGTGAGATATGCCTGTGAACAAAGTTCGGCGGAATTCTTTAAAACCAACCTCGTCGGAAATAGCTCGTGATCGCGGAAAAATTAAGCGACAAGGTAAAACGGATTCTTTTGCCGTAATCCTTAAAAGAAGGCTCAAAACCGAGTGAACTCTGGATGGGAAAGTAAACCTCCAGGAAATCAGGAATCACCTTTAATTTCACGCCCGAATCCCAGATAAACAGCGGATCGTGCAATTTGTTTTTGTAAACGCCCGCATCTGCGTATACGTTGAACCAACGCCAGACATGAGAATCCACGTTAACGGAAGTAATCCATTGGTTGGCCGTTGTGCCCAGATAAGATTTGAAACCGCCTTCCGCCAGAATATACTGTTGCGAAAGCAAGCCCGTAGTGGCGCTTTGCCCCAACAGTCCATAAGAAAAGGAGTAGTTGGAAAGCCGCGAAATTCCGTAATCGAACAAATTGTTTTTAGTTTTATTCGTAGCGAAATAACCGCCGAAAAAACGGAAACTTACCTTTTTATCCTGCGCAAATTCCCAGCGGTAAAAAGCTTCGCCCGAAATTTTCTGAAAATCTTCCATAAACTGCAGGTTTGCACTTACATATTTTTCATGAATCATCTGGCGGTCCGAATAGCCGTAACCCACAGTCCAGAGATTGTATTTTTGGTAATCGTTTGCCGTCAGGCGGTTCGGATCTAAATCCTTATCAAAAAAATTATAAGAAAAACCTAAACTTCTGCCAATATCGCTTCTTGGATTTTTATTAAAGCTAAAATCTGCAAAAACCGACAGTTTCCGGTATTTTAAGTCATAATCATAATGAAAATAAGAACCCGAAACACCCACGTTTAAGCGCCGGTAAAAACTTTCTGCCGGCTGAAAAGAGTAAGAAACCGTGCCCGAACCCGTGGCTTTTCCCGTGCCCGAACTGAAATAAGGCGTTAAAGAATAATTGAACTTACGATCGAAAAAGGACGAATTTTTAAAGTTTAACCCCACCAAAACACGGTCGTACGCATTAAAATTAACGCGCGGATTCAGGTAAACTTCGTTAAATTCCGGATTGGGAATATCGCGAAGAAGTTTTAACTTAATTTTTTTCGTGTTAGAGAAAATACCTTTTGTGTACAGATAATTGTCGCGAAAATTAGCCTCCGGGAAAATGTAGTCATCGTTAATCACAATTTTATCCGCGTTCGACTGCGGAATAGTATAAACCGTGGTTTTTTTTGATTCGTTCGTATCAAACCAAAATTCTTTTTTTTCGCCGGCTTTTGTTTCGGTCTCTATCTTAAAGGGAATTTGTTCCGACGTGTTTTTTGAAATTTTAACCTGAAAGGCTTCCTCTGATTTTGAGTAACGTTTCAATTTAAAATTCACGCGGTTTTTATGGTCGATAAATTCCTCCAGAAAATCTGCAGAATATCCGGAAGTCAAGGTAAGTTCATCCAAAAAGGCTTTTTTGTCGATATGTTTGTTCTGATTCTGTTCTAAAAAACGCCGCACAAAATCATCGAATTTTTCGGCGCCCATCTTTGCAGCGACAAAAGAAAACAAACTTCCGGTCTCGAAATAACTGATGGCATTGGCGTTGTAGTTACTCAAATTAATAAAGGATTCGCCAATTTTCTGATCCAGATTCTGCGTCATGATGTACTGATAAGCCAAACCATACCGCGCGGAAAGTTTTAAATCGGAAGCGTGAAAAAACTTCAAGGGTTTAAAACCGAAAATATTCAGATTCTCCGGCAAATCTCCCAAAAGCTTTTCGTCTTTATAATAGCGTTCGATGTATTGAATTTCGAGGTAAGTTTTCAACCCGTTCAAGAGCCAGTGATCTTGATTTTTCTCGAAAACCGTCGCCTGTTCCACAATGTTTTTGGAAATAATGCTCAAATAATTCAGGTCATTTCTTTCCGCTTCGGAAAAAAGTTCATACCGAAATTTCCAGAATTTAATGTCGTCCAGCCCCGTAAAATTTTCGGCTTTTTTAAATTTTTCGCTGATGAAGATTTTTTCGGGCAGAAAACCGATTTTATTTTTGATGAAGTTTAACTGCAGAGGCAGATAAAATTCCAGATTTTGGCGCTCATCTTCCGTCAAAATATAACCAAAATTAACGTCTGTCTTTTTACCCGCAACAACGGTCGAAATGGTGCTGAAATTATTTTCGGAAATAACAAACTCCGGATCGGTATTGAGCTTTCCCTCGAAATAATTGGGTTGAACTTCGGGCAGATTACTTTGCGAAAAATAGTTCACCGGAACATTGAGATTAACTTTCCAGTAATTGCCGGGACTTTGATTTTCTTCAATATCGCTGAAATGTTTTGGCGAGGGATCTTCTTCCTCAAAACTATCGGGAACGAGAAAGAAATATTTCAGGGCTATTTTTCTACCGTCGCTGCCGTAACCCGTAAATTTTTTGGCAGGAAGATCAACCACATAATCCAAAAAAAGCCTCACCTTGTCGCCGGGTTCCAACTTTTTCGGCAGCAGAACATAGATATTCTCTACGGAAGCATCGACGCCTGAAATCATCTGTTCCCCAACTTTAATCTGTAAGTGCTGTAATCTCCCCAGTTCTTCTGGTTTGGCAAAATACAGATCATTTTTGCGGTCCTGTAATTTTCGGTTGACGAGGGAAGTATTTCGGGTTTGATACGCGGCGACCCAGTTCAGTAATTTAATCTGGTCGAGCGGGGCAGAAGTGGTATTAAAATAAGTAATTTCCTGACTTACAGAAAGCTGGCGGTGGTCTGCAGAAATTTTACCGGCTACATAGATGGTATCTTGCTGTGCAGAAACCACAACAAAATTCGTAAACAACATAAATCCCCAAAAAATTCTTTTCATTTTCTAATTGGCTTCAAATATAATGATGTTTTTCCTAAACTCTTATTAATTTAATTTATTTCGAAATTATCGGTACTTTTACGCAATAATCAATGTTGAGGTCTATTTTTCATATCGTTTTTCTTCTCTTGCTGCTTGGCTTTGAAACTGTTTTTTCGCAGGTTACAGAAACAACGGTGCCGTTAATTATCGACAGAACCCGATCTACAATCCGCACGCGGTTTACGCCACCACAAGGTTATTTTTGGGTGAACGAAATGCCGGGAAGTTTTGGTGAATATCTTCTTAATTTTCCGCTGCATCCGCCAAATTTTCCCGTCCGCGACTACAATGCCGTACCCATCAAAAAACAATACAATCACATCGCCATCCTGCGGATCGACGTGGGCGACAAAGATCTCCAACAATGCGCTGATGCGTGGATGCGGCTGTATGCAGAATATCTGTGGTCGCAGAAAAGATTTGAAGAGATTGGTTTCGAATTTACAAGCGGCCAGTATTTTTCGTGGAGTGATTATAAAAAAGGAATCCGCACGAAAGAAGTAAAAACGCGTGTCAGCTTTTTCAACACCGGAAAAAGCGATGATTCTTATGAACGTTTCCGGGAATATCTGAATGTTATTTTTCGGTACGCAGGAACGATTTCTTTGGATCATGAATCGGTTCCTGTTCTGAGGAATTCCCAAATTCAAACCGGAGACTTTCTCATCAAACCCGGAAGTCCGGGGCATTCGGTTATTGTTGTGGGTGTTGCGCGCAACAAGTTGGGGAAACGGCTTTATCTATTGGCGGAAAGTTTTATGCCGGCGCAGGACATTCATATCTTAAGAAATCCCGTTAACAGTAAGCTTTCGCCGTGGTATGAGCTTGATGTAAATTCACCGAAAACCGTTACGGCAAAATATATTTTTGAACCCACGTCGGTAAAGAGATTTCACAGTCTTGCAGAAAAAGAAAAGGAGCGCCCTTAATAGAAACGCTCCGTTTAGTTTAAAAAAATGATCATTTATTTTTCAGTAAGCTCAAAATCGCCTTTAATTTTTACCTGATCGCTCACCATTGCATCGGGAAATTTGGTACCAATTTCGAAATCGGATCTTTTTAGAGTTCCCATCACCTGATAAGAGTACGTTTGTTTTTTGTTCATTTGGTTTAAAGTAGAACCTCTGTAAATAAGGTCTAATACAACAGGTTTTGTAACGCCGTGCATGGTAAGGTTACCCGTCATGGTATATTCGTTTTTGTTTTTGCCTTTTACGATAGAGGTTGAGGCAAATTCCATCTTTGGATAGGCAGCAGCATCAAAAAATTCGGCGCTTTTAAGGTGCGTATCGCGTGCTTCGATATTCGTGTTGATGGAGTTGATATCCGTGCTAAAAGTGATTTTTGAATTCACAAAATTTTTCTCATCAGCATTAATGGTTAAAGCAGTCGTATTGAAATTCCCCGTGATATCGTTGATTCCGAGGTGCACTACGGTGAACTGAATTCTGGAATGGGCCGGATCGTTCACCAAAACTTTTTGAGCGAAGGCAGAAACTGTCAACATCAGAACTGCGAGCAGAGCGGTCATTTTCTTTAACATAGCATTTTATTTTATGGGATTATTTTAATGAGATAAAGATACCAATATATTAAGAAATTCGCTTCATCTGCAAGACATTCAATAAAAGCAATTTTTCTGCAGAAAGTAAATTTAATATTCAATCTTTAAAATTTCGAAAACGTTTTTGGTTTCTCCTAAATTTAAAATGGCTTCGTCGCCAACTTTTTTATTCATTAAAGCTTTGGCAATCGGCGTGATGAAAGATATTTTACCTTTGGAAATATTGGCTTCGTCCACGCCAACCAGCTGAAAAGTCTGCTGCATTTTATTGGCAACATTTCTAAAAGTCACCTTTGCACCGAAATGCACTTCGTCCTGCGGCAGTTTCGAACTGTCGATGATCTTTGCTGTGGCAATGCGCTCGTTCAGCAACTGAAGTTTTGCATTCGAATGATTGAAGGAAATCCGGTATTCCTTTTCCTGAGAAGAATCTAAATTTTCCTGTTCGCGCAAAAGGATCTCGCGCTCAGCGAGTAAGGCATCGATGCCATTCTGCGTCACGAAATTGTCGGTTCCCGCGGGCAAATCCGCTCTTGGTGCTACCATCGGAACTTCTTCCTGATCATCTTCTTTTACAAATCCTCGGCTCATGGTTCAATATTTTAAGCCAGAACACTGCAACTTTCAGTCCGAAACCGGCTTTCATTTAAAACCAAAAACTTCTGAATAATTTCAGAAGTTTCGGTCGAACTTTTTTCTTAAATGATTTCGAAATGCGCTCTCTTAATCGCAGTTTCCCTCCACATCACAACTTTCGCCGCTGTGAATTATTTTAAGTCCACGATCGCCACCCGAAAACTCTTCCCAGGATTTTTCCAGAACCTCGGAAAATACCGGCGAGGGCTGCGCACCCGAAACGCCGTATTTATCGTTGATGACAAAAAATGGCACCGCATTAATGCCCATTTGCCGCGCCAACATGACGTCCTGCGAAACCGCGTGCTTAAATTCATCGGCATTTAAAGCATTTTTAATTTCTTCTTCTTCCAAAGAAACCGATTGACCGATCTCGACTAAAGTAGCTTCATCATCGATGTTTTTTCCGTCGATGAGTTGTGCTTTAAACAAAGCTTCTTCCGTTTCGTTCGCCAGGTTTTTGGTGGCTGCGAGTTGGAGCAAAAGATGCGCTCTGTAGGAGTTTGCAACTTTCTGGTGGTCGAAATTAAATTCAATCCCGGCGTCTTTCCCGGCTTTGTAAACGTGGGAGTACATTTCTTTCGCCTGCGCCACTGGAACACCTTTTATTTCGGAGAAATATTCCAGAGAATTTTTTTCGGGCTGCGTTTTCATGTCCGGATCGAGCTGAAAACTGTGCCACGTCACTTCAATTTCATCTTTGTTCGGAAACTGGTCCAAAGCTTTTTCGAAATTCTTTTTACCAACATAACAAAACGGGCAACGGATGTCGCTCCAAATATCTACTTTCATATTTTTTTATTTAATACTTTCAAAGATACCGTTCTAAAAACCCAATACGATTGATTTAGGATAAGAAGAAGCTATTGGCGACTTCGATAAATCAGATAACGCATGTCGTCGCACGCTCGAAAATTTTATAATCTTTATAAGAATTTTTTCTGTCGGAAACATTTAAAAATTTAAACAACTAAAACTAAAATCTGTAAATTCTACCGCCGATCTTTATAGAAAACTCCCGCAACCTGCATCAATATTTTGCACTTTACGGGCGTTGATTTTTATAAACTTGCTTCGTAAGCGTTCCAGCCGGTAATTTTATAGCTCAGGGCCGCTTTTTCCGCGTCGATTGCTTTATAAATTCCTCGGCCGACGATGATGAAGTCTGTTTCCAGCTGCGTGAAGGCGTGTTCCGGCGTGTTGTACTGCTGGCCTTTTCCGTCGCCGGAAGTTGACTGGTTAATTCCGGGTGTAAACAAAAGCAATTCGTTCGGAATTTTATTCTGAGCCACGCCACCAAAAACGTTCGGGTGAGATTGCGCGATTTTCGTGGCCTCTTCGCGATAAGATGCATCTGTTAAGGTTCCTTTCGAGGACATCTCTAAAATAGCGACAACGCCGACGTTTCGGAAGCAGTCCAGAGAATCGTATCCCGCGATCACCTGCGCGGTGACGAGATCTGCCCACTGCGAAATTTTGTAGGTTCCGTAAGAAAACTGCAGTTCCTGCGTGTTGCCAATATCCGCGAATTTGCGGTCTTCCATCAAAAGGAAATTGTATTTCGTGGCAAGATCTTTTAAAGGTAAAATGGTTTCGTCCAGATCAAAATCCAACAGAATATCGATGTGCGTTTTCAACGCAACGATGTGCGGGCCAACTTTTTCCGCCAAGTCCAAAAGTTCCTTTGTAGACGTTACATCCGCGGAGACAATAAGATTCGATTTTTTTTCAATCGCGATCTTAAGCATTTTCTGCGCCACCGAATGATCGCAGATATTTAATTTTTCTTCGTATGAAATTCGTTTTTCCTCTTCAAATTTTACCACATTTCCGGCAAGAAAATCGTTAATTCTGCCCACTTCCTCCAAAGAAAGGTGGCCTTCTTCCCGCAGCATTTTGCACACTTCGGAAATCGTAAAAAGGGTATGTACGCGGAAACCTTTATTTTCCAGAATTTCTTTGCCACCCTGTTGACGGTCCAAAACCACCACAATATCGGAAACCGTGATTCCTTCCTTTTCGATTTCGGGAATGGTTTCGAGCAAAGACGCGCCGGACGTGATCACATCTTCCACCAAAAGGCAGTTTTGACCTTTCGTGTAAATGCCTTCGAGCATTTTTTTCGTGCCGTACTGTTTGGCTTCTTTTCGTTTGATGATGAGCGGAAGATAACTTTCCAAAGACATTGCCGTAGCCATCGGCAGTGCGGCATAAGGAACGCCGCAAATGAGATCGAAATTATCCAGCGGAAGCATTTCGAGGAGGTAATTTGCGAGCAGTTTCAGGATTTTCGGATCTGATGCCAATGGACGTAAATCCACATAAAAAGGGCTTTCGATACCTGATTTCAGCGTAAATTTTCCAAATTTAATGATGCCGAGTTTATAACACTCCAAAAAAAATTCTTTCTTAGTTTCCATTTACTTTTTACTTTAAAACAAAGTTAGGATTTTCGCTTAAATTTCGCCTACAGAACAACGGTTAAAAAATGTAAAAAGCCGCGAATGCGGTATTTCGACCACTTTTTTTCTCCGGTGAATTTAATTCAATACCGCCAATTGAGAAATTCAAAAAAAATTAATTTCCGACATATTTTTGTACCATCTCTTCGAATACATCAATATCGAAAGGTTTTGCGATAAAATCGTCGGCGCCGGCCTCGTCGGCCAACTGACTGATATTGCTGTTGGCAGAAAAATAGACGACGGGAATATGTTTTAAGTCGGCGTTTGCTTTTATCAGGCGAGTGGCTTCAATGCCACTGATATCCGGCAACCAGTTATCCATAAAAATTAGATCGGGTAGAAATTCCGTAACCTGCAATTCAGTGCCTGTGGTGGTGGGCGAGGTTTTTACTTCGCAGCCAAGATCCTCCAGGATTTCCGTGCACAGTTGCAAAATTTCAAGGTTATCGTCGAAGATGAGTATTTTTTTTCTCGGTTTTGAAGTGATATTGTTAGTGGTCATGATGATAATTTGTTTATGTAATTTGCCATTGCCTCAGGATCCAGGACTTCGTCAATTTCTGCATTGTCCAGAGCATGTTTCGGCATAAAAGGGACGACCGCTGAAAGAGGATCCTGAACGAGGGTAAGACCTCCCTTTTTGTGTACTTTCTGCAGACCCAAAGTTCCGTCGCTATTGGCCCCGGATAAAAGCAGACAAACAAGGGTTGTGGTATAAATTTCGGCAGCACTTTCGAAAGTGACATCAATGGAAGGTCGGGAAAAATTGACTTTCTCGGAGGCATCCAAAGAAAAACTTTTGTTTTTCTCGAGGAGCAGATGATAGTCCGGTGGCGCAATATAAATTACAGAGGGTTCCAGTTTCAGTTTTTCTTCGATCTCTTTTACCTTTAATTTGGTACGTGCTCGGAAAAGGTCGGTTAAAAGATTTTCGTTCCCGGCTTTTCGGTGCATCACCACAATAACCGGAAAATTTAAATCCACCTTAAGATCGGGCAGCACTTTCAAGAGTACTTCCAGACTTCCAGCTGATCCGCCGATAATTAATGCTTTGCAATCTTTCATTTAATCGTTTTTTCGCCAGATTTTACCTTTGGGCTGTCTTTCAAATTTTTTGGAAACGGGGGAGAAGTCCAGGGTTTCTTTCGTGCCTAAAGCCAAATATCCGAAATTTTCTAAACTGCTGTGAAAGAGTTCGAACACTTTTGCCTGCAAAGGCCGGTCGAAATAAATAAGAACATTTCGGCAAAGGATGAGCTGAAATTCATTAAAAGAATGATCGGACACCAGATTGTGCGTTGAAAAAATGATGTTTTTTTTCAATTCGTCTTTCAGTTTTCCGAGGGAATAATTGGCAGAATAATAATCTGAAAACTGTTCGGTACCGCCCGCCGCCATGTAATTTTCCGTATAAAGTTGTATTTTGCTCATAGGAATCATGCCCTGCGCTGCAGTTTCCAAAACCGCCGCATTAATGTCGGTTGCATAAATGATGGATTTGTGCAGCAAATTGAGCTCTTTCAGAAATATAGCGACAGAATAAGCCTCTTCGCCCGTGCTGCAGCCGGCAATCCAAATTCTGATGAAGGGATAAGTTCCGAGCCGGGGAAGTATTTCTTCCCGAAGTACTTTATAAAACTCCGGATCGCGGAACATTTCGGTCACATTAATGGTAACCTGCTCCATAAAGCGTTTGAAATAACCCGACTCGGTTCTGATTTTGTACCGGAACTCTGCAAAACTTACGAAACCATCCAACTCGTAAAGCCGAATAATTCTGCGTTTCAGGGAAGCGCGGGAATATCCCGTAAAATCGTACCCGTAAATTTCGAGTACGTCTGCAAGTACGGTTTCAACGTATTGATCGCTGTTTTCGGTGGAATTCAAGGTTAGTCTATTAATTGATTAAGCAGTTTCATCAGTTCGTCCACATTTACCGGTTTCGAAATATAGCCGTCTGCACCTGCGGCAAGGCATTTTTCGCGGTCGCCTGCCATGGCTTGCGCGGTAATGGCGATGATGGGAATGTTTTTGAGGGCATCGGTACTTTTAATTTTTGCCATGGCTTCGTAACCATCCATTTCAGGCATCATCATATCCATCAACACGACGCCGATATTTTTGTTGCTGGAGAGTAACTTTAGGCCTTCGCTGGCGTTCAGCGCAGAAATACACTGGTATTTTTTGGCTTTCAAAACAGCACTTAAGGCAAATATATTCCGACTGTCATCGTCGATGATGAGGAGCTCTTTTTGATTTTTCATAAACACAACATTTATATTTTGTCGTACAACCAGACTCGTAATAAGGAGACCATTTGATCAATATCCACGGGTTTCGAGATATAATCGGAGGCGCCTACGGCAATACATTTTTCGCGGTCGCCCATCATGGCTTTAGAGGTAACGGCCAACACCGGAATATTTTTAAAGCGCTGCGACGTTCTAATCTCGCGGATGGTTTCGTAGCCGTCCATTTCGGGCATCATCATATCCATCAAAACAATATCAATGGTGGGATCGTCATTCAATATTTTTAAAGCTTCCTTTCCATCCATGGCCGGAATAACTTTCATGCCCTGGATTTCCAAAGCTTTGGTTAAAGAGAAAATGTTCCGAACATCATCATCTGCGATGAGCACGGTTTTATCTTTTAAAATGTTCCGTAACTCGCCTAAATGCTGAAAGCCGCCGGGATTTTCCAGTTTTTTCTTATTTTTTTCTTCCACCAGATGCAGGAACAGGCCGGCCTCATCTAAAATGCGTTGGTAAGAAAAAGCAGTTTTCACTACGATGGAGTCGGCATATTTCTTAATGCGGTTTTCTTCGCCCTGCGAAAGGCTTTTACCCGTAAAAACAATAATGGGCAAATGCTCCAGTCCTTTTTTCTGTTTGATGGTTTCTAAGGTTTCATACGCATTTTTGCCGGGCATTCCCATGTCGAGAATTACGCAGTCGATCTCGTTCTTCTGCAGTGCGTCGATGCTTTCGGCCACATTATTTACGATGTCGGTGTTAATGTTATTGGCGCCTAAAAAATATCCCAACGCTTTCGCGTGCTGCTCGTTTTCCTCAACAATCAAAACTTTTTTCGGCGAGCGGTCCAGGGCTCTTTCCAGTTTTTTAAAAACTTCCTGCATCTGCTCGAGCGCAAAGGGTTTATTGATGAAATCTACGGCGCCGCGTAATAAACTTTCCTGTTTAAATTTCATGGAGGACATGATGTGAACCGGGATTGGTTTAGTTTCAGGATTGGATTTCAAAGCCTCCATTACCTGCCAACCGTCCATAATTGGCAGCTGAATATCCAGTAGAATTGCGACGGGTTTATAAAGTTGAGCCATTTCGATTCCCGCATCGCCACGCACCGCAACAATGACTTTGTAATTTTTGGTTCGGGCATAATTGAGAAGAATCTTTGCGAAAGGCGTATCGTCTTCAATAATGAGTATGATCTTGTCGCCTTCAAGAATATTATCACGGTCGTCTTCCACAGCCTGCGGAATGTGATCTGAGATGAATCTCACGGGCGTGTTTTCTTCTTCTTGATGATAAACCGGTTTATCTTCCGCTTTTGATACAGACTGCTCTTCGGCAGGTTTTGTATACGTAACCGGAATGGTAAGTGTAAATTCACTTCCAACTCCCTCGGTACTTTCCAAACCGATGTGACCACCGAGCAATCGTGTGAGCTCACGACTGATCGAAAGACCAAGACCGGTACCGCCGTACTTTCGCTGCGTGGAACCATCTGCTTGCTGGAAGGCTTCAAAAACCATCTGCAGTTTTTCTTTTGCAATGCCGATTCCGGTGTCGGATACTTTAAAAATTACATTTGCTTTATCCTCATCGTTCGAAACGTTGAGCGTTATGCTGCCCTGTGAGGTAAATTTGATGGCGTTGGACAGAAGATTTTTCAAAACCTGCTCCAGACGAAGTTTATCCGTATTTAAAATCGTGGTCGTTTCGGGTTCAATTTCAATATTTAAATTGAGATTTTTATCTTTTGCCATTGGGTTAAACATCATTCTCATATCGGAGGTAATGTTTTCTAAAGGCACTTCCTCGATTTCGAGGGTCATTTTCCCCGATTCAATTTTCGACAGATCCAAAATTTCATCGATGAGTGTGAGTAAGCCCTGACCGGAACTTTGCATCACTTCGCCATATTCAACATACTGTTCGTCCAGATCTTCGCTTTCCGTCATTAATTTGGAAAGCAGTAAAATCGAATTCAGCGGCGTGCGCAACTCGTGCGACATGTTGGCGAGAAATTCAGATTTATATTTGGTGCTTTGCTCCAGCTCCATTGATTTTTGTTGAATGCTGATGTTGCGTTCCTCAATAAGTAGATTTTTTTCTTCCAGTAAGCCGGTTCGTTCCTCCAATTCCTGATTGCTTTGAAGCAGTTCTTCCTGCTGAACGCGCAGTTCTTCTTCGGATGCGAGTAATTTCTGGGATTGCGCCTCCAGTTCAGCATTGATGTTTTCTAATTCTGAATGTTGAGTTTGTAATTCCTCAGATTGCGATTGGGTTTCTTCCAGAAGTTCCTGCAGTTTCAGACGATTTTGAACTGAAAAGAAAGCCAAGCCGATATTGCCAGCGACCGCGCGGAGAAATTTAAATTGCCGTTCCGAGAAATCCTGAGTGGAGCCCAATTCGATAACACCCATTGCAGAGCCATTTCTGGTAATGGGAAGGGCTAAAATATTTTTTGGTTTTGTTTTTCCTGTCGCGTACGTGATCGTAGACTCACTGCCGCCGATCTCTTTAACGAGGATTTCTTTGCCCAATTTAAATGATTCGCCGGTTATTCCTTCGCCAATTTTGAGGATTTTCGGTACGTCTCTTTCTGCGGCGTAAGTTCCCTGCAGATGGAGCTGATTATCTTCGCCCTGCAGATAAACTGCAGCAATACGGCTTCCGGTGATGGAGGTAAGAATTTCCAAAAGATCTGTGGCTAAAGCTTCCATTGTTTTTTCGCCCAACGTCTGATCATTAAGCTCTGCGATAGAGGAACTTAGCCATTCTTTTTCTTCGAGTAAATTAAAGGAATTTTGAAGCGATTCGGCCATAAGATTAAGTGGCTCGGCAACGCTGCCCAGACTTTCTTTCGCATTTTGATCGAGCAGAATATTGTAATCGCCTGCCGATATTTGTTTTGCCACTTTTTCTATCGCCACGAGGCGGTTTTCAGTTTCAGCATTTTTCTGTTCAAGTTCTTCGGTAAGAACATTTTTTTCGTCAAAATCCTGTGACACCTTCCGGAAAAAAACAAGCGTGATCCCAATGGCAAGCAGGGCAGATAAAATAATAAGAAAGGGGGTGAAAGCCGCGAACTTATCCATTCTTTCGGTCCGGGAGAGGAGAATTGTTTCTTCTTCGTTCTCCATCTTGGCCACCGTTACCCGAATCTGGTCCATGTACTTTTTTCCTTTCAGCAACTGTTCGGCAGATACAACATTATTTCTTTTTTTATAGTTGAGATTTTCGTCCAGGATATGCAAACGCGCTTTAATGTTGAAAGTAAGTTTTTCGAAATTGTCATTTTGGACGTTCGTTGCGGTAATCGCAGGCTGTAAAGCCGCGATGCTGTGCGAAATATTTTCTTTCGCTTTGATGTAGGGCGCCAAAAACGCCTGATTCCCGGTCAACAGATAACCTCTTTGGCCTGTTTCCGCATCTTTTACGAGGGATAAAAGGTTATCTAGATCCTTAATGATTTTATTACTGTTTCGCACCATCTGCGAATTGTTGATCAGATTGTTGATACTTATATACGATGCCAAAGAACTTATGAATAACAGGAGGAGCGACAAGCCCAGTCCGAAAAGAAGATTTTTTTTAAAACTCATGATATTAGTTTGCTACCTTTTCAGGCTGTAATGGTATTTGAAAATAAAACTCAGATCCTTTGCCAGGAATACTGTGAGTGCCTATTTTCCCTTGGTGCCGATCGATAATTTCCTGGCAAATGTAGAGGCCAATGCCCAGACCCTGAAAACGCTCTGACGTTTCTTCGATACGGTAAAATTTTTCAAAAATCTTTTCTTGATGTTCCCGTGACATTCCAATTCCAAAATCCCGAACCGAAAAATAAAGTTCGTCCCCTTTTACTTCCGACGAGATGTGAATTTCTTTGCCGTTAGGCGCATACTTCAGGGCATTGGTGATGAAGTTGATGATCACCTGCTCGATGCGCATTTCGTCGCCAAAAATTTTCACGTCGGCATAGTCTTTCTTTAAAATTTTCACGTCGGGATTCGACTGCTGCATCACTTCAATAATATGATCTACAAGATCGTCAAAAGAAAACTCCTGCCTGTTCAGCTTCATTTTTCCACTTTCAATCTTCGAAATGTCCAGCAGATCCGCGATCAATACGTTCAGTTTTTCCACCTGATCCTGTACTTTGTGCAGGCGTGTTCGAACGGTTTCAATATCGTTTTTGTTCAAACTTCTCTCCAGCAACTGAATGTATCCTTTAATGCTCGTCATGGGTGTTTTAAGTTCATGGCTGGCGATGCTGATGAATTCGTCTTTTTTGCACTCTGCCTCTTTCCGGAATTCGATTTCCTTCCGCAATTTTGTCTGCATCTCGTTTAAGGCGCGGCTTTGTTCGTAAATTCGGTAAAACGTTTTTACTTTCAAGAGCAGAATATTCATATCCACGGGCTTGCTGATATAGTCCAAACCGCCGGAAGAATAGCCGCGTGTAATCAAATTAACGTTGGCGCTGGCAGCGGATAAAAATATGATGGCCGTTTCTTTTGCTTTGCTGTAACCGGAAATCGCTTCGGCGACTTCGAAGCCGTCCATTTCAGGCATCTGTACATCTAGAATGATGAGAACGTAAGATTTTTTCAGTATTTTTTTTAAAGCTTCTTCCCCGGAAGATGCCGTATCGACCTCAAAATCATTTTTCTCCAGGACTTTTTTCAGAGAGATAATATTTTCCGGCGAATCGTCGACTATTAAGATCATTTGTAGAAACTCGTGTTATGTTAAACAGCAAAAGATCTCAAAGATAATACTTTTCAGCTTTTTAACAAAAGCAAACTAGTGCTCGCGGCATATAAAAGCACATTTAACAGGGCTTTTTATAAATAGACATGAATTATCCAAAAAAAACCAATCGTTTATGAAGATTTTCACTTTTCAGAAAGCCTGCCCGAAGGTGATCAAATTATGGTCAGGATCCAGCAGCGCAAATTCTTTCTGTCCCCAGGGTTTTGTTTCTAAGGGTGCGTTCGGATGAATTTCTACATTTCGCTCCAATAAATTCCTGTACAGCTGCTCAATATCGTTGGTGCGGACATAAATCTGTCCATAATTTTTGTTTGGATTGAGATTTTCAAAAAGAAAAAAGTGAATTTCAATTTCATCTTTTTCCAAGATTAAATAGTCGCCGTAATCCCTGCGGAGGTTGAATTGTAAGCGGTCTACATAATACTGAAGCGTCCGATCTTTCTTTCGCATGGGTAATTTCGGCACAATGGAGGTAAGCATGTTTTGGGGTTTTAAGGTGGATGCAAACTGAATATACTCTTTTTCCTCTTTCTAATGGTAGCGCGGTTTCTTTTCATAAAAAGCCTTCAATCTTTTCTTCTAAAAATTTCTACCTTTGAAAAAACAGTTTTTACAATGAAAATAAAGATCTCTTTTCTCTTTTTGTTTCTTTCCTTTACGCAGATTTTTGCGCAGGTTGAAGAAGCTAAACTCGATGAACTCATCCAAAAAACATTAAAAACTTTCGATGTTGCCGGCATCTCGGTCGGCGTTGTAAAGGACGGGAAACTCGTTTACGCAAAAGGCTTCGGCGTAAGTTCGCTTACCACGAAGCAGAAAATGGACGAAAGTACCTTAGTCGGAATCGCCTCCAATTCGAAAGGCTTTACCGCAACTTCCTTAGCGATGTTAGCAGACGAAGGAAAATTAAATCTCGACGACAAAGTTTCCAAATACATTCCGGAATTTCAAATGTATGATCCCTATGTTTCGCAGGAAATTACCATCAAAGATTTGCTCACACACCGCGCCGGACTTGGCTTAGGACAGGGCGATCTCATGTTTTTCCCGGAAGGCGGCCCGCTTACGGTTAACGACATCATTCACAACGTACGATTTTTAAAGCCGGAAAATCCCTTCCGTACCACTTTAGACTATAATAATATCATGTTCATCGTCGCGGGCGAAATTGTTCACCGGGTGTCCGGTTTGCAGTGGGCGGATTTCGTGGAGCAGCGCATTTTAAAACCCGTAGGCATGACCGCGAGTTTTGGAAGTTATAAGCATGCAAAAGCGGCGAATGTTTCGAACATCATCGATGCGCACGCGCCCGTGGACGGCAAAGCAGTTACGGTGCCGCACGACTGGAATGAAACGGCGAACGCTGCGGGCGGAATTATCAGCAACATTAAAGATATGACGACGTGGGCAGAATTTCTGATGAACGGTTTCACGACCAAAGACGGAAAAAAATTAGTTTCAGATAAGCAGGTCCAGCAGTTATGGAATTTACAGATTTCAACGCCGGTCGCTTTGAAAAATCCTTACGATTCCAATTTCGGCGGTTATGGTCTCGGTTGGTTTCTAACGGATGTGAAAGGCCATAAACAGGTGTATCACACGGGTGGTTTAATCGGGACCGTGACGCAGTTTACGTTGATTCCGGATATGAAATTAGGCATCGTGGTTTTAACCAATCAGCAGAGTGGGGCGGCTTTCAGTGCCATCACTAATACCGTTAAAGATTCTTATCTGGGAATGCCGCAGAAAGACTGGCTGAAAACCTATGGCGACCGAATGGCGAAAGTTAATGCCGATTACGAAAAAGATAAGAAAGAAATTTTTGCAAAATCCGATGCGTTTAAAAAGGATAAAAAAGCGCAAATTAAAGCAGAACAAATCGTAGGAACGTACACAGATCCGTGGTTTGGCGAGGTAAATATTTCTTCAGACGGAAAATCTTTCCGGATTTTCTGTAAAAATTCGCCGCGTTTAAGTGGAGAACTTTTGCCGTACACGCCCAATGTTATGGTTGCGAAATGGACAGACAGAAGTTACGACGCCGATGTTTTCGTGAATTTTAATATGGATGAAAACGGCAAAGCGCAGTCCATGAAAATGAAACCGATCTCCGACATTACCGATTTCAGTTTCGATTTTGAAGATCTGGATCTGCAGCGAAAGAATTAAGGCAATTCCAAATAAAAGTAAAAACCTCACCAAATTGATTTTGATGAGGTTTTTTTTTGTTTAAATTTTAATCTTTTTCGGTTCGTGAAAGAAAAGCAGCTTCTTATCCGCGTTTTCAAAGTCCGACCAGGAATCGCAGTCAATTGCGTAGCCGGCGACCCCACAGGTGGGAAACATCATGAGATCTTCTGTCATGGAATTGGCGAAATTCGAAATGCCGTTGTTATGGGAAAAAAATGCAACAGAATCGAAATTATCCTGCAAGCCAAAAGTAACCAACTCAAAGTTACTTTCCGAGGCATTGTATAACTTTCGGTCCGTCTCGATTCCAATATGGTAAACTTCGTCGAAGATTTCGCAAGTAGAAAGCGCCCGAAGCGCGGGACTGGATACAAACTTGTCGATCTGAATGTTGTTTTCCTTTAAAAACTGCGACATTTTCACGGCATCCTGAACGCCTTTTTCGGCAAGAGGTCTGTCGAAATCCTCGGTGTCTTCCGGCCAGTCGCTTTTAGCGTGGCGAACAAGAATCAGTGTTTTCATTCGTTGAATTTTTTAAGCTAATAAAATTATAAATAATTTTCAAAAGAATGATAAAAAAAGTGCACGTCGCGTAAAAATGAGTTAACTAATTTTTATTAAATTTGCAGACTATGGGACAAATCCTTGCCGTGGATTACGGAAAAGCACGTTGCGGCATTGCAGCAACCGATGATTTCCAGATTATTGCGTCGGGTTTACCCACGGTGGAAACCAAAAATATATTTAATTTCTTCCGGAAATATCTCAGCGAAAATACCGTTGAAGCTCTCGTGGTAGGACTTCCAACGGATTTGAAAGGGAATTTGAATGATGTTGAAGCTGATATTTTAAAGTTCCTCGAAAAATTTAAAACAGAATTTCCCGCTGTTAAAATTCATCGGTTTGATGAACGGTTTACGTCGAAAATGGCGTCGTTTTTTATTTCCCAAAGCGGAAAAAGCAAGAAAAAACGCGAAGAAAAGGGATTAATAGATAAAGTAAGTGCAACAATCATATTGCAGAATTTTTTAGAACAGAAATAGAAATGATATTACCAATACGTGCATTTGGCGATGCGGTTTTACGAAAACACGGTCAGGAGATAGATAAAGATTACCCAGGATTGCAGGACCTCGTAAACAATATGTTTGAAACTATGGAATCCGCCAATGGCATTGGTTTGGCCGCACCCCAAATTGGGCTGGATATCCGCCTTTTTGTCGTCGATCTTTCGCCGCTGGCGGAAGATGAAGATTACGCAGATATCGCCGAGGAGCTGAAAGGTTTCCGAAAGGTTTTAATTAACGCCAAAATTTTAGATGAGTCCGGCGAAGAGTGGAAATTCAACGAAGGCTGCCTTTCAATTCCAGATGTTCGCGAAGATGTAAAACGCAAGGAAACCATCGTGATCGAATATTACGACGAAAATTTCGTTAAACATACCGAGACTTTTTCCGACATGCGTGCGAGGGTCATTCAGCACGAATACGATCATATTGAAGGAATTCTTTTTACGGATCATTTAAGTTCCCTCAAGAAAAAATTAGTCAAAGGAAAACTCGCAAAAATCTCGCAGGGCGAAGTTTCCGTCAATTACAAAATGAGATTTCCGAAATAGGAAATTGCAGTGATACAGAATAAATATTAAACAAAAAAATTAAATAGATGCAGTTAGAAAAAATAATTTCGATCTCCGGAAAGCCGGGTCTTTTCAAATTAATTTCTCAGTTGAAGAACGGTTTCATCATCGAAGATGTTTTAACGAAAAAGAAAGTGAGCATCGGCAATACTTCGCAGGTAAGTTTGCTCGATAATATCGCGATGTTTACATTCGACCAGGAAGTTCCGTTGTTTGATGTTTTCGAAAACGTGGCAAAAAACACGGATTACAAAGAAACCATTTCTCATAAATCGTCGGATGAAGACCTGCGGGAATTTATGAAAGCATCTTTGCCGGATTACGACAATGAAAGAGTATACGTGTCCGACATTAAAAAATTGGCGCAGTGGTACAACATTCTTCACAAAGCGGGATACATTACGCCGGACAGCTTCGTGAAATCTGAAGAAACCCCACAGGAAGAACCTGCGATCGCCGATAAAAAAGACGTAAAAAAAGCTGCACCAAAAGCAGATAAAGCTGCTGCACCGAAAGCGAAAGTTTCTACTTCCTCCGCAAAATCTGCACCCAAAAGTACGCACAGAAAAATGGGATAAATTATTAAATCTTTCGGGATTTGATTATTTGCCTTAAAACTTTAATTATAACCTTGTCGAAGTTTTAACTTTGATGAGGTTTTTTGTGTCATCGCCAGCTTGGCAAGACTATCATTTCACAAAATTTTCCAAAAATGAACTCCAGAAAAGACCAGCTCGAAGCATTCGACCGCTTACTCGATATTATGAATGATCTGCGGGAAAAATGCCCGTGGGATCAAAAACAGACTCTGCAGACGCTGCGGCATTTAACGTTGGAGGAAGTCTATGAACTTTCTGATGCTCTGCTGGAAGAAGATCTGCCCGAGATTAAAAAAGAACTCGGCGACGTGCTTTTGCATTTGGTTTTTTATGCGAAAATCGGGTCGGAGAAAGGCAGTTTCGATATCGCTGACGTCATTAATTCGCTGAACGAAAAGCTTATTTTTCGGCATCCGCATATTTATGGCGAAGTTCAAGTGAAAGATGAAGAAGAAGTGAAGCAGAACTGGGAAAAACTAAAACTGAAGGAAGGCAACAAATCCGTTCTGTCGGGCGTCACGAAAGGGACACCAAGTTTAATCAAAGCCTACCGGATTCAGGATAAAGTAAAAGGAATCGGCTTTGAATTTGCCAACGCGGAAGATGCCTGGAAAAAAGTGGACGAAGAACTGGCCGAATTTCATGCGGAAACCGATCCGGAGAAGAAAGAGCAGGAATTGGGCGACGTCTTTTTTTCGCTCATCAATTATGCACGGATTTCCGGCATTAATCCGGATTCTGCTTTGGAAAGAACGAACAATAAATTCATCACGCGGTTCCAAAAAATGGAAAATCTTGCGCGCGAAAAAAGTGTAAACCTCGCCGATTTAAGTTTAGACCAGATGGATGAACTTTGGGAGGAAGCCAAGAAAAGCGAATAGCGTATAATTTTAATGTTGCATTTTTCGGCCTTGGAAAATTAAGTTTGTCCAAATGCTGCCGCTTTCCTGTTCCGCGCTGTGTCACCGAAAAAACTTCGCTCCGGTTGAGGTGCAAAGTTCCGTTTTGGCTAACTGTCTGTCTTTAATTAAAATACGCGTGGTATTTTTCCATCGATTCTTTTAACTCGTCTACCGATTTATTGGCCTCCTGCCGATTCTGTGCTTTTTTGAGTCTCTCAATTTCTTTCATGTGCGGCGCCAGCCAGGCATGCAGATGGTCATGCGGAACGCCGGTCATAGTGCAGCTTTTTACCAAATTATCGGTAGAAGTACTTAGGTTTGAAGCCAGCATTTTATAATCGCCGTTTTTGGGTTCGTAAGCATTCAGTTGGGTTTCTGTTTCCGCGACAAATGGTTTCATTTCATCGTTCACTGCCCATTTTTTGCCGTTATTCAGGTCAAGTTTGGTATGTGCCTCGTGCTCGTCGGATTTTGCTTCTTGCACGAAATCTTTTGTTTCAGTTTGTTCCGTTTTCAGATGTTCTGCATGATCCGCCTGTTTTTTGTCGCACGACGTTGCCATTGTGATGCCTATCAATGCTGATAATAATACTTTTTTCATTTTTGATTTATTTTTTTTGTTATTAATAAAAATACTGCGGTCACGCCGAGCCGGAAAGCCAGTGCGCCGGGGGTTTTTGTTTCGTACAAACCGCCACCAGTGAGGTGGATAAAGAGTCCAAAGAAGGCAAGAATTAAAATAACGACAGCACTGAAAAGTGGGATTTTTCTCCAGGTTTTATTTTTCCAAACGCCGTACGCAGCTGTTATATAAAGAAATCCACACAGCCAGTTTGCCCAAACGATAAACGGAACGTAATGGCCTTCTTTCGCGCGAATCCCGAACCAGTCGAAAAGCACGGAACTGCTCATAAAAAGCGTGAGCAAACCAAAAATTGCAAGAGCGAAAAGTAGAAGATTCTTTTTCATAAGAAGGTACTTAAAGGTAAGACTTTCAAACCATACGCCGGGCTTTCTGCGGTTTTTCTGCAATGATTAAAGTCAGGTCTTCAGGTCTTGAAGGTGTTTCCTAATTGGTTTTTCGGTAACGCAAAACTGCCCACGTAATCGCGACACTTCCCAAACCTATCAGAAATGAAAAATGGGGCAGAAGATCCCGCACGCCGCTGTTTTTCAACATAATTAAGCGGATACCATCCACGCCATACGTTACGGGATTGGCGTAAGCGATATATTTTGCCCACTCCGTCATGCTTTCGGTTGGTGTAAAAAGTCCGCTCATCAAAATGAAAATCATCATAAAAAAGAAAACGATAAACATTGCCTGCTGCTGCGTTTCGCTGTAAACCGAAGCCAAAAGTCCCAAACCCAAAACCGTCACCAGATAGACGGCAATAAACCCGTAGAGCAACAAAAAGCTTCCCTGCATCTGAATATTATAAACGAAAATGGTGACGAAAAGTCCGATGGTGAACGCAACCATCGCCAGAATCCAGAACGGGATAAGTTTGCCTAAAATGAAATCTCTTTTCTTAATGGGCGATACGTTAATCTGCTCAATCGTGCCTGTTTCCTTTTCCTGCACAATATTTAGAGCTGCCAAATATCCGCTGATCAATGTGACTAAAAAAGCCAGAATTCCCGGAACTAAGGAAAGCCGATAATTGTAATTTTCATTAAACCAAAATGTGGGAAGGATTTCCAAACCTGAAGTTTCGGCGGAACTTTCGGCGCCAGGATCAATTTCTACCTGAATCTGTCGGTTATAATGCTGTAAAATCTGTGCGAGATAACTGGCGGAAAGTCCGGCTTTTGTTCCGTTGATGGCGTTTATGGCGAGCAAGATTTTCCCACTGTTTTCACGAACCAGATCTTTCTCGAAATTGTTTGGGACTTCGAGGATGAGATCGGCTTTATCTTTTTCGATTTCCTCATAGGCTTTTTCATAATTTTCGCCGTAGTGCGTCATTTTAAAATAGCCGGAAGCCGTTATTTTTCGGATCAATTCCCGCGACTGCGTCGATTTATCGTGATCCACGACGGCGATTTTGATGTTCTTGATCTCGTAGTTGGCAGCCAGCGGAAGAATAACCAACTGAATGACCGGCATGACGAAAATAATGGCCAGGATCGATCTGTTCCGGAATATTTGGAGAAATTCTTTTTTAATTAAGATGGATAAGGTTCTGAACATTTTGATTTTTTAACTGTGTTTTTAAAACCAAGGTGTTTTTTTAACGCAAAGTCTTCTGATGATAATTTTCTTTACTTGATAGTTTTGAGGTCGCAGAGGCGTTTCGCTTAGCATTGCGTTTTTGTTTTTTCATTCCAAACGTATTTTGAATTTTTTTACGGCGATAACGAACAAAATAATCATCATTCCAAAAAGAACGAGCACGTGTTTCCAGAGCACTTCAAGACCGGTTCCTTTGATCATGATGTTTTTTACGATCTCGTAATACCATTTTGCGGGAATTATATTTCCCACCACTTGAAGCGGCACCGGCATGTTTTCCACGGGAAACATAAAGCCGCTCAACATCAGCGTTGGAAGCATGGTGCCGACAAGCGAAATGAGCATAGCCGTTTGTTGTGTATTCGTGAGAATGGAAATAACGATGCCAATAAGAAGATTCGTGATGATGAAAATAATGCTGATGCCAAACAGTAATAACAGGTTTCCTCGAATGGGTAAATCGAGAACGGTGACGCTTAGTATAAGGATGGAAATAAGAATCAGCACCGATAAGATAAAGTACGGAATGGCTTTCGCGAGGATAATGATGTAAGGTTTCATGGGCGAAACGAGCAGAACTTCCATCGTGCCGCTTTCTTTTTCGCGAACGATGGCGATGGCCGTCATCAGAACGCAGATAATTAAAAGGATAAAAGCCATAACACCGGGAACAAAATTTGGCGCGCCTTTTAACTGCGGATTATAAAGCATGCGGATTTCGGGTTGAACGCCGGAACGCTGATTAAAATTCTGCTCTCCGTAAAAATCCAGAATAATATTCGACATGAAACTATAGATCTGATTGGCGAGATTAAGGTCGGCGCCATCCGTGATGAGTTGAATTTTGGCTTTGCAATCGCTGTTTAAATTTTGGGCAAACTGCGCCGGAATGACCACAATCATTTTTATTTTTCCGCTTTTGAAGGCATCTTCCGCCTCGCTGACCGAAGCCAAATTTTCGTAGATATCGAAATATTGATTGGCGCCAATTTTCGATATCAGTTCCATCGAATTCTGGGATTTGTCCTGATCGAGAACGCCGATTCTTGTGTCTTTCACTTCCGTGCTCAGAGCAAAACCAAAAAGCAGAATCTGCACCACGGGCATTCCGAAAAGGATCAGCAAGATTCTTCTGTCACGCAAAACGTGCCAAAATTCTTTTTTGACGAAAGTCAGAAGTTGCTTCATTCCTTTATTGATCCTTTTTCTTACTCAATTACTCAATTACTCATCCACTCAATCACCCAATCACTCAATCACCCAATCACCCAATGATCACTCCGCCCGTTTCGCACCCCGCGCCAACTCGTAAAAAACCTCGTCCATATTTTGCGCATCGAACTGCTTTTTTAAATTCGCCGGCGTATCCAAAGCCGCGATTTTTCCGTCGACCATAATCGAAACGCGGTCGCAATATTCGGCCTCATCCATGTAATGCGTCGTGACGAAAATGGTAATTCCACGATCCGACGCGTCGTAAATCATGTTCCAAAACTGTCGTCGCGTCACGGGATCGACGCCGCCCGTGGGTTCATCCAAAAAGACAATTTGTGGGTCGTGAAAAATGGCGACGGAAAAAGCGAGTTTCTGTTTCCAACCCAGCGGAAGTTCGGAAACCAGTTTATTCTTTTCTTTTTCAAGACCCAGTTTTTGGAGAAGCTGGTCGCGTTTAATTTTTAATTCTTTTCGCGGGATGCCATAAATTCCACCAAAAAAATCGAGATTTTCGCTGACGGTCAAATTGCCGTACAAAGAAAATTTCTGGCTCATATAACCGATATTTTTTTTGATTTTTTCGGTTTCTGTATAAACATCAAAACCTGCAACCGTCGCCTGTCCGGAACTAGGAACAGAAAGTCCGCTGAACATTCGCATCGCCGTGGTTTTTCCGGCACCGTTGGCGCCGAGGAAACCAAAGATTTCGCCTTTTTTTACCTCAAAACTAATATGATCGACCGCGGTGAAACTGCCAAAAACTTTGGTGATGTTTTCTGCTTTAATGGCGATATCCTGTGTTTCAACATTCATTTTTTAAACTGATAATAAGCGGATGAAACTGTCTTCAATACTGGCTTGTACGCGATTTATTTCAATATTTTCAAAACCTTCCTTTTCCAAATATTCAATAACTTTTGATGCTGAAAAAATTTCATTTTTATCGAGGATCAAATGCACAAATTCGCCGTACGCATATACATTTTTCTTCTGCGGAAAATTTTCCAGGGCTTTTAAAACCGCTGAAGTTCTGCCGGCTTTTACTTCAAAAAGCAAATCAGGAAAGGAGTTGCTGATGTTTTCGGGCGTTTCGATGGAGAGAATTTTTCCATGGCTTATTAAGGCGATTCGGTCGCACAGCGCGGCTTCGTCCATGTAAGGTGTGGCAACAAGCATCGTGATTCCCTCTTTTTTAAGACGCTTTAGCATTTCCCAGAATTCTTTTCGCGAAACAGGATCCACACCGGTGGTGGGTTCGTCCAGAAATAAAACTTTCGGCTTATGAATTAAGGCGCAGCACAGCGCGAGTTTCTGTTTCATTCCACCGGAAAGATCGCCGGCTTTTCTATTTTTGAAAGGTTCGATCTGCATGTAAATATCTTTGATGAGGTCGTAATTTTCTTTAATAGTCGTGTTGAAAACGCTCGCGAAAAATTGCAGGTTTTCTTCAATACTTAAATCCTGATAGAGCGAAAAACGCCCGGGCATATAGCCGACAATTTTTCGGATTTCTTTATAATCTTTCACCACATCCCAATTTTGGACCGATGCAGAACCGGAATCGGGCAGAAGTACGGTGGTCAACATTCGGAAAATGGAGGTTTTTCCGGCGCCGTCGGGACCAATTAAGCCGAAAATTTCGCCGGCCTTTACATCAAAACTCACGTAATCAACCGCAAGAACTCTATTGTTTTTCTTGCCGTAGGTTTTGGTGAGATTTCGAACGGTGATTGAATTCATTTTTTATTTTACCATCGAGAATTAACAGTTTAAAGTTGATTGGCGAAGATTGGTGACGATAAAAGCTCTTCTTTTTTAAAGTTGAATTTTAATAATTTTTAAAGGTCAAAAAATAGAACGTTATCTTTTTTTGTGGACTTTAAGGAGTTGCTGTTAAATCTTTTAAAGCAATTATCATTTGTGACTTTTGTGGTCAAAAATTAAAATTTCACATCTGCATACATTCCGATTTTAAGGAAACCGTCGTTTTTTACATGAATCTTCACGGCATACACCAAGTTGGCGCGCTCATTTTTGGTTTGAATGGTTTTCGGGGTAAACTCCGCTTTGGAGCTGATCCAGTAAACGGTTCCCGGAACCTCTTTCGTTTTTTCCGCACCGCTGTCGATGAGTATCTTTACGTTCTGACCAATTTTCACCTGCGACAATTGATCGCCTGTGATGAAAGTTTTTAGCGTCATCAGATCCAGATTCGCCATCTTGAAAATCGGTTTTCCAACGGCTGCGAATTCGCCTTCATTCAGATATTTGGTTAAGACCATGCCGGAAATGGGACTTTCAATCGTGTTGTTTTTCAACTGCTCGTCGATCTGCGCCACCTTTTTTTCGGTCGGTTTTTTTTCACTTAAAACTGCGCGGTTTTGGAGCGCTGTATTTTCTTTCGTGGTGGAAATCTGTTGGCGTAAAACGCGCAACTGGCTTTGTGCCGCGGAAATCTGCTTCTGAAGAACCTGGATTTGTCCGTTCGCGTCGTCGAGTTGTTTTTGGGTGGCGGCATCTTTTGCGACCAAATTCGCGGTTCTATTTCTTTCGCGAAGTGCATTTTGAAGTTGCTCCTGCAAAATGCCGACATTGGCTTTTTGTCCCGAAATCTGCGCGTCCAAAACCTGAATTTGAGGAAGGGCAGAATTTGTTTTTTGATCGAGCGCATCGATGCTCGCCAAAATCTGTTCCTTTTGAAGTTCCACGTTCTTCGAGTCAATTTCGCCCAACTTTTCATGGGCAGAAAGTTCTTCTCCTTCTTCCACGTTTAACTTTAAAACCGTTCCGCTTGCTTTTGCAGTAACCAAAATTTCGTCGGCTTCAAAAGTGCCGGAAGCGTCGTAGTCCGCACCCGCGTCGCTACAGGAACAGAGTGAAATTATCGCTGCAAGTAGAATATATTTTTTCATCTGCGTACGTGTTATTTAAACTATAATCCATCAACCATCAACCATCAATTATTGATTAAGCTGCGCTTTCAGATTGTATTGCGTTAAAAGATATTGTATTTCATGCGTTATTTTCTGATTTTTCGCGCGGTCGAGTTCGTTGACTTCGCGCAGGTAATCGTTTGTCGTAATTACGCCGTTTTCGAGTTGGGCGAGGGCGGCGGTTTTGATGCTTTCGCGCAGACTGATCAGTTCGTCGTCTTTATTGATGAGTTGCTGGATTTTATCAAGGTCATTGTTGTTCTGAATCGTTTCAAACTGCTGATTGAAAAGGAAGTTCTCTCTTTGAATCTCGATTTCCTCCTGTTGAATTCCGACCAAAGCCAGATCATTTCTTTTCGTGTAGTATCCCGAGATTGGAATATTCAAGCGTACACCGCCGATGTAGAAAAGATTGAATTCATTTTTCAACATATTAAAGCCGGGTTTTCCGTAGCCACCCTGAAAAAATGCGCCCACTCTGGGCAGATTTCTGGAGTTGATGTTTGATTTCTGCTGGTCTAATGCGAGTTTTTGTAAAGCGAAAAGCTTGAGTTCGGCACGATTGTTCTCGGCCTGAATTAAAATTTTCGCGGGTTTTTCAAGCGTGGTATTTTCGTCTAAATTTTTCTGAATGAAAAGAGAAAGCATCTGTAAGAAATTTTTCTTCGTCGATTTAAGTTCCAAATCTTTTTGGTCCAGATTTACCAGTTGTGCTTTTAAAACATCGACGTTACTTCTGTAGATAACGCCGTTCTCCAGTTGTACTTCCGCTCTTTTCAGGCCGTTTTTGAGATCAGCTTTCGTCAAATCGGTTTGTTCAATCTGTGCATCGGTTTGTAGAATTCCAAAAAATATTTGGTTGATGCGCATTTCGAGTTGATCGGTTTCGACTTCCGTTTTTTGCCGTTCCATTTCAGAAGTAATGGTTGCGGCTTTTTTTTGGTTAGCGGTCATTCCGCCATCATAAATATTCTGCTGAACATCCACATAAATTTTATACTGGTCTTTGCTGACGGGATCAATCGTCATATTCGGAAGCTGCACCGGCAGTTGTGTAACGTCGTTCTGATACGTTGCCTGTCCCGCAATCTGTATCTGCGGAAGCCAGCCTTTTGCGGCATTCTGAAGACTGTATTCTTTAGTTTTGGCGATTAAATCGTGTCTTTTGATAAGCGGATAATTTTGTTTGGCCAAATCGTAGCATTCTTCTAAGGTCAATGTTTGGGCATTTGCAGAGAAGCAGAGGAGCAGAAAAAAATATTTTAAAATTTTCATCTTAGGATTTTTATCATTTTAAATGAGTTGAGACGCGCTGAAGAACTTTATTTTCGCCAATGCTTTTATTTCATCTGGTTTCAATCAGCAAAAGTCTTTTTATTTAATTATTTAAAATCAGTTTAATCCAGACCGGGACTAAGATTTTCCTTTCTTCCACAAATTCCAGGAATTCTTCTTCATCCATCAAATCGAAGGTTCTCAAAATAGGTTTTCCCAGAAACGGAAAAACCGTCATGCTTACAAAATTCAACAGAAAATGGAAAGGATTAAGATCCGGTTTTCGTTCCTGAATCTGTTTCATGATAAAGGAATTCCGCAAGACGCGCTCAAAAGGAATAATAGATTTGATGTCGGAGGTTTTCTTTTGAATTTCACTAAGAACAAAGAGAGGAAGGTTAGGATTTTTGATTAAAATGTCGAAATATTTCGCGGCTGCGAGATCTATTTTTTCGTCGAGGGAGGTTTTTTCGTCGGACAAAATGGGAATGATCTGTCCGAAAAGCAAAACCATTTTAACCTTCATCACCTGCTCAAAGAGTTTTTCTTTGGTGCGAAAATAGTAATTCAGCAGGGCTAAATTAATTCCGGCTTCTTCGGCGATGTCGCGCGTTCGCGTGCCGGAATACCCTTTTTCTGTAAAAACTTTCGAAGCTGCTAAAAGTATTTTGTCTTCGGTAGAAAGTTCTGCTTCAGTCATCTTCGTAAATTTATTTAACAAAGATAAAACTATTATTCTGATTTAAACAAATGGTTTAATCAAATGATTAATGTTTAACATAAAAAAAACGCAGCTCCGAAGAACTGCGTTTAAAAATATTTAAAAGTGGAGTTTTATAAACCAAACTGTTTCGCAAATAAATCCGGGAAAACCCCTAAAGCCACCAAGGCAAAAATCAAAAATACGGCGATAATGTTGTAGGTCACCGACACTTTCTCGGAAGTTTTGAAACTGCTTTCCTTTGGGAAAAACATGACCATAATCAACCGTAAATAGTAAGCGATGGAAATTGCAGAGCCTAGAACAGCGACCAGTACGAGGAAAGGCGTTGTTTTTATCGCTTGCGCAAAAATGCCAAATTTCCCCATGAAACCTGCGGTTAAGGGAATCCCGGCCATCGAAAGCATAGACAAAGCCGCAACCACCGCCAAAATCGGTTCGGAATGCGCCAATCCACGAAAAGCATCGTAAGAAGTTTCGCGCTTCAGTTTTTCAACCCAGATCAGGCACATCATTACACCAAGTGTGGCAAGGGAATAAGCAAATAAATAGAAGGCTAAATTATAAGCAGACAAGTTATTCAAACCAAAGAAAATCAAACCTAAATATCCAACGTGGGAGACGGAAGAGTAAGCCAACATTCTTTTTGCATTGCTTTGTGCCAGACCCATCACATTCGCCAGGAAAAGTGTGATGATGATGAGGACGCCCACGATGTTGATCCATTCGCCCGTGATTCCGAGAAATCCGATCGTCATCATTTTGAAGAACGCGAAGAAAGCTGCAATTTTAACAACCGACATCATGAAAGTGGTGATCAGCGAGGGTGAACCCTGATAAACATCCGGACTCCACATATGGAAGGGCGCCATGGAAACTTTAAAAGCCAACGCGACCAGCATTAAAACCGCACCCATCGAAAACATCAGGTTTTTGGGGTTCGATAACGAAAAGTCGTGAATCTTATAAAGATCAAAAGTACTTGCGCTGCCGTAAATCAGGGCAATTCCGAATAAAAGGAAACCCGTCGCAAACGCACCCATCAGAAAGTATTTGATGGAAGCTTCGTTGGAGCGCAGATCGGTTTTGTTGCTTCCCGCCAAAACGTACAGTGGAATCGACAAAATTTCGATGCCTAAAAATAAAGTTACTAAGTTTTGAAAGCCAAAAAGAACAATACCGCCACACAGGGAAAACAGCATCAAAGCGTATAGTTCGGACTGGTGGCTGCGGTGGTTGCTGAAAGCGAAACCGCCTAAAAAGAAGATCAATAAGGTTACTACCAACGAAATTTTTGTGAAAAGGGCGGCATTTGCGCCATATTCGAACATGCTTCTGTATTGGTTAAAGAAAGCCAGCTCTGGCAGGAAACTTACATAAAATGCAATGATGAGTCCCAAAATACCGATATATCTTGAATATTTTCCTTTTTCAAAAACACCTGCAAATAATGCGGCTACTGCGGTAAGGAATACGATGATTAAAACGCCCATTTAGTTTAGATTTGAGATTTATAGATTCGAGAGTTTAGATTTTCATCTGCCGTCTTCATCTCTTAATTTCTTTTAATTATTAATTATACTTATTTCATCATCGACATGAAGATAAATTTCAGCGAACTGTCGACCATATCCAGAATCGGTTGCGGAAAAATTCCCAGCAGGATTACAAAAACAGCCAAACTGGCCAAAACCGAAAATTCTACGGGAGATAAATCGCTGGAGGCCGCTAAAATTCTTTCGTCGCCGTTTCCGAACATGGCTTTACCATAAAATCTGAAAAGATAAACCGACGAAAAGATCATGGTTGTGCCGGCGATAACTGCACCGAAAACACTGTAGTCAAAGATGGCTTTGATGAGGATAAATTCGCCCACAAAACCGTTGGTTAAAGGAAGCGCAATAGATCCCAATAAAATTACCATAAACAGAACCGCGAATTTCGGCGCCACTTTGGCGAGGCCGCCCATTTTTCGGATATCCCGGGTTTTGAAACGTTTGTATAAAATATCGGCACAATAAAAAAGTCCTACGACGTTGATGCCGTGTGCAAAGGTCTGCACCAATGCGCCCTGACCGCCTTCGATCATTAAAGTTCCTTTCGTCGTTAGAATGGCGGAGGCCATAATTCCGGCCGTCATCAATCCTACGTGCGATAAAGATGAATAGGCAATCAATCTTTTTGAATCATTTTGTATGATCGCTATTAAGGCACCGTGAACGATTCCAATAATTGCGAGAACTAAAACTATTTTTCCCGAAACTCCCAAAACCGGTTCCGGTGTAATTGGTAGTAAATAACGCAACAAGCCGTAGATCGCCATTTTCAGCATAATTCCGGAGAGTAGCATCGATCCCTGCGTTGGCGAATACGTGTACGTATCCGGCTGCCAGGAATGGAACGGGAAGATCGGCAACTTCACGGCAAACGCAAAGAAGATAAACCAGAAAACCACCGTCTGCTGCGAGGTACTTAAATCTGCGTTATACAAATCGGTTAAGGCAAATGAAGCGGAGTTTGTATAAACGTAGATCAAGCCGATCAACATAAACAAAGAGCCGACGAACGTATACACAAAGAATTTTGTAGTAAACTGAATTTTCTTGTTTTCCTGTCCCCAAATTCCGGCGATGAGCCAGATCGGGATTAAAGTAACTTCCCAGAAGATGTAAAATAACAAGCCGTCCAACGAGGTGAAAACGCCGAGCAAACCAAACTGCATCAACAAGATTAAACCGTAGAAAGTATTTCTGTACCCGGGCTTTTCATTAAACGAAGAAAGAATAATGAGCGGCGTTAAAATGTTGGTTAACAACAGCATCAACATGCTCATTCCATCGACGCCAAAATGCAGATTGCTTTTGATGAAATTGGACCAGGGATAATTGATCTCGTACTGCAAAACTCCGTCGACGGTAGGTTTGAAATTGAAATCAGACAGCATATAAAACGTGAGAAACATTTGTGCAAATGCAATTCCCAGGGCTAAATATTTACTTGCGGGATTTTTCCACGCGAACACCAATGCAGAACCTACGAGAGGTAATAGTAGTAATGTTAATAATAGATACGACATTTACTATTGTAATATAAAGTTAACAATTAAAATAATTCCGATGGCCAGAGACATGATGAGAACATAATTCTCTACATTTCCGTTTTGAAGGCGTTTTGCCGCTCTCCCCGAATCTTCGGCACCAGTCCCGATAAAATCGACAAACCGACCGAGAACGCCTTTGTCGAACATATTGCCGCCGATCCCGAGACCTTCAGCAAATCGCACAAAAGTTGCGCTGTAGAGTTCGTCTAAAAACAATTTTTTGTTTGAAAGCCGTTCCCAACCGCCATATTTTTCGTCTGGCAGAGCCATTTTTTTCTTGTTGACGTAGATGTTTTTCACCACAAACCAAACCACGAAGAACATCAAAACCGTTAATCCCAAAAGAATCATTTCGGTTCCGAAAGCAACTTCCGGCAGTTCTACATCATAAACGTAGATGGATTGCAGCCAGTGGGCCAAAGTGGAATAATCTCCGTGCGAGATAAAATGTGGAAGATTAATAAAACCGCCGAGAATGGACAGGATTGCCAGAACGATCAACGGAATCGTCATTGTTTTCGGGCTTTCGTGAACATGTTTTTCCTGCTCCGGCGTACCGCGAAATTCTCCGTGGAACGTTAAATAATAGGCCCGGAACATATAAATCGCCGTCATCGCGGCGATGATAAACAAGATCACCCAAATAATGGGATTTTTTCCGTAAACATTGGTCAAAATTTCATCTTTGGAAATCATGCCCGAAAGGAAAGGAAAACCGGAGATCGCTAAAGTTCCGATAAGGAAAGTGATATGCGTAACCGGAATTTTTTTCTTTAAACCGCCCATCATTCTCATATCCTGTTCGTCGCTCATCGCGTGAATAACGGAACCGGAGCCGAGGAATAACAATGCTTTGAAAAAGGCGTGCGTCATTAAGTGAAACATCGCTGTCGTGTAAGCGCCAACTCCGATGGCGACAAACATAAAGCCCAGCTGCGAAACCGTGGAGTAGGCTAAAACTTTTTTAATATCATTTTGTCGGAGGCCGATAAATGCGGCTACCAAAGCAGTTAACAGACCGATGAAAAGAATGCCTTCCAAAGTTGTTGGTGCTAAAGAGAAAAGGAAATTGGACCGTACGACCAAATAAATCCCCGCCGTTACCATGGTGGCGGCGTGGATTAAAGCAGAAACCGGCGTTGGGCCTGCCATGGCATCCGGAAGCCACGTAAATAAAGGAATCTGTGCAGATTTTCCGACAGCGCCAATAAATAAACTGGAGGTGATGAAAATAATAATGGTCGAATCGAGTTCGAATTTACCGGAGTTTTGCGCCACCGAAAGAAAATCAACCGCGTTGGTTTGATAGGCGATCATCAAAATACCGATGATCATTCCCAAATCCCCAATCCGGTTCATGATGAAAGCTTTCCGCGCCGCAGCGCCATATTCTTCGTTCGTGTACCAAAAGCCAATCAAGAGGTAAGAGCAAAGTCCAACACCTTCCCAACCGATAAAAAGAATTAAATAATTGCTTCCCATGACCAAAAGTAACATGGAGAAGATAAATAAATTCAAATAAGTAAAGAATTTGTAAAACCCTTTGTCATGGCTCATATAACCGATGGAATAAAGGTGAATTAAAGATCCAATCCCAGTGATGATCATAATCATCATCAAAGACAGCTGATCGATCTGAAAGCCAAAATTAACCTGTATTCCGCTGATCCGAAACCATTCAAACGCCCGCACGATTACGGGTGGCGATGCCGCATCGAACTTTAAAAATAAACTGACAGCGATGCAGAAAGATGCAAAAACAACAAGCGTTGCAAGCGTTCCGACCACCATTTTCGGCAAACTTTTGCCGAAAAGTCCGTTAATTAAAAATCCGAGTAAGGGTAAAAGTATAATTGCGTAAACTAAATTTTCCATCCTCTATTTATCCTCTTAATTTATTAAAAATACTAATGTCCACCGACTTCGTGTTCCGGTACATCATGGCAATAATCGCTAAACCGACGGCAACTTCTGCGGCGGCAACCACCATAATGAAGAAGACCAGAATCTGTCCGTTTCCGTCGCCTTTGTAACTCGAAAACGCAGCTAACAGAAGGTTAACCGAGTTCAGCATCAATTCGACACAACCCAAAATAATGATCGCGTTTTTTCGCACCAAAACGCCCATTACGCCCAGGCAAAACATCACCGAGCAGAGAATAATAAAATATTCCAGCGGTACGTGTTGTATAAATGAATTTCCTCCCATAATTCTATAAATCTTTTTTACCAATTAATACTGCGCCCACAATTCCTGCAAAAATAAGCAGCGAGGCCAACTCAAAAGGCAAAACATATTCGTTAAACAATAATCTTCCAAGATTTTTCGTCAATCCCACACCGGAATCCACATTGCTCGCCGCTGCCTCAACTTTGAAACCGCGAAAAGCACCCAAGATTGCGATCAACAGTAAGCCCGCAGAAAAAACGCCCACAAACTTCATAAGGTTTTGTTTTTTACTTTCGTCGGCTTTATTCAGATTCAACATCATCAAAATGTAAAGAAACAACACCATAATGGCGCCTGCATAAACAATAATCTGCACAATGCCCAGAAACTGCGCGTTTAATAAAATATATAAACCGGCAATAGAAAACATCGTCACGATAAGCGAAAGAATAGAGTAGAGCGGATTTCGCGCAAACACAAAATAAACGGCGCTTGCCACTGCGATAAACGCAACAAAGAAAAATAAGATCTGTTCCATTTATTTCATCATTTTTTTCTGCAACTCGCTTTGTCTCGCCGAAACGTCCACTCTTGCATTAATTTTTTCAACCAGTTTATCTTTACCGTAAATAAAGCTGCCGCGGTTTTCTTCCACATTCACCAACTTATCCGTCAGGTAAATGGCAGATTTCGGGCAGGCTTCCTCGCACATTCCACAAAAAATACAGCGCAACATATTAATTTCATATACTTTCGCGTATTTTTCTTCGCGGTAAAGATCTTTTTCTTCTTTTGTGCGTTCCGCCGACGTCATGGTGATTGCTTCCGCCGGACAGGCTACAGCACAAAGTCCGCACGCGGTACAGCGTTCCCGCCCTTCGTTATCGAGTTTCAGCACGTGCTCGCCGCGCCAAATCTGTACTCGTGGTCGTTGTTCTTCCGGATATTGCACCGTGGCGACTCCATTACCAAAAACCGAATTCGCGGCATGACGCAGCGTAATTCCCATACCCTTCAGCACGGCAGGAAGATAAATGCTCTCGCCGAAGGTCATTTTTTTGTCGGAGACCACTTTGGATCTATTTGTTAATTTCATTTTCAGAAATATATTTTTAATTATTATTTTCAGAAGCGCCACGTTGGGAGCTTCTTTTCAATATGGTACCCGCTTTCCGCTCTATCTTTTGCTCGTCCTTCGTCCTCGCAAAAGGATGCCGCTGCAATCGGGGCTAAAATTCAGTTTCGTCTCTTTTTCGCAGGTCTTCGGCTTATTTTGTAAAATAATCGAAGGCCAAAATTATTGCACCGGTCGCCATCAAATTAAAAAGCGCCAGCGGGATCAGTTTTTTCCAGCCCAAATGCATCAACTGGTCGTATCTGAATCTTGGTAAAGTCCAGCGGATCCACATAAATACAAAGATTCCGAAGAACGTTTTTGTTAAAAAGGACACGATGGAGAGAATTCCCGCAGCGTTTTCGCCCCAGTTATTCGTCACCCAGTCTATTCCCGGATAGTTATAACCACCGAAGAATAAAACCACGATCAAGGCATTCGATATAAACATATTCACATATTCGCCGAACATGTATAAACCTAACTTCATGGAAGAATATTCCGTGTGGTAACCGTTGACCAATTCGTTTTCACATTCCGGCAAATCGAACGGCGCGCGGTTCGTTTCGGCTAAAGCTGCAATAAAAAAGATAATAAAAGCAACGGGCTGATAAAAGAAATTCCAATTCATCCCCGAAACTTCCGGGATAATTCCCCAGATTTTACCGTGGGTTTGCTGTTCTACAATCACTTTCAGATCTAAAGATCCTGCCATCATAATAATCGCAATAATCGTAAGACCCATGGCAAGTTCATAAGAAATCATCTGCGAACTCGCACGGATGGCACCGATTAAGGAGAATTTATTGTTAGATGCCCAACCACCGATCATAATTCCGTAGACGCCAATGGAAACCATTCCTACCAAATAAAGAACGCCGATATCGATGTTCGCTACCTGCAGATCAAAAGAATTTCCACCAATGTTCAGGGTTTTTCCCCACGGGATGACGGCTCCGGTTATCAGCGAGATAAACATCACCAAAGACGGCCCGATGATGAACAGAAATTTTTCAGCGCCGGCGGGTGTGAAATCTTCCTTAAAGAAAAATTTACCGCCATCAGCCAATGGCTGCAAAAGGCCGAAAGGTCCGGAACGGTTAGGCCCGATTCTGTCCTGCATAATGGCTGCCACTTTTCGTTCTGCCCACGTGGAGTAGGCGGCAACGGTAAGCGCCAATAAAAAGAGGGACAGCACGAGTATGATTTTGAAAGTTAATAACTCCATTTTTTCGTATAATTTGATTCTTCAGTTGACTGAAGATTTACATTAATTTAAAATTATCGTCGGATTTGGCGGCAGATTCTGCTTCGTCTTCGGCACTCAGCTCCTTCGCTTCGCCCCTGTTCAGAAGGCTGACCATATTTTTCGGTTTCTCGTAATGATTCAGAGAGATCACAGAATGACGGTCAATATGTCTTGGCCCTTCGATATTCCAGAATTTCACTTCCTTTCTTTCGAAACGGCATTCGTCACAAATCCAGTCGATGATCTCATCGTACTGATCTTTTCTCGCTGTTACCCGAATAATTTCGTCGCCTTTCATCCAAAGAACTGCTTTTCCGGAACATTTTTCACATTTGCACGTTGCATTTACCGGTTTGGTAAACCAAACTCTGCTCGCAAAACGCGAAGTTCTGTCGGTTAGGGCGCCTACCGGACAAACATCGATCACATTTCCAATGAAATCGTTATCCAACGCTTTATTTAAATAGGTAGAGATTTCTGCGTGTTCGCCACGGAATAAGATTCCGTGCTCTCTTGTTTCTGTTAACTGGTTGGCGGCCAAAACACATCTCGCACACAAAATACATCGGTTCATGTGGAGTTTAATGTTCGGTCCAATATCTTCAGGTTCGAAAGTTCTTCTTTCAAATTCTGTTCTTGTTCCTTCCACACCATGCTCGTAACCGAGATCCTGCAAATGACATTCGCCAGCCTGATCGCAAATAGGGCAATCTAAAGGGTGGTTAATCAGCAAAAACTCAGTCACCGCTTTTCGCGCTTCCTGGGTTTTTTCGGAGGTTAAATTTTTCACTTCCATGCCGTCCATGACGCCGGTTCTGCAACTGGCGACCAATTTCGGCATCGGCCGCGTATCTGCATCCGACCCTTTTGAAACTTCTACCAAACACGTTCTGCATCGTCCGCCACTGGTTTCCAGTGGTTTGTAGTAGCACATTGCGGGCGGCACAGATTTTCCACCGATTTGTCGCGCGGCTTCCAAAATGGAGGTGCCGGGCAAAACTTCGGTGGTTTGTCCGTCGATGGTTATCTTAAATTTTTTTATTTCTTCGCTCATTATAGATGAATTCAAAAATGAATTAATTATTTTTCTTTGTATTAAACGTGTACCCAACCCCGAAATTAACCTGGTAGAATACAAAATCCTGACTGGCTTTATCAGGGTGATTATTCAGCGTCGTTTTAATATCGGGCAAATTGATGTACCCGAATTTTCCTTCAACTCTCGCCATGAGGTGCTTCCAGAAGACAAAATTAATGTTCGTCCGTGCATCCAAACCAAATCCTGCGACATGATAGCGATCGCTGCGTTCATTTCCAAATAATTTCACATTACTTTTCGGAAATAAAACTCCCGCGCCGCCGCCGTAAGACCAAACAACATCAAAATTCCTTTTTGCGAAAAGGTTTTGATATTTTTCTATTCCGGCGTTCACATAATTCAGTCCGTCCGTATGCTCAAAGGTAAGAAATTGCTTATCAGACAAATTTACTTCACCATTCCGGACCATCGCTGCATACACCGGATCTGCAATATTTCCTTTGAAATGGACAGTCTGTTCCTGATCCATCACATATTTCATATGATCTGTGCCCACTACGAGCGCTAAATTGTCTTTAAAAAAATATCCAACCCGAAAATTAAACTGTGGAATGGACATTTTTCCCGGATCCAAATACCTTAAACTTAAAGCGGAAGGCCTGTCATGCGCTACCACATTTTCCAGGGTAAAATTGTAGTCTGCTCCTTTAAACCGGATATCGGAATTGCTGAAACCTGCTCTGTTGTACCCCCAAAATATAAACATCTGTCCTTTTTTTGTTAAAGGAGAAACCGTTTGTACGTCACCGGAAATTTCTTTATCCTTATTGATGGGCGAATCGGTTTTCTGTGCGAACGCAAAATTCAGTCCTGTAACAAGGAATATACTAATCTTAAAAATCTTCTTCATTCTATTCTGCAACCGCTGGTGCAGGTATCGGGTCCGCGTAGTTCGCCAATCCGTAATTTTTTGTTAATGCTTCAGGATTATCGACGTGCCATTCGAACTCGTCGCGGAAATGACGGATGGCAGCGGCAACTGGCCAGGCAGCTGCATCTCCCAAAGGACAAATCGTGTTTCCTTCAATTTTTCTTTGAACGTCCCAAAGCAGATCGATATCGGCAAAAGTTCCTGTTCCGTTTTCCAGTTTGGATAAAATTCGCCACATCCATCCCGTTCCTTCCCGGCACGGCGTACATTGTCCGCAGCTTTCGTGCATATAAAAATGGGCTAAGGTCAAGGTATGTTTTACAACGCACTGGTCTTCATCCAAAACAATAAATCCGCCGGATCCCATCATTGTTCCTGTAGCAAAACCGCCGTCGGCAAGAGATTCATAATTCATCAATCGCGGTTCGCCGTTGATTGTTTTCAGTAATAAGTTTGCGGGAACAATCGGTACAGAACTTCCGCCTGGGATGCAGGCCTTCAGCCTTTTACCGTTGGGGATTCCGCCGCAATATTCATCGGAATAAATAAATTCTTCTACGGAGATCGTCATGTCGATCTCATAAACGCCGGGTTTGTTGATGTTTCCGCAGGCCGAAATCAATTTTGTTCCTGTGGATTTTCCAACCCCAATTTTAGCATATTCAGCACCGGTTATGTTGATGATGGGAACAACCGCTGCGATGGTTTCTACATTATTTACTACTGTTGGAGATTCCCAAAGTCCTTTTACGGCGGGAAATGGCGGTTTCAAACGTGGATTTCCTCTTTTACCTTCCAAAGATTCGAGAAGGGCAGTTTCTTCGCCACAAATATATGCTCCTGCGCCGCGGTGCACGTAGATTTCCAAATCGTAACCGGCCCCTAAAATATTTTTTCCTAAAAATCCGGCTGCTTTTGCTTCATCAATAGCTTCTTCCAAAATATCTACAATCCAGGCATATTCGCCGCGAATATAGATATAGGCGGTATTTGCGCCCAGGGCAAAGGAGGAAATGATCATTCCTTCGATCAACAGATGCGGAAGAAATTCCATTAAATACCGATCTTTAAAAGTTCCGGGCTCCGATTCGTCGGCATTTACGACCAGATATCGTGGTACGCCTTCGGGTTTTGCGAGGAAGCTCCACTTTAATCCAGTAGGGAAACCCGCGCCGCCACGACCGCGCAGACCCGAAGTTTTCACTTCTTCCACAATGGCTTCGGGCGTCATTTTCAGGGCTGTTTCTACGGCATCGTAACCGCCTTGTTTGCGGTAAGTATCATAGAATCTGATTCCTTCTATATGTGCGTCTTTAAGTAAAAGTTTTTTACTCATTGTTATTAATAAAAATTAGTCTAAAGCAAACTTACCTTCTCTGCAAAGCTGGAGAATTTCGTTTACTTTTTCTTTTGTTAAATGTTCGTGATAAAATTTACCCATCTGCATCATTGGTGCGTAACCGCATGCGCCTAGACATTCCGCTGTTTTCAGCGTGAAAAGTCCGTCGGCCGTGGTTTCTCCGTTTTTGATGTTTAAGGTTTCTTTTATGTTTTTGATGATCTCATCGCTGCCGTTCAGCATACAGGGCCCGGTTTGGCAAACTTCCAAAACATATTTTCCCACGGGTTTCATGTTGAACATGGTGTAAAAGGTAGCGACTTCGTATACTTCAATGGGTTGAATGCTAAGAATTTCCGCTACATAATCCATCACCGGAACTGCCAGCCAGCCTCCAAATTCCTTTTGTGCCAGGTGCAGCAACGGAATTAAGGCAGATTTTTTTCTTTCTTCGGGATACCTTGCGATAATTTTATGAACCTGCTGCATTGTTTCAGGTCTGAAAGCTATTGTTTCGCTCACTTTTCTAATTTTAAATTTTAAATTTTAGATTTTTAAATTAAAAACTAAAATTGCTGTCATTTTCTATATTGTATTTCAGACCAGTTTTATAATTTGTAATCTGAAATTTATAATTTAATTACGCATCTAACTCGCCTGCAATTACATTTAAACTGCTTAAAGTAACCACCGCATCCGAAATTACAGAGCCTATAATCATTTCCGGATACGCTTGATAATAGATAAAACATGGTCGTCTAAAGTGTAAGCGATAAGGGGTTCTTCCGCCATCGCTTACCAGATAAAATCCTAATTCGCCGTTCCCGCCTTCTACTGCGTGGTAAACTTCGCCTTTCGGTACTTCAGTTTCACCCATCACGATTTTGAAGTGGTAGATCAAAGCTTCCATTTTGGTATAAACATCGGCTTTTTCTGGCAGGTAAAAGTCCGGAACATCAGCGTGGAAAGGACCATCAGGAAGATTGTCGAGTGCCTGCTGAATTATTTTTAAACTTTCCCAAATTTCCCCCTGTCTAACCATGAAACGATCGTAAGTATCGCCTGCGGTTCCTACGGGAATATCGAAATCGAAATCTTCATACGAAGAGTAGGGGGTGGCGACACGAACATCGTAATCCACTCCTGTTGCGCGTAAGTTTGGACCTGTAAATCCGTAGCTTAAAGCGCGTTCCGCGGAAATTGCGCCGGCACCAATGGTACGGTCCATAAAAATTCTGTTTCGCTCCAGTAAATTGGAAAAATCTTTAAAAACGACAGGAAAAGTTTTCAGAAAATCGCGTAAGAGATCGAAAAATTTCGGTGTGAAATCTCTTTCGAAACCACCGATCCGTCCCATATTTGTGGTTAATCTTCCGCCACAAACCTGTTCGTACATATCGTAAATCTTTTCGCGCTCTGGGAACATATACGTAAAACCGGTTAAAGCGCCGGTATCAACGCCCGTTACCGCATTACAGATTAAGTGATCACCAATTCTTGCCAATTCCATCATAATAACCCGCATGTAATCAACCCTCTTGGGAACGACCACTCCCAAAAGTTTTTCAACGGTCATGTGCCAACCTAAGTTGTTGATGGGCGCCGAACAGTAATTCATTCGGTCCGTTAAAGTCGTTATCTGGGTGAAATTTCTTCTTTCTGAAATTTTTTCGAAAGCCCGGTGAATGTAACCTACCGTTTGCTCTGAATGCAGAATTTTTTCTCCGTCCATCGTCAGGATATTCTGAAAAATACCATGGGTGGCGGGGTGCGTTGGTCCTAAATTGAGGGTATATAACTGCCCGTCAATCTGTTCCTGAGCGTCGTACTGCGTTAATATATTGGATAACTGATTGTCTTTCATAATGTGTACTTAGTCATCAAGAAATGAAAAGTGATCAAGGATCAATAATCATTCGTCTTTAAAAAATTTATCTTCCGAACATGGCATCATCTTTATCGAGTCTGGTACCGTCTTCCAAAGGATACTGCTTCAGCATGGGATGATAGCCGATATCCGGTTCGTTTAAAATAACCCTTAAATCCGGGTGTCCTTTAAATTTAACGCCATAAAACTCAAAAGTTTCGCGCTCCATCCAGTTAGCACCGGCAAATAAATCGGTTACACTGTCGATCTCGGCATTTTCCAGGGGCATAAAGGCTTTCAAGCGGATCCGAAGATTGTCGACAAAGTTGTGCAGATGATAAACGACGCCCAATTCTTTTTCAGGTATTTCCGGATGATGAATTCCACAGATATCCGTTAAAAAAGTAAATCCTAAAGTACTGTCTTTCATGTGATGAACTACTTTTTTAAGATCTGCCTTTTTAATTTCTAAAGTAAGCATTCCATATGGTTCTGTACTTTCGATAATGGAGCCGGGAAATTCTCGGGAAATTGCTTCTAAAACAAAATTATTGGTAAATTCCATAAATTAGTTAATGTTATAAGATTCCAATAATTCTTTATACTGCGGAAGATCGCGTCGTCGTAAACTTTCACTTTGTGCTAAAGCCTGCACCTGCATAAATCCTTCCAGGATCTGCTCTGGTCGTGGAGGGCAACCGGGAACGTAAACATCTACCGGAATTACTTTGTCGATCCCCTGCAGAACAGAGTAAGAATCGAAAATTCCACCGCTACACGCACAAGCACCCACGGCGATAACCCACTTTGGTTCGGCCATCTGGGTGTAAACTTCTTTTAGGATCGGTCCTAATTTTTTTGCAATTGTTCCACAAACCATTAAAACATCGGCCTGGCGAGGGGAGAAACTCATTCTTTCGCCACCGAAACGGGCGAGATCATAATTTGGGGCCATAGTCGCCATAAATTCGATTCCACAACATGAGGTTGCGAACGGAAGTGGCCATAAGGAGTAAGAACGCGCCATTCCAATAAGGCTGCTTAGATTGGTGGCGAAGAAACCCTCACCCTCTAAACCTGCCGGAGCTGGAGCATTAGTATTTATTTTTGGTGTAATTTCTGACATTTTGATTAATTTTTTAAATAAATTATTAAATCAATTTCCGGTCCTAAAGATCGGATTTTATTTGTCCCAATCTAAGGCGCCGCGTTTTAAAACGTACAAAAAGCCTAAAAAGAAAATGGAGACAAAAGTGGTTACCGCAAGAAATCCTTCCAGACCAAACTCGCGGAAATTAACGGCATAAGGATAGAAAAATACGATTTCGATATCGAAAAGAACAAAGAGAATGGCGGTTAAGAAATATCTGATGGAGAACGGCGTTCTCGCGTCGCCTTCACTTTCAATTCCACACTCAAAAGACTTGTTTTTATTAACCGTACTGTCTTGCTGTCTCGGTCCCAAAAAGTGGGCGCCCAACAAAGAAATTCCTACAAAACCGATAGCCACCACAGCCTGAATGATAATCGGTATATAATTTTCTGGTAAATTCATCAATACATTATTTTCTCAATCTGCAAATTTAATGAATAAAGATTTAAGGCAGAAATATAAGCTTTGAAAATATGATGGAAATAGAACTTTTATCTAATTTAGAATGTTTAAAAATAATTATTTTTTTCCCGTATCCTTCAGGCGTTTCAGCACCAAATAAGCCATATAACCAATGTATAAAAAAAGAAAACTGGCAAACAAAATATTAATCACACTGTTCAGTTTTTCGTCCTGAACCTGAAAAAACTGATTATAAACCAGAAACGCCAAAATCATTGCGATATAGATATAAAGTTGCTTTTTCATTCTTTTAAAATTTTCGTGAATTGTATTTTTTTCCTAGCAAATTTCCATGGAGTATGTTCTCCTGCGTTTGTGATTGGTTGGGTTATAATCCTGCCAAAGTGCCTGGACACCTTTGTTTTCTTCGAGTTCCGGATTGGTTTCCGCAAATTTAATTCCCATCCTGTTAAAACGCACAAAGATTTCTTTAAAGATGATCGCCGTCACGCCTCGCCGTTGATATTCGGGATGAATTCCGATCAGATAAAAGTTTGCGCGGTCATTTTTCTTCCCGGCCTGCAAAAAATGCCACCAGCCGAACGGAAATAATTTTCCTTTCGATTTTTGCAAAGCGCGTGAATAGGAAGGCATTGTTACGGCAAACGCGATAAGCTGATGGTTTTCATCTTCCACACAAATCACGTAATTTTTGTCGATGAAAGGGAAATATTTTTCTTTGTATGTTTTTATCTGATCATCGGTGATCGGCGTATAGGTTGATAGTGTATTGTACGTTTGATCGAGTAGTTTGAACATGGGTTCGACCAGTGGAAGAATCTCTTTTTTATTTTTAAAGTTGATGACATTTAATTTGTATTTTTCGGCAATTAAACTGCTGAATTTCTTTAGTTTTTCCGATAAAACACTGGGGAAATCCATTTCATATTCCACCCATTCCTTTTCTTTCACCAATCCTAACCGCTCCAGATGTTCCGGGTAATACGGAAAATTATAAAGCCCAATCATTGTCGCCAGTTTATCGAAACCTTTAATCAGCATACCGGCTTTATCAAGGTTGGTAAACCCCATAGGACCTTCAATTTTTTTGCTCTTTTTCTCGCGGGCTAAATCAATTGCCTTATTAATCAGTGCCGTCGAAACTTCGAAGTCATCAATAAAATCCAGCCAGCCGAACCGCACTTTATTTATACCGAGTTCCTCTTCTTCGCGCGGATTCCAGATCACGGCAATTCTGCCCACTATTTTATGGTCTTTGTACGCGAGAAACTGCTTTGCCGTACAGTACTGTAAAGCCGGATTTTCCTTTACGTCCCAAATGTTTTTCTCGTCATTTATTAAGGGAGGCACATAATTGTTGTTATTTTTGTACAAATCCATCGGGAAACTGATGAATTTTTTTAAATCGTTTTCGTTATTGACTTCAATTATAGAAAGTTGGGACATCGCTCTGTATTTGGGAAAACAAATATAAATGAATAATACAAATATAAAAACTTTGGCACGTTTTTTACACTTAGTGTTCAATTTCAAAATTTAAAAATAAATAGAAAAAATGACAGGATATTATGTAATTATTGGGATTTCAATGCTCGTAAGCTGGTTGGTTTCCTCGCGGCTGAAATCTAAATTTGCGCACTATTCTCAGGTTCACCTCCGAAACGGGATGTCGGGTAAAGAAGTTGCAGAAAAAATGCTGCGGGATAACGGCATTAATGATGTGCAGGTTATTTCTGTGCCGGGTCAATTAACGGATCACTATAATCCGGCGGATAAAACTGTCAATTTGTCCGAAGGCGTATATATGCAGAGAAATGCAGCGGCAGCGGCAGTTGCGGCACATGAATGTGGCCACGCTGTACAGCACGCCGTAGGATATTCAATGTTGCAATTGCGATCGAAACTGGTACCGATGGTGAATATCAGTTCACGACTCATGCAGTTTGTTTTAATGGCCGGGATTTTCCTTATGTTTTCCACCCGAACCATCGAAAATCCAAACGGAAATACGACCGTCTTAGCCATCGGTGTAGCACTTTTTGCCTTTACCACCCTTTTCGCTTTCGTCACCCTCCCTGTAGAATACGATGCGAGCAACAGAGCAATGAAATGGCTGAAAGATACAGGAACAGTAACTGCAGAAGAATATGTGGGCGTGAAAGATTCTTTAACCTGGGCGGCAAGAACTTACGTTGTTGCAGCATTAGGTTCTTTAGCACAGCTTCTTTACTGGGGTTCGATGCTGATGGGAAGACGGGACTAAGAAAGAGCTAAAATTTCTTCAGCTTAAAATTTAAAGAAATTTAAAAGAGATATTTTGCATCTCGGACAATTGTTCCGAGATGTTTTCTTTTTGGGAGGTGTTGATTTTCGCGGTGATTTTGCACTTATCTTCGGAGAAAAAGTCTATAATTTTTCCGTCGGATTTATTGAGCAGCGTAAAAATCTGATTTTGTTTTTGAAAGTCGAATGATATTTCAATGGTACTTTCTAAATTTTTGGTGATGATTTCGGCTTCTTCCAAAGTGAGTTTTGCCGCATCTTTATACGCTTTAACGAGGCCGGAAACCCCTAATTTGGTGCCGCCATAATACCGGACAACAATTACTAAAATATTGGTTATATGGTTAGCCAATAACTGATTGTATATGGGAAGGCCGGCGCTGCCGTTCGGTTCTCCATCGTCGTTGGCGCGGTAGTTTTCACCACCAATTCCGAGACGGAACGCATAGCAATGATGTGTTGCCTTCGGATGTTCGCTTCGCACCTTTTCTAAACATTCTTTCAATTCGGCGTCGTCATTTACCGGAAAAGCAAAACCTATAAATTTGCTGCCTTTTTCCTTGAGCAGCATATTTTCTATGGGTTTTTTAAGGGTTTTATAACTGTAGTTTTCCAAAGTAAAATAGGCGTTAAAGTTCTGGATTCTGCGTGTAAAACGCTACTTCGTTATCGCGAAAATTCTGAACCGAATTTGGTTTAAAATTAAATGCCGGCGCTTTTGTACCCTTGTTTAAAACAAGATTTTTATTCGTAATAATTACCGCTTCATCCCACAGATCGGCCGCGATGAACTGCGACAAGGTATAACTTCCGCCTTCCACAATGACTGACTGAATTTGTTCTTCATACAATTTAACCATTAAATCTTCCAAAAAATTATCTTTCCCGATTCTAATGAATTTAATATTTTCTTCGGTTGAATTTTTTTCGCCGTTGAAAACCAAGGTCGCAGCTTCATTATTATAAATTTTGAAATCGCGTGGAACTTTTAGGTTAAAGTCGATTAAAATTCTGACCGGGTTTTTACCCGAAATTTCGCGCGTCGTTAAACTCGCATTGTCTACCAGGGCCGTGTTGCTTCCAACCAAAATGGCGTGTTCCTCACTCCGCATCGTGTGTACAAACTGCTTCACCAGAGCATTGCTGATCGCCGTCGTTTGGAACTGTTTATCCAGAAATCCGTCCGTCGACTGTGCCCATTTTAAAATGATAAACGGCCTCTTCTTTTCGTGAAATGTAAAAAACCTTTTATTTAATTCCTGACAGGACTTTTCCAAAATTCCGGAAACCACTTCGATGCCCGCGTCTTCCAGGATTTTCTTTCCTTTTCCGTTCACTTTTTCGTGGGAATCCAATGTACCGATTACCACTTTTTTAAAGCCCATTTCTACAATTTTATTTGCACAGGGCGGGGTTTTACCAAAGTGCGAGCAGGGTTCCAGCGACACATAGATCGTGGATTCTTTTAGGAGCTCTTTATTTTGGACGGAATTGATCGCGTTGATCTCCGCATGATTTTCTCCCGCTTTATGATGATAACCTTCACCAATAATTTTACCGCTGTGTACAATCACGCTCCCAACCAACGGGTTTGGATAGGTTTTTCCCAAAGCTTTTTGGGCCAGCTCGATGCAGCGTTTCATGTAGATCTCGTCGGTCATTTAATAAATCATTTTTAAAATTTTTAACAGAAAGAAAAAACACCCAACAGTTGCCGGGTGTTATTATGGGGTCGTTTTAATTATTTTCCGGCGGAAACCGCAACGACTTTAATTTCGGGGATTTTATATTCGATCATGGTTGCCAGCGCATGATCCCGTTCTTTCGCGAGCGATTTTGCCGCAGATTTCAGATCGCCGTAAACCCTTTTCGCATAGGAAATGATAAGGAAGCTTTTTTGCGTTCCATTATCGTAAGGTTTAAAACGATAAATATCATATTCGATGTAGGGCTCGCCTTTTTCCGGATTTTCCGAGATAAAATAATCGATAACATATTCTTTACCATCCGGACTTTCGGCTACGTTCACTTTAGCAAACTTGTCATTCTTCTCCCTGTTTTGGATGGATTCAACCTTCTGGCGGACGGCTAATTCCATTTCAATTTCCTTCGTGAAATAGGAGAAATCTAAAATTTGCGTAAAATCTTCAATCCGCTCATCCCGCAACATATATTGTTGGCGAAAGAGGGTTTTCGAGGGCTGCTTGCTCCAGCTCAATAAAAATTCAGTGCCATCATAATCAATCGGTCCGGGGATCGACAATAGATCAACCGCATTTTCCTGGGCTTTTAAACATCCCAGAGAAGCCAGCATCAGCAGAAAAAAGATTTTTTTAAACATGAACTCTATTGATTTTCGCCGGATAAAATGCCGTGAAGGCTTTGTTTCATACTTTCGAGCTGCGATTTTTTATCGTCAATTTTTTCGTAAGTCTCTTTCAGCAAAGGATTTTCACGCGACGAGTTGCTGAAGAATCCTAAGTTGTTCTCCATTTTCACAATCTCCGCTTCCAGATCGCCGATTTGGTTTTTAATTTTTCGCGCTTTGTCGGTTACTTGGTTTTCGGAGAGACCTTCTTCTTTCAGGCTGTATTCACTGATTTTATTCAGCTTCAGTTTCTCTCTCAGGGTTTTATTGAACTCCGTATTAATGTTGATTTTTTCGCGTGGAACCTTGCCGATATTATTCCAGCTCGTTTTAATCTGCTCAATTTTTTCCACACTTCCATCTTCGGCCGTAATTTCTTTCAATTCGTCGAGAAGCTGTTTTTTATGCTTGAAATTTTCTTTCCAGTTATCGTTTACGGCGTCGTTCTTTTCTCTGTAATTATTGAAGAAGGTATTGCAGGCTTCGCGGAAATCATCCCAAACTTTGTTCGTCATGGTTCGCGGGACGTGACCGATTTTTTTCCAGTCTTCCTGCAGTTTTTTAAAAAGCGGCACCACCGTTTCCCAATCTTCGGAGAGCATGTTGTCTTTTGCCGTGGCGATCAGTTTTAGTTTTTCGTCTAAATTGGCCTGTTGCGAATTTTTCAGACCTTTATAAAATTGATTTTTCGACGTGTTGAAATTTCGTAAATGCTGTTTGAAATCGTTCCAGTTTTGGTTCGAAACTTTGCGCGGAACGCTGCCCAGCTTCAAGAATTCACTCCGCAGATCTTCGATTTTTTTGATGGAGTTTTGCCAGTAATTGTGGTTGGGCTCCTTTTCGGGAGATGTGATTTTTTTTATCTCCTCGATAATTTTATTTTTCTTCGCGAGATTTTCGGTTTGCTCTTCGTCAATCTGCGCGGAAAGTTCCGATTTTCGGTCGTGAATTTTATTTGAGATTTCTTTAAATTCATCCCAGGTTTTTTCGCGGAATTCTTCGGCAACAGGTTCCGCTTCTTCCTTCCACAATTTGTGCAGATACTGCAATTCGTTTAGTGCTTTCTGCACGGCGGGCTCGGTTTGAAGTTCTTTTGCGCGTTCGATGATGTGCTGTCTTTTTTCCAGATTATGGGCATATTCCTGCTCCATATATTCCTTGTTCATGTCCAGCATTTGATAGAACTGATTCAAATGATGAAAATAATTGTTATTCAGAATTTTGAATTCTGATTTCGCAACCTGCCCGGCATTTTTCCACTCCTCTTTAATAACGCGGATGGCTTTAAAAAGATTGGTTCCGGCCTCCGTATTTGTATAAAGATTTTTCAGATTTTCAATAATTCCCTGACGTT